>NZ_JBEXMJ010000002.1:155540-455540 GCF_040610475.1 Actinopolymorpha sp. NPDC004070 | reverse complement strand
CCACCACCGGGGTTCTTCAGCGCCTCGAGCACTTCCTCGTGGCGGCCCTCGGCCTGGTTCCAGTCCTCGATCCGGCGCTGCTCGGCGGCCTCGTCCCGCCGCCGCCGCAGTGCCGGCGCCTGCGCCCTGGTCACGGTCATCCGGCCCTGGTCACCGGCGAGAGTCTGCGCCCGGCCGACCTGCGTCGTCATCCGCCCACCGGCGACGGCGCCCTGCATCCGGCCCCGGCGTACCTCTGTACGCCACTGCCGGGATCCGCGTTCGTAGCCGAGGCCCTCGGCGGCCTCCGCGCCGGCCATCGCACCGGAGCGGGCGCCGCTGCGTACGCCGCGCTGCATGAGGTACGCACCGCCGACCGCCGCGCGCGTGCGGGCGGTCGCGCCGGTGTCGGCCGGGACCACACCTGCCTGCGTGGCCTCCTGCACGACCTGGGGTGCGAGCGCACCGGTGCGCAGCGCGGACAGGATCTTCCAGATCGCGGCGGTGGCCACCAGCATCAGGAAGATCTTGATCACCATGCCGCCCTGTGCGACCTGCAGGATGTTCAGCACCGCGAGCAGCAGCGCCAGCACCAGGCCGAACACGCAGCGCAGGAACACCGCCTGCACCATCACCCCGGCCATCATCCGCACGATCCGCCGCGCTGGTGGGAACGCCGCGATCGCCCCGATCAGCGGCAGGAAGATCCAGGCCATGAGGAACACCGCGTGCCAGAAGATGGTGAGCAGCGCCAGCAGGCCGACGAAGACGAACGCGATCAGGTTGACGAACAACGCCGCGATCGCGGTGGCCATCCGCCCGGTCGGCTGCGTGCCCTCCCAGAACTCGTAGTTCTGCGGGTAGACCTGCGCGATCTTGTACTGCACGCCCTTCCACAGGAAGTAGTTCTGGCCGGTGTCGACGCGTTTGCCGTCGGCCTCGTCGATTGTCTGGTTGCGCGACAGCGACTGCGCCACGACCTGCTGGACGGCGAGGTTGATCTTCGGCCGGTCCTGGCCGGCTGCGACCGGACGGTCGTCGCAGCGGTACTCGATGCTGGTGACGCCCTTGGGGCGCTGGTAGACCGGCGCCTGGCTGTTCGGGCAGTAGTTCTGGGAGCCCACCTTCAGGTCGTCGACCTTGAGCTGGCGTTCGGTGCCGAACTGGCCGTTGACCCAGGGCTGGAACAACAGCACCTCGTAGAGCATGCAGGAGGAGACCCGCTTGCCGAGGTTGTACGTCAGTGCGCGCGGGGAGTCCTGCGGCGGCCGCATGCCCAGGGAGCCGGCCTGGGAGTCGCCCTGGGCCTGGCTCGGCGTGGCCACCGTGGGCAGGTAACACGCGCTGGACGCGTCGGTGTTGCGGTTGATGATGGCGAGGTCCATCACCGCGGAGTTGAACTCCGAGGTGTACTTGTCCACCGCGCCGGTGAGCTTGACGTAGTTGTTCCCGGTGAGGATGGCGGTGATGGCCACCACGATCAGGGCCGAGCTGATCACGCCCGCGTAGGTCTCGCGGGAGTCGGCGCGGCGGTGGATGCGGGTCAGCACCCACAGGCCGGTGACCGCCACCGCGAGCGCGATCGCGGGTACGCCGATCTTGTCGTTGAGGTTGGTGAGCAGGCTCTGCTGGGCGTCGTAGAACGTCTCGAACGGCGCTTCGTTGCTGGCCAGCTGCTTCATCCCGATGGTGAGGCCGCCGAAGAAGCCGCCGAAGGAGAACAGCATCTGCGCGATGCCGGTGGCCGAGGCGTCCATCACCGAGCACTGCGTCTCGAAGTTGCTCTCCGGGTCGGAGGTGCCGAACTTCTGCTTGCCGTCGCGTACGTCGGTGTTGAGCGCCTTGGGGGTGTACGACCACAGCAGGCCGCGCGGTCCAGCGACCTCCAGCAGCGTGTGGTCGGAGGGGTTGGCCTGTCGCCCGCGCTTCTGCTTGTCCGGGTCGGCGCCGGGCTCGACGTCCTCCTTGGCGATGACCGGGATCCACGCCGTCATCCCGGAGCCGCCGTGCTCGGGGCCGGCGTTGGTGATGTTGCCGCTGCCGAACGGGCAGTCCCACGGCGCGGCACTCGCCGGACGCATCGCGACCGTGACCCCGAAGATCGTTCCGGCCACCACGCCGAACGCGGCGAGCAGCCGGCCGGCGCGCAGCCACCCCGCCCGCCAGGCGCGCCGACGTGAGCCGGCCGCCGGACCGGGGCGATCGGCGGCGGTACCGGACGGGCCACCGGTGGGCTCGGCCGAGGCGGCGGGGACGGCGAGCAGGAACTCCCCGCGCTCGACGCGAGGACGGGCACACCGCCTGAGGGCCGACGCCCGACGGGGCGCCGGTGGCGTGACCGAACTGTCGCGTCTCATCTGCCCGGTGTCGTCCCTACTGCCTCACTGTCACAACTGCTCTGAACGTCCTCGATGCCCCCGCTGTCACCACTGTCCTCCATCCCCCCCGTGTGCCCGGCGTCCCTCGCGGCCGGTGTGTTGGGGTTGTGGCCGGTTGGTGGCACGTTGGTGCGCCCTAGTCACGATAGGCGTCCACGTCGGCTTTGTACGTACGGAGACCCCCGGATGTGGACATTCGGTGCCGAGTGCACCGACCTGCCACCTGAGGCCCTCCTCACCCCTCGGCGGGAGCGCGGATGCCTCCCGGGAGGGATGGCGGCGCGGGCCGCGGCGACGAGAGTTCCGAGTGTGAACGAAGCGGCGGGCCGCCACGCCGACGCGGGAGGGGGCGGATGTCAGGATGACGGCCATGACCACGACGACCACGACCCCGACGTTCGTCCTCGTGCACGGCTCCAACGGCAACGCCGCCAACTGGACCGCCCTGCAGCGCGAGCTCACCCTGCTCGGCCACCGCAGCCTCGCCGTGGACCTGCCCGGGCACGGCTTCGGCGCGACCTTCCCGGCGGCCTACCAGGCCCCGCAGGACCTGGCCGCGCTGGCGACCGCGCCGTCGGCGATGGCCGGCGTCACCCTGGCCGACAACGTGGACCACGTCACCGGCGTCCTGCGGCGGGCCGCCGAGCACGGGCCGGTGATCCTGGTCGGGCACAGCCGGGGCGGGATCACCCTCACCGCGGTCGCGAACGCCGTACCGGAACTCGTCGACCGGCTCGTCTACGTCTCGGCGTGGTGCTGCGTCGACTCGACCCCGGGTGAGTACATGCAGGGCTCGGAGTACGCGAGCAGCGCGCTCGGCGACACCATGGGCCTGCTGGTGGGCGACCCGGCCGCACTGGGCGCGATCCGGATGAACTGGCGTACCGCCGACCCCGACCTGCTGGCCGCGCTGCGCACGGCGATGCTGGCCGACGGAAGCGAGGACGAGTTCCTCTCGTTCCTGAACACCCTGGAGCCGGACGAGAGCCTGGACGCCGGCGGCCCGGACGACCGCGCCCAGGCAGCGACGTGGGGCCGGATCCCGCGTACATACGTCCGGCTCACCGGGGACCGCTCCATCCCGGTCGCGCTGCAGGACCGGTTCATCGCCGAGGCGGACGCCCTCACCCCGGACAACCTGTTCCAGGTGCACACGCTGGACAGCAGCCACGTCGAGTTCCTGATCCGGCCCCGGCAGGCCGCGAAGCTCCTCGCCGGCCTGGCCGAAAACGGGGCGGGCGACGGACCGCGCGGCCATTCGGACAGCGAGGGGTAGTGCCGTGAGGAGGGGACAGTGGTGAGGACGACGGTCCCGGCCGGTACGACGGCCCGGCTGCGGGCGTGGAGCCGCGCGCTGCTGTTCCTGCTCGTCGGCACCGGCGGCGCCAGCTCGGTCGGGTTGTGCGCGTGGTTCCTCACCCTCCCGGTCACGCTGAACCTGGATTCCGGCTGGGTCCGCGCCGCCCTGGTCGTCGCGACGGCGCTGGTCCTCGCGCTGGCGATGGGCCTGCTCATCCCGGCCCGGCGTACCGAGGTCGTCCTGGCCGAGACGCTGCTCGGCGCGCGGTTCCCCGACGGATGGCACCGGCAACAGCAGGCGGGGCGGGTCGAACGCGTACGAACGTCGCTGTGGTTCACCGCGCACCTGGTGGCCGGCGCGGCCGTGCTGCTCGCCGGCCTGGTGGCGATTCCGGTCGGGGTCGGCCTGGTCGGCGCGCCGTGGACCGGCGCCGCGGGCACCCGCCCGCTCGGCATACCGGCGCTTCCCCTGCTCGGCACGGGTGCGGACTGGCTGGTGGTCGCCGCCGGCGCGGTCGCCGCCGTGGTTGGTGCTGCGGTCGTGGTCGGCCTGCCCCTGCTGGCCACCTGGCCGGCGGAGGTGATGCTCGGCCCGTCGCCGCGGGAACTGATGGCGATCACCGCGACCCAGGCCGCCCGGGCCGCCGAGCGCAACCGGGTCGCCCGCGACCTGCACGACTCCGTGGGGCACAACCTGAGCATCATCTCGGTGCTGGCCACGGCCGCGGTCCGTACGCCGGAGGAGAGCGCGGTACGCGCGTACTGCGAGGACATCGCCGGGGTCGCGCGGTCCGCACTGACCGACCTCGACGAGGCGTTGCGGGTCCTGCGCGCCGACGCGGGTCCCGGCTCCGGGACCGGCTCTGGGACCGGCTCCGGGACCGGCTCCGGCAGCAGGTCCGGCAGCGGCGCGGACACCGGGCCCGGCCCGGGCGGCGGAGCCGACCAAGGCTCCGGTGGAGGGGACACGGACGCCCGCACCCTCGCCGACCTGGACACCCTGCTGGAGCGGCTGCGTTCGGCCGGGCGGCGGATCGACGGGAGCGTGCCCGCGGAGGCGGGCGCGGTGCCGGAGCCGGTGAGCCGCGAGGGATACCGGATCGTCGCCGAGGCGCTGACGAACGCCGCCCGCTACGGCACCGACGACCCCACCGAGCTCACGCTCACCCTCGCCGAGGACCGGTTGAGGATCGAGGTGGCCAACCGGGTCGGCTCCACCGGCCGCGGCCGGCGCGACGGCGGGCGCGGCCTGGTCGGCATCCGGGAACGTGTGAACCTGCTCGGCGGCACCCTCGCCGTCGGACCCGAGGAAGGCGCCGCGGGATGGTGGCGGCTGCGCGCCGAACTCCCCGGAGCGGCGGCACGCCCCCGTCCCGACTCCCGTTCCCGTCCCGTGTCACCGAACTCACCGGCCTCACCCACCCCACCGGCACCGGAGCAGACCAGATGAACCCGAACATCAGCGTTCTCGTGGCCGACGACGAGCCGATGATCCGGCACGGTCTCGCGGCGATCCTCGCCCCCGAACCCGACATCGCCGTCGTCGGCGAGGCCGGCGACGGGGCAGAGGCCGTCTCGGCGACCGGGCGGCACCTGCCGGACGTCGTCCTGATGGACGTCCGGATGCCCCGGGTGGACGGCATCGAGGCGACCCGGACGATCACCGCCCGGTGGCCCGACCGGGTGAAGGTGCTCGTGCTCACGACGTTCGCCGACGACGACTACGTGACCCGGGCGATGCTGGCCGGCGCCTCCGGCTTCCTGCTCAAGCGGGCGTCCGGAGAGGAGATCACCCAGGCCATCCGCACGGTGCACGGCGGTGAGTCGCTGCTGTTCCCGGCGAAGGTCCGGGCGATGTTCGGGTCGGCCGGTGCGGCCCACGAGGCGCACCCCGGGTTCGGCCGGCTCACCGCGCGGGAGGCGGAGATCCTCACCCTCGTCGCTGAAGGGCTGTCCAACGCCGAGATCGCCCGCCGGCTCTACGTCAGCGTGGAGACGGTGAAGACGCACGTCGCCTCGGTGCTCACCAAGCTGGAGGTACGCGACCGCACCCAGGCCGTGGTGCGGGCCTACCGCGACCGGTTCATCACGCCCTGACGCCGACCTTCGCGCATCCGGCACCCGGATGGCGAGGCTCCGGAAGCGGACGTACGATCTGCGTTCGTGTCGTGCAGTGTGTCGAGATCCGCGAGCGCTACCCGCCGGGACCAGTCCCCGGCGCAGGGGTACGTGCTCGCGTTGCTGGCCGTCCACGCACACGACGTCGCCGACGTGCTGTGTCGCTGACTCCTGCCTCCGACTTCCGGAGCACCCAGGGACCGGCGTCGGGCGCAGACGTCACACCACTCGCCGTACACCGCCGTACGCCGTCCCGGGTGCTCGTGTCCCCACCAGGCCGTCCGCTCCGACTGCTGAGCCGACCGGCCTCCGGTGCCTCCCGAAGGGCTCTCCATGCGTCACGTTCCACCTCTTCTCATCCGGGCCGCGGCCATCGGCGTCGCTGTGGCCACCCTCTCCGTCGCGACCGCGTGCGGTTCGGGCGGCGGTGACGACAACGCCCGCGGCGGCAGCGCGGGCGGCGGTGGGTTCGATCCCGCCAAGTGCCAGGGCGGCACGCTGTCGGTTCTGAACCAGAAGGACATCACCCACCTCGACCCGGCCCGCCTCTACACCTCCGGCGGCGGCAACATCCCCTCGCTGCTGTTCCGTACGCTCACCACCCGCAACCGCGCGGGCGGCGCCGCGGGCGCGAAGGTCGTTCCCGACCTGGCCACCAACACCGGTGTCGCCAGCGACGACGCGAAGACCTGGACCTACACGCTGCGGGACAACCTGAAGTTCAGCGACGGGTCGAAGATCACCTCCAAGGACGTCAAGTACGGCATCGAGCGGTCGTTCGCGCCGGAGCTTCCCGGCGGTGCGCCGTACCTCCGCGACTGGCTGGCCGGCGCCGCCAACTACCAGGGCGTCTACAAGGACCCGGCCGGCATCAAGGCGATCGAGACCCCGGACGACAAGACGATCGTGTTCCACCTGCGCAAGCCGGAGGGCGACTTCCCGTTCCTCGCCACGGCCACGCAGTTCGCCCCGGTGCCGAAGGCCAAGGACACCGGCGTGAAGTACGAGAACAAGCCGGTCTCCAGCGGGCCCTACCAGGTGGAGTCGTACCAGAAGAACAAGAAGCTGGTGCTCACCCGCAACCCGCACTGGTCGCGGTCGGTCGACAAGAACCGCCTCGCCTGCCCGGAGCGGGTCGAGGTCACCTCCGGCCTGGACGCCGCGGTGATCAACCAGCGGATCTTCACCGGCGCCGGCAAGGACGCGAACGCCGTCACCACCGACACCGACCTCGGCCCGTCCGAGCTCGCCCGCCTGGGTAACGACCCCGAGCTGGACAAGCGGGTGGCCAAGGGCCACTTCCCGTTCCTGTACTACATCGCGTTCAACCCCAAGCAGAAGCCGTTCGACGACCCCAAGGTGCGGCAGGCGATCTCCTACGCGGTGAGCCGTACGTCGGTGATCAACGCGGTCGGCGGCACCGCGCTGGCCGACCCGGCGACGACGTTCCTGCCGGCGCAGAAGTCGATGGGCTACCAGAAGTACGACTACTTCCCGGCGGGCAAGGCCGGCGACCCGGCCAAGGCGAAGCAACTGCTCGCGCAGGCGGGTCACCCGAACGGCCTCACCGTGCCGCTCACCTACGTCTCCGACTCCAAGGACGGGACCGGACCGGGCGCGGCCACCGCGATCCAGGACGCACTGAAGAAGGCCGGCATCACCGTCAAGCCGCAGGGCCTGGAGACCGACGCGTTCTACGAGCAGACCGGGGACCCGAAGAAGGAGCCCGGGATGATGCTGTTCGGCTGGGGCGCGGACTGGCCGTCCGGCTTCCCGTTCCTGCAGCCGATCTTCGACGGCCGGCAGATCCCGCCGCAGGGCAACTACAACCTCGCGCAGTACGACGACCCGAAGGTGAACGCGGAGTTCGACGAGATCGCGAAGATCACCGACCCGGCGCAGGCGGCGAAGCGCTACGGCCAGCTCGACGCCCAGCTGGGCAAGCAGGCGTTGACAGTCCCGCTCTACACCACCAAGGACCTGGTGATGTACGGCAAGAACGTCAAGAACGCCTTCGTCAGCGACTGGACCGGCAGGTACGACGTCACGATGCTGTCGGTGAAGTGAGCACCACGGTGATCAGCTCGGTGAGCAGCAGGTGAGCGCCACCGTCTCCACGCCGCCGCCCGCGTCCGGCCCCGAGCCGGACGCGGGGGCGGTGCCCGCGGGCCGCGGCGCGGTCGGCGGCGGCCGGGTGGTCTGGCTCCGGTTCACCTCGAGCCGGGCCGCCGTCGTCGCCGCGGTCGTCGTCGGCCTGCTCGTCCTGGTCGCGCTGCTGGCACCGCTGCTGGCCGCGTTGGAGGGGCAGGACCCGACGACCTTCCACGACGGGCTGATCGACTCCGGCCGCGGCGGCGTACCGCTCGGTTCGTTCGGCGGGATCAGCGCCGACCACTGGCTCGGCGTGGAGCCCACCACCGGGCGGGACCTGTTCGCCCGGGTCGTCTACGGCGCCCGGGTCTCCCTCGGCGTGGCGATCGGCGCGACCGTGCTGCAGGTGCTGATCGGTGTCACGGTCGGGCTGGCCGCGGGTGTGGGCGGGCGACTGCTGGACAGCGTTCTCGGCCGGTTCATCGACCTGATCCTGGCGTTCCCCGGGCTGGTGTTCTCAATCGCGCTGCTGGCGATCGTGCCGTCGTCGTTCCCGCGTCCGGTGCTGCTGGTGGTCGTCCTCGGGGTCCTCGGCTGGGCCGGGGTTGCCCGGATCGTGCGCGGCCAGACGCTGACTCTGCGGGAGGCCGACTATGTCGCGGCCGCCCGGCTGGCCGGCGTGCACCCGGTGCGGGTGGCGCGCCGGGAGATCCTGCCCGGCCTGGCCGCGCCGGTGCTGACGTACGCCGCGCTGCTGCTGCCCGGCAACGTCGTGGCCGAGGCGGCACTGTCGTTCCTCGGCATCGGCGTCCGCCCACCGACGTCGTCGTGGGGGCAGATGCTGTCCACGGCGACGACATGGTTTCGCGGCGACCCCACGTACGTGCTGATCCCGGCCGTGCTGCTGTTCGTCACCGTGCTGGCGTTCACCCTGGCCGGCGACGGCCTGCGGACCGCACTCGACCCGCGGGCCCGAGCACGCGTGCGGGGGCGGGCCTCGTGACCGGCTACCTGCTGCGCCGGCTGGCGGGCGCCCTGGTGGTGCTGCTCGTCCTGTCCGCCGTGGTCTACACGATCTTCTACCTCACGCCGGGCAACCCGGCGCTGCTGGCCTGCGGCAAGGGCTGTACGCCGGACCACCTGAAGGTCGTCGAGGCCCAGATGGGCGTCGACCAGCCGATCTGGGTGCAGTACTGGCACTTCCTGCAGGGCCTGCTGGCCGGCCGCGACTTCAGCGCCGGCCCCACCGTCGACCACTGCCCGGCGCCCTGCCTGGGCTACTCGTTCCAGACCGACGAGCCGGTACTGGCGCTGCTGTTCGACCGGCTGCCGGTGACGCTGTCGCTCACCCTCGGCTCGCTGGTGATCTGGCTGGTCGTCGGCGTCGCCGCGGGTGTGGTGTCCGCGCTGCGCCGGGGCCGCACCGCCGACCGGCTGGTGACGGTGACCACGCTCGCTGGGATGTCCGCGCCGACGTTCCTGGTGGGCATCCTGTTGCTGATGCTGGTGTGCGCGTACCTTCGCTGGCTGCCGTTCCCGTCGTACGTCCCGCTGCACGAGGACCCCGCCGCCTGGGCCACCAACCTGGTGCTGCCGTGGGTGACACTGGCGATCGTGCAGGCCGCGGTCTACACCCGGATCACCCGCACCTCGATCCTGGAGACGCTGGCCGAGGACCACATCCGCACCGGCCGGGCGTACGGCCTGACCGAACGCTCCATCGTCGGCCGGCACGCCCTGCGCAGCGCGCTCACCCCGCTGGTGACGCTGGTGGCGCTCGACCTCGGTGCCCTGCTCGGCGGCGCGGCGATCACCGAGAGCGTGTTCGGGCTGCCCGGCCTGGGCCAGCTGCTGGTCGACTCGGTCCGCGTGGTCGACCTGCCGGTGGTGGTGGGCCTCACCCTGCTGTCCGGCTTCTTCATCGTGCTCGCCAACGCTGTCGCGGACCTGTTGTACGCGGTGGCCGACCCGCGGGTCAGCCTGGGCGAGGACCGGCTGGGGCGGAGGGGCGCATGACCGGCAACGTCGTTGACAACATCGTTCAGCCGGCGGTGTCCGTCCGCGACCTGCGGATCGCCTTTCCGGGTGCCGCGGCCTCCGGGGCGCCTCCCGCCGTCGACGGGCTGTCGTTCGACCTGCCCCCCGGCGGCGGGCTCGGCCTGGTCGGTGAGTCCGGCTCGGGCAAGACGGTCACCGCGCTGACGCTGCTCGGGCTGCACCGGGGCACCGACGCGCGGGTGTCCGGCGAGGTGGAGGTCGCGGGAGTACCGGTCCTCACCGCGCCCGACGAGCAGGTACGCCGGATGCGGGGAGCGGAGGTCGCGATGATCTTCCAGGACCCGCTGTCGGCGTTCGACCCGTACTACCGCGTCGGCGACCAGATCGGCGAGGTCTACCGGCTGCACACCGGCGCCGGCCGGCGGGCCGCTCGCGAACGCGCGATCGAGGTGCTCGACCGGGTGCACATCCCCGACCCGCACCGCCGGGTGGACGCGTACCCGCACGAACTGTCCGGCGGCATGCGGCAGCGGGCCCTGATCGCGATGGCGCTGGCCTGCGAGCCGCGGGTGCTCGTCGCCGACGAACCCACCACCGCCCTCGACGTCACCGTGCAGGCGCAGATCCTCGACCTGCTGGCCGAGCTGCGGGCCGACACCGGGATGGCACTGATCCTGGTGACGCACGATCTCGGCGTGGTGGCGGGCAGCGTCGACAACGTGCTGGTGATGAGTGCCGGGCGGGAGGTCGAGCGCGGGCCGACCGCACGGGTCCTGGGCGCGCCCTCCGCGGCGTACACGCGCCGACTGCTGGCGGCGGTGCCCCGGGTGGACGTCGCGCCGGACCGGCCTGGCCGCGTAGGTACCGAGGTCGCGGCGAGCGAGGACGAACGCGACCCCGCCGACGGCGTGGTGATGACGATGCGCGGCGTGCACCGCGACTTTCCCGGCAGACGCGGTGGGGCCCGGCGGCGGGAGGTCGTGCACGCCGTCGCCGGCGTCGACCTGGACCTGCGCCGCGGCGAGGTGCTGGGCGTGGTCGGAGAGAGCGGCAGCGGGAAGACGACGCTGGCCCGGATGATGGTCGGCCTGCTGCGGCCCTCCGCCGGCGAGGTGCTGCTCGGCGGGACGGACCTCTCGAAGCTGTCCGGCCGCCGGTTGCGCGAGCGGCGCCGCGAGGTGGCGATGGTGTTCCAGGACCCGGCGTCCTCACTCAACCCCCGGCGCGCGGTCGGGGACAGCATCGCCGAGCCGCTGCGAGTACGGGGAGCAGGGCGGTCCGAGGCGGCGGCGACGGTCGCGGACCTGCTCACCCAGGTGGGCCTGGACCCGAACCGGTCCGGCGACTACCCGCACGAGTTCTCCGGCGGTCAGCGGCAGCGGATCGGGATCGCTCGAGCGCTCGCCGGCCGCCCGTCGGTGCTGGTCTGCGACGAGCCGGTGTCCGCGCTGGACGTCACGACCCAGGCGCAGGTGCTGGAGCTGATCGACGAGCTCCGGGCGGAGTACGGCTTCGCGGTGGTGTTCGTCAGCCACGACCTCGCCGTCGTCCGCCAGGTCAGCGACCGGGTGGCGGTGATGCGCCGGGGCGAGGTGGTCGAACTCGCCGACGCCGAGGTGTTGTACGAGGACCCGCGGCACGAGTACACCCGCGCGCTGCTGGCCGCCGTACCGGTCCTGGATCCCGAGCTCGCCCGGGTCCGCCGCGCCGAACGCCGCCAGCTCGCCGGGACTCCCCAGCCGACCGAAGCCTGACAGCTCCGGGTGACCTCGCTCGGGTGATTCTTCCGCGGAAGAATCCGTACGCGCCCGGAGTCGAGCCTCAGGAGTCGATCCGGCTGAGGTCGGTGAGGAAGTCCTCCTCCTCGGCCACGTCGTCGTCACGCGGGCCGACCACGAGCCGGGTCGACGCGGCGGCTTCGTCCACCAGCTCCGACGCCTCGTCCACCCAGCGCCACTCGTCCACGTCGGGCGAGGGGTCGATCGCCTTGAACCGCGACTCCAGGTGCGGGTTGGACTGGATTGCCGCGGCGAACTCGAAGAACGCCCGGTCCACCTCGACGCTCGCCAGCTCAGCGTCCACGTCGCGCATCACGCACTCGCCGTCCCGCAGCGACTTCAGCGTCTCGATCATCGACCGCTCCGCCGGCGCTCGGTTCAGCAGCGGAAGCGTCTGCGCCGCGTCGGCGTCGGAGTGGTGCCGGAACGCGAACACGGTGTGGATCTGGTTCGTCCCGGCCGCCTTGGCGTCCAGGTCCTCGGACTCGATCCGGGCCAGGTCGCCCGCCTGCTGGGTGATGAGCACGATCCCGATGTTGAACGCACGACCCTGCTTCAGCACGAAGCTGATCAGGTCGCGGCCCTCCCCGGTGCTCGCCACGCTGTACGCCTCGTCCACGAACAGCAGCTGCGGCCGCCAGCCCTTGACCGGGTGGCGTTCGGTCGTCTCCTCCAGCATCTGGAAACCGAGCCGGGTGACGAGGTAGATGATGCCGCGGGCGATGTTGGCCGAGGAGCTGTTGCCGTGCGCGCGGGGCAGTCCGCGCAGGGTGATGATCGTGCGCCGCTTGCCGCTGTCGTCGACCACTGCGCTGGCCTCGCGGGCGAACGCGACCCGGGCGTAGGGGTTCTTGCGCAGGTCCTCCAGCACGGCCGCCGCGAACCGCAGGTCGCGTACCTCCGTGTCGGCCACGCCCGCGTCCTTGACCCGGTCGAACTCGTCGACGACCAGTTGGAGGACGTTCCACGTGGTCGGCCGGGGCACCGCGCGCTCGACCTCGGACCGGGCGACGCCCGGGTTCGCGGCGCGGTAGGCGGCCACCTCCCGGTCGTACTCGTTGACCGTCCGCGAGAACGCCTCCACGACGTACCCGCTGATCCGGCTCCACGCGACCTCGCCGAGGAAGATCTCCAGCATCGCCTGGGCGTGCATCCGGCCCTCGGTGACCGTCGACGCGGTGAGCAGCGGGTCGAGGTTGCCGGCCCGTCCGCGCAGCGGGTCGATGATCTCGGTCTCCCGCCAGTACTCCTCGTTGATCGGCTGGAACGGGCACCCGGGCCGGCCGAGGCAGCCCTCGCCCGCGTGCCGCATGAACTCCGGGTCGAGCACCTGCGACCCGAACGCCAGGAAGTACGCCATCCGCGCCGCGTCGATCTTCGGGTCGATGAACACGCACCGCACGCCGGCCTCGGACTCGTAGTGGAAGATCTTCAGCGCGAGCGTGGTCTTTCCGCCGCCGGACGCACCGACGAGCACGACACCGGCGCCGTTCTCCCGGGCGATCGCGGAGTGGGCGGAGTAGTGCACGGGGTTGTGGCCGTCGCGGGTACGCCCGACCAGCATCCCCTCCCAGCCCTTGGCGATCCCGTCCCGGCCGACGACCGCGCGGTCGCCGACCTGGGTGGCGGTGGTGAGCAGGGCGACACCGAGCTGGTCCAGCTCCTGCAGCCGCCGGAACGGAGCGATCCGGCCCACCGGCGAGCGGTCGCCGTCGCCGGGCAGCATGTTGTAGAGCAGGCGGTACTGCAGCCGCTTGGGCCGCAGCACCGTCGCGTCCAGCGTCTTGGCGAACAGCCGCTCGATCCGCTTGCGGCGGTTCTCCAGCTCCTCCGGGGTGGCCGCGGCGATGGTGAGCAGCAGCTGGGACTCCATGCCGGGGAACGGCCGGCTGTCCTGCTCGTCGACAAGGTGGTTGGCGCGTTCGACCTGCTCCACCAGCAGGGAGTCGATCCGGGCGCTGGCGCGGTCCATGTCGCGCGCCTCGTCCTCCAGGTTGTCGCGGATCTTCTTGCCGCGTTCGCGGAACTCCTCCGGCGGCAGCAGCACGCCGCGCCAGGACACCACGACCGGGAAGTCCAGCCGCTTGAGGGTCCGGCCCCACGCGCGGTTCTTCGCGAACCGGATGGCGTCCGGCCAGCCGGTCGCGACCAGGGTGGTGAGGTAGGTCTTGCGGTCCTCGCCGGTGTCGTCGTCGATGACGCTCACCTCGAGGCGGCTCTTGTGGTTGGGCGCCCGGAAGTCCGCGGCCAGCTCGAACTCGTGCGCGCCCCACGGGCGGCGGTCGATCACGCCGTCCTCGGGGATCGGCAGGTGCCCGAAGAGACAGGTGCGCACGATGCGTACCAGGTCGCGGCGCATCAGCGGCTGGGTGGCCACCCCGGCGTCGACCGCGACGGCGTACACCTCGTCGGCGCGTTCGTGCCACTCGGCGACGACGTTCGGGTCGAAGTACTCGTCGTGGACGCCGGTGGCCTGGTCGGCGATCGCGGCCACCGCCGCCGAGGCCGAGCCGCGGCCGTCGCCGAGCTGGCCGATCCGCATCAAGAAGACGACGTCGTACTGCGAACCCAGCCGGTCGTTCGAGGTCGCCCGGGCCGCCTCGCGGCGGATCAGCTTGCGGTAGTTGTCGGTGGGCCGCCAGGAGCGTTCGACGAGGTCCAGGGCCCAGCCGGTGAGGTCGGGGCGGCGCGGGACCAGCATCACCTGGAACTGCGGCCGGTGGAACTCACGGCCGAGCTGGTGCATCAGGTTGGGCAGCTTCAGCGCCTCGGGTACGAGCTCGTCGCTGGAGATGTGCTCGTCGGTGGTGGTGTCGACGAAGAAACCCGTCCACACCGAGCGGCCCCAGACGAAGATGACGTCGTCGCCGTAGCGGTAAGGGAGGCGTTCCCGCTCCGCGCGCGGCTCCTTCGGCTTCTTCCGGGCCGCGTCCTCGTCACCGCCGCCGACGTTGAACACGAAGATCGCGACCGCGCCGAGAGCGACGACGCCGAGCGCCAGGAGAGGAAGGAGGTAGTAGAGCGGATTCATCGTCGTGACCCCTACTCACGGACCGGGTCTGCTGCTGGATCTGCCGTCCCGGTTGCCGGGGCGGTTGCCGTCACCGAGCCGGTTGCCGGGTCGTGGATGTAGTACGGGTCGTACGGATCGGCAGGGCACGCCCGCAGCAACCGCTCCGCCCGCTCCTCGCGGGCCCTGGCCAGCGCCTGGTGCCAGCGCGGGTGCAGAGGCCGCCACAGGATCATCCGCCAGTGCACGATCTCCGGCTCGACGTCCTCGGCGAGTCCGTGGATGCGGCGCGGCTGCAGAAAGAGGTAGTCGACCGCGACCAGGATGTTCTGTTCGGTGGTCAGGCCGTTGCGCCACCGCCTCGGCCAGAGTACGTACAGAGTCACCGCGATGGCGAGGCAGCCGAGGATCGTCCAGACGTTCAGCGCCAGCCCGGGCACCACCGGCGCGGCCAGCATCACCCCGCCGAGCAGGCCGAGGAACGCGATGCCGCCCGTCACCAGGGCACGCAGGTCGATGCCGCCGAGGATGGTCAGCGGGACACCCTCGGCGAGGTTCCACAGCTTCTTGCGCCGGCGTTCGAGGTCGGTGTGGTCGTACGCGACGTACTGACCGGGCGGGTCCGCCATCGCTCACCTCCTCCGGGGACGCTCGTCGGGACCTCGTTGGGACTCCTACGCCGACTAGCCGCCGATCTGCCGGCCGATCGCGCTCAGCAGCGAGGCGATCCCGGACGCACCGCCGATCAGGAGCGCGGCGAACGCCACCACGCCCATGTTCTGGATCGCCTCGCGGAAGTTGTCACCCCGCCGGATCGCGAACATGATCTTGAACCCGATGATGATGATGGCCACGGTCAGGGCACCTACCGCCACCCCGGCCAGCAGCCGTTCGATTCGGCCGAAGAGCGCGTCGAGCTGGGAACCCCCCGACGCGAGAATCCACATTCCGGTCACCTCGGCTCACCTCCCTCGTTCCTTGGTGACGTACGTCTGCGACGTCCGTCGTTGTTGACGCGTGGTGGGTCTTTCCTGGCCGGCCCGGGCGGCCGCACGCGGCGCGTGCACTGTAGTGAACTCGCCCCCCGATCGCTGAGCGAACACGTCTATCCCCCCTTGACGTCGGGGATCCCTCCCTGGATGTCGCGCACCGCCCATTCCTGGGTCGGGCTGCTCGCCTGGGTGGTCTTCACCAACTGGAGCCGGTAGGCGCGGGTCTCGGTCGCCTTGGATCCTTCACCCGGTGTACGCCAGACCACCCACACCCAGGCCTGCGTGGTCTGCCGGGTCTTCCATTCGTACGGCGTCGACGGGTCGGCACCCTTCGGCAGGAACACCCTGGCTTCCTGGATGGTCGGAGAAGCCAGGACGCGGTTGAGGCCCGCGGTCGTGCGGGCGGTGGCGTCCGGCGTCACCAACCGCTGCAGCGCCGGCCGGTCGGAGGCACCCCACGCGGTGAAGAACTGCTCGAAGAACTGTCCCTGGGTGAGCGCCTCGCTCAGCCGGGAGTCCGTCGCCGCCGGCGGCTTGACCTCCGGCGCGGCCGCGAGGTTGGGCTGGGGCATCTCGCCGATGTCGCCGACGATGCGCATGCCGTTGGCGTTGGCCAGGTCGGCGACGTAGACGGGGACGGTGACGATGCGGCTGCTGCCGGAGTCGGTCAGCACCCGTACGGTCATCATCCTGGCGTTGCCCTGCAGGCCGGGTACGTCGATGGGCTCGGAGTCACCGGTCCAGGTCGCGTCGGCGACGGACTGGGATCCCTCGCCGTTCCACCCGCAGCGGGGGTCGGTGCCGCCCGAGACGTACCGCGCCAACTGTCGCTCCCGGGCGTCGTTGGCGCCCGGCGTGGGGTCGTGGGTGAAGCAGAGCCGCGCGTAGTCCGCGGCGAATTGGCCGGCCTCCGCGGTGGGAAACGCGGTGAGGCGGTAACGAGCGAGGTCGGCGCTGCTCAACCGGGGGGAGTTGTCCCGTCCGGTGGAGATTCCGAGCGCGAAGGCGGCGTACCCGACGACGCCGAGGGCCAGCAGGCAGGCGGTGACGACGAGCGCGACCCGCAGCCCGGTGTGCGCGGCGCGGCCGCCGGAGAAGCGGCGACCGGGCGCCGGCACGTCGAAGTCGCCGCGGTCTCGCCGGCTCCGCTTGGTGGCTGTCACGGCGGGTGCCGGTGCGACGGGCCGCGCGCGGGGTCGGTCGGTGGCCCGGGTCGTTCCGGTGGTCGTGCCGCCGAGACGGCCGGAGGTGGCCGCGACGTTCGTTCGTGCGACGGGAGTACGGGAGGTGGGTTTGGCCGCCTGGTCGGCCGCCGCCTGGTCGTCGCCCACCTGGACCGGGGCGACTTCGGACTTCGCGGCCGCCTTCCTGGCGGTGGTCCTGCGGGCATTCTTCTGGGCGGCCTTGGCCTGCGCGGCCCGGCTCTTTCGCTCCTGGCGTTCGCGGCGCTTGCGTCGGCGTCTGCTCTCGGACTCAGCAGCCGCGTCGTCGTCGAGTTCGCCGAGGTCGGTGGCGACCCAGGCCGGGTCGTCGACGTCGGGCTCGGGCTGTGACTCCGACCGCGAAGCCGACCGTGACTCCGACGGCGAAGCCGACCGTGACTCGTCCAGCCGGTTGCGGGCCTCCTCGCTCACCCGCCGGCTGGGGGCCGTCGGGGGGGAGTCGTCGGTGACGGCGTGGCCGTTGGTCGACGTGGACGACGTGGACGGCGCGGCCCGGGGAGGCGCGGGAGTCGTCGGCAGGTCCGACCCCGGCTGGGCTCCTCGGGCCGATCGGGACTCCGGATCCGGCCGGAACCCCTGAGCAGGCCGGTCGGCCGGACCGGGCTCGGGTCGCGACGGGGACGCCGGCGTACCACCGGCACGAAGGCTGCCGGCGTCCCGCTCGTCGGCGTCCCGCTCGTCGACATCCGGCTCGACGGCGTCCTCGTGGACGGACTCGTCGTCGACCGACGCCTCGTCGTCGGCCACCTCAGGCGCGTCGGAGACGTCGGTCCCCCGCTGCCAGGAGAACCGCATCCGCGCCAGCGGTGTGGTCGGTTCGTTCGGTTCTGTCATGACCCTACTGTTCTCGGCTACTTGCCCGTAGTAGTCACGATAGGCGTCCGTACCCATCTAATGCGTCCCGGTGGGCACTGCGATGTCCGAACGCGGGTCATCCGTTATCGGGCGTTCGAGCGTTTCTCCACGATGCGGGAGGCGCGCCGACGGCTCAGTACCGAATCCTGCACACCTGCGCACCTTGTGTGCAGGATTGGATACCCGAAATGTGTCCGAACCGGACACCGGTGATGCTCAGGAACCTCGTGGGTGTCAGCGGGCGAGGAGCGAGCGGGCGATCGTGGTCGCCGGACGGGCGGCGTCGACGCGCAGAGCGGAGAGCCGGTCGAGGTAGGACTGGTCCGGCCCCTGGAGCGCCTTGCGGACGGCCACCACCACGTTCTCGCGCAGCTCTGCCTGGTCCGCGGCGCCCCCGGAGGGGATCGGCAGCGTGGCGGCGACGGGCCGGCCCACCCGGTCGGCGAACGCCGCCACCTTCGGGTCGTACGACAGCGCGACGAACGGCCGGCCCGCCCCGGCCGCGGCGATCAGCGCGTGCAGTCGCATACCGAGGACGGCGGTGGCGCCGGCCACCGCGTCCAGCGCGGCCTGGTGTCCGTCGCCACCGGCAGGTTCGACGTCGACCACCGAGGCGCCGGGACCGAGGTCGGCGGCCAGTTCGCGGGCCAGGTCGGCGTCCTGGCCGGCGTGGAACGGCACGAGTACGACGTCCGTCTCGGCCGCGAGCTCGGCCAGCGCCGAACGCACCGCGGGCAGCCAGTGCTCAGAGCCCGCCCACGGCCGGAGCGCGACCGCCAGCCGGGGTCGCTCGCCGCCGAGAGAGGGCGGGTGCTCCGCCGACAGGTCCAGACCGAGAACCGGATCGGGTACGAGGTCGACGTCGCGGACTCCGAGCCGTTCGGCCAGCGCCACCGAGTCGGCGTCCCGCAGCGCGACGTACCGCGACGCCCGTAACGCGGCACCGGTCAGGGCGCGGTTGACGGGGCGCCGCACCGGGCCCAGCCCCTGGGCGTACACGAAGACCGGCGTACCGACCGCCCGCGCGGCCAGCATGGTGCCGGCGTAGAACGCGACCGGCCGGGCGCTGGTGACGTCCTGGAGCAGGCTGCCGCCACCCGCGACCAGCGCGGCGCTGGAACGCAGGGCGGCCAGCACCGCCCGGACGTCCGTACGCGACACGGCGTCCACCCCGTGCGTGCGCCGGGTGTGGTCGGGGTCGCCGGAGATCACCACGAACGCAGGCTCCGCCTGGTCCGCCGAGGCGCCTTCCGGGACCTCCGCCGCGAACGCGGCCCGCAGCGCCGCGATCTCGGCCGCGAGGATCGCCTCGTCCCCCGCGTTGCCGAACCCGAAGTAACCGAGCAGTGCGACTCTCATCCGTCCTCCTGCCTCGTGTGGCCGACGGGTGCGTTCGCCGGCCCCGACCGCCTTCCCCGCCGCGCCCGTGACGCTGCCCTCCGCCTACCCGACCCCGACCTGGTCGGCCGCGCGGTCAGCCAGGCGAGTACCGCCGCCGCGACGGCGCCGAGCACGAGCCCGCAGACACCGGCGTACGCCGTGCGCAGCAGGGCCGCCGCCATCGGTGTGTGGAAGTGCCCGAACGTGTCCACCGTGCTGGCCGTACCGACCGCGGCGACCACTGCCGCCGCCCAGCCGAGGCCGAACCTGCCGCCGCGCGCCGTCAGGAGCAGCGCCACCATCAGCGCGGGCAGTCCGAGGAAGGCCTCCTTGAACCGCGGCCGGATGTACAGGGCCTCGTCCAGGGTGTCGCGGAGCGAGAGTTCGAAGCCGGGCGCGGCGCCGGAGTTGCCCGAACGGACCAGCAGGTAGCCGACCAGGGCGAGCACCACCGCGGTGGCGAGCAGGTGCCGCGGCCGCACCGCCCGGACGAGCCGGACCAGGCGCCCGCCTCGCCGCGGTGCCGGGGCAGTGGGACCGGCGTCGCGCGCGAGGGCCCGGCGCCGGCGGGCCGACAGCAGCGCGTACACCGCGACCAGCACCGGCGGGCCCACCAGCAGCGCCTTCACCCCGACGAACGGCGCCAGCCCGACCATGGAGAGGCTCCGGGCACCGAAGGCGGCGACCACGACTCCGGTGGTCACCGCGACCCACACCCCGAGGACGTACGCGGAGAACGCCCGGCCCCAGCCCCCGCGCCGAGCCCCACCCGGCGGATCGGCCGACCTCATCGCAGCCAGGACGGACAGGACCGCGCCGGCGGATCCGACCACGAACGTCACCAGTTGCCAGGGCAGCAGCCGGTCGGTGACCAGCGCCGCGAGCCCGGCCGCACCGGTCAGCGCGACCCCGGCGCCGGTCACCGTGGCGGCCACCCGCCGCCGCACCATCGCGCCGAGCCACCAGAAGCCGGCCATCGCGAGCAGCACCAGCCCGCCGGCGAGGACCAGCATCCGCGCCCACAGCGGGGGTTCCACGGCGGGCAGCGCCTCGGGCGTCCCGAGACGCAGGCCGACGGGCAGGTCACGGGTGAGCGGCGGGGCGAGGTCGAGGACGGTCCCCAGCGGCAGCCGCGACCGCGGATCGGTGCCCGAGGCGCTCAGGACCACGAACCGCACGCCGCGTTCCTTCTCGGCCCGGTGCGCGCGCACCACCACGGCGTGCCGGTCGTAGCTGCCCTGAACGGGGATGACGTGGGTGCGGATCACCCGGCCCGGCAGCCGGGTCGCGTACGCCACGTCGCCGGCCGGTGAGTACATGTCGGGGAGCGCCAGGTCGAAGTCCCGGGAGCGCAGGAACTCGGTGAACCGGTCCAGGTCGGCGGTGTCGGCGGTGCCGGAGGCGCCGTCGCCGGCGAAGGGCAGCGGGCCGGCCGCGAGAACCGACCGGGCCCCCGCCATCGACGCCGCCTGGTCGAGCTCGGACTCCAGCCAGGCCCGGCCGGACGTCACCCGGGCAGGCAGTGCGAGCACCACGTGGAAGCCGGACTCCCACAGCATCCTCAGCCGGGCCTGGTCGTAGCCGACCGGGAAGTCGTCCAGGTTGTGCGCCCCGGCGACCCGGAGGTAGGGCACCATGCCCGGCGTGCTCGCGGTGCTCAGGCGGGCGCCGAAGCGGGTGGTGAGGGCGTCGACGGCGCGCGCGAACGTCCCGTCCGGGTCGTACGGCCGGCCCCGGATGACGACCGCCTGGCCGGGCCGGTCCAGCGCGGCGGGCACCTCGCCGCGGGCCGCCCTGCGTACGTCGACCGGCGTGAGGTCACCGGTCTCTACGTAGTCGCGCACCGACCGCATGCCGACCACCAGCGACCCGACACCGCTCGCGCGTACCCGCCTCAGCACGTCGGCCGTCCCGGAGGTGCTCCGGCCGTCGGTCCAGTTACCCACGGAGGAGTCGACGACGGCGATGTTCACCGCGTTCGAACGACGCTCGGCCTGCATCCGTGTCCCCAGTACGGGAAGGACGAGCGCGACCGCGAGAAGGCAGCCGAGCGCGACCCGGGCTGGTTTCACGGGGAACCTCATACCGGATCTCGGCTGGCGCCGGACCGGCGTGCCTCCTCGGACACGTCCGCCGGGGGCATCTCGTGCGGTACGGCGTCCGGCGTGGGTCCCGGCGCGGGCCTGGCCGCGTGCCTCGGCGTGTACTCCGGTGCGGCCTCGCGCGTCGGCCCGGCCGCGGACCCGCGGGCCCACGCCGCGCCGGCCTCACCCGGCGAGGCAGCGGAGTCCGGCGAGGGAGCGGCGTCGGACGCGCCACCGGACCGGCGCAGCCGCCCGCGAACCAGTCGCACCACGTCAACCACGTCGGAGGGCCGGGGCACCAGGGGGAGCAGCGGGGCGCCGGTCACCCGGCGGTAGCAGCCGAGCAGGACCGCGGCGGTCCCGGCGTACGCGATCACCGAGGCCAACGCCGCGCCCTCGATCCCGAGCCGCGGGATCAGCACAAGGTCGGCCGCCACCGTGAGGACCGCACCCACGCCCGTGCCCACCGACACCAGACCTGGCCGGCCACGGCCCTTCAGGTCGGCGGCGAGGATCCGGGCCAGCGCGAGCGGCAGCATCGAAGCGAGCAGGAGGAGCAGTGCCGTGGTGCCCCTGCGGTACACCGGACCGAAGAACAGCCCGAGGACCAGCGGCGACACCGCGGCCAGAACGGCGGCAGCGGCCAGCGTGGTCAGCAGGGTGAGCCGCGAGGTGCGTTCGGTGGTGGCCGTGTCGTGCGGATCGGTCTGGGCGGAGACGTGGGGGAAGAGCATCGACGACGCGGCCGTCGACGGCTGGCCGACCACCTCGGCGACCCTGGTGGCCACGAAGTAGACGCCGGCGAGGTCGAGCCGGAGCAGGGCCGGCACCAACAGCAGGTCCAGCCGCAGGTTGAGGAACGTCAGTACGTTGCCGAGCTGTCCGGCCAGGCCGAGCCGCATGGCGTCCCGGGAGAACTCCCGGTCGAACCTCGGCCGGATGGTCCCCGTCGTGCGGCGCAACCCGACCAGGGCGGCGAACGCGGGTACGGCGATGCCGAGCCCGGTCGCGAGGACGTAGCCCTCCGCCGTCCGGCTGAACACCGCGAGGATGAGCACCGTGCATCCGAACGTCGCGGCGCTGCGGGCCACGTCGGCGAGGACGTACGCCCCCCGGCGGTGCAGGCCGAGCAGCAGCGCACCGACCACCTCGTACCCCACCGTCGCCAGCGCGATCACCGCGGCGGCGCCGATCAGCAGCGGGACCTGCCGGCCCACCACGAGCGGACCGACGACGACGCCGGCCGCGGCGGTGAGTACCGCACCGGCCGCGAGCGCCCCGAGGGTCAGCCCGAGAACCGCGCTGACGACGGCCCGCTCCTCACCGGGGCGCCGGCCGAGGAAGTAGACGGCGGAGATGTTCAGGCCGCCGTTGGCGACGATCGCGATCGCCCAGCCGAGAGTGAGGCCGACACCGGAGACGCCGAGCGCGGCCGGGTCGAGCAGTCTGGCCGCGACCACACCGGCCAGGAACTGCGCCACCACCGACGCCAGTCGGGCAGCGGTCAGCGCGACCATGGCCGAACCCAGGTTCCCCCGCTGGGGCGCGGCGTGGCGCACCACTCGTCCTCCGAAGTGTGTGGTGAAGTGAGGCCGCCGGCGTACATCCCCCACGTCGACGACATCGCTGCATCGCTATGTCGACCAGTTGCCTGGCGGCCTCGTCTGCCGCGGGTCACCCTAGGCCGCCCGCGTGTGCGGTGCTTCCCACGGGTCCCGCGCCGGCCACGTCCGTACGGTTTCCCGGACGGCTCGGACACGAGTTGAGACTGGCGTCCTACTTCAGCAGTCGGGAGAGCCGGCGGTCCGCGAGCGGTTTGCCGCCGGTCTGGCAGGTGGGGCAGTACTGCAGGCTGGAGTCGGCGAACGACACCTCGCGCACCGTGTCGCCGCAGACCGGGCACGGCTGTCCGGTGCGGCCGTGCACCGCGAGGTTGGTCTTCTTCTCCGCCTTGAGGTCCTTGGCGGCCAGACCCCGCGCGCGGACCGCGGCGTCGGCGAGCACCGAACGGATCGCGGCGTACAGCGCGGTGGTCTCGGCGGCGGAGAGCCCGTTTGCCGGCTTGAACGGCGAAAGCCGCGCGGCGTGCAGGATCTCGTCGGAGTAGGCGTTGCCGATGCCGGCGATGCGCGCCTGGTCGGTCAGGATGCCCTTCAACTGGGCGCGGCCGGCCGCCTTGAGGACGTCGCCCAGCGCCTGCTCGGTGAACTCGTCGGCCAGTGGGTCCGGGCCCAGCCGGAAGACGCCGGGTACGAGCGCGGGGTCGGTGACGACGTAGGTCGCCAGCCGCTTCTGGGTGCCGGCCTCGGTGAGGTCGAAGCCCACGCCGTCGCCGAGGTGGACGCGCACCGCCAGCGGGCCCTTGCCCGGACGCGGGGGCTTGTCCGCCAGCGAGGTGCTCCAGCGCAGCCAGCCGGCCCGAGCCAGGTGGACGATCAGGTGCAGGTCCTCGGCGGCCCCCGTGTCCCCGCTTCCCTCGGTGGCCCCCTGTGCGCGCATGGTGAGGTCGAGGAACTTGCCGTACCTGCCGACCGCCGCAATCGTCCGTCCGGCGAGGTCGGTGATAGGCGGCTGGAACGTCTTGAGCGCGCTGATCGCCACCGCGTCCACGCGCGTCACCGTCCGGCCGACGGCCTCCTCGCGCAGGAACTCGGCCAGCGCCTCCACCTCGGGCAACTCGGGCATGCTCACATCCTGCCCCGGCGCGCAAGTCCCCGACCAGTTGATCAGTGCCGCGGCGAGGCCCGGGGCGGGGCACCGTGGCCGGCAGCGACCTCGGCCCGGGGTAGGCGACGCGGAAATTCACGGCATGATCGACGCATGTCCGACGTCACGCCGCTGCCGGTTCACGGCGAGGTCTTCCTCGACGTGCGCGGAGACGACCGCACCCTGCGGGTCAACCGGCACCCGCAGATGGGCGCCGACGGGCTGGTCGTCCTGTCGCTGTGGCGGGGCGACACCTGCGTCGGGTCGTTCCGGCTGCGGCCGCGCGACGCGCACCTGCTGTCCGACCTCCTCGCCGGCAGTGCGCAGTCCACTTCACCCGACAGCTACGTCGATCCCTACGAGGGGCCCCACGACGGCCATCCCTACGGCGGCCGCCACCGCTACGCCGACGCCGAAAGCTACGACGGTGACACGGGCGCCGCCGACGACATCACCCAGACGATCGTGCGGGTCGCCGACAACCGCCAGCAGGACCCGTCCTACCTGCCGCGGGCGTTCCCCGCCCATCGAGGCTCCTCGGTCCGGCCGCCGAACGCCGGCGGGCTGGGCAGCCGCAGCGCCTGATCGAGCCGGGCGAGATACTCCGCGCGAGGGATCTCGATCGCGCCCAGCGACGCCAGGTGCGGCGTCCGCCACTGCAGGTCGAGCAGGCGCCGCTCGGCGTCCGGCTCCTTGGCGAGGATGTCGACCAGGCCGACGAGGGCGACCTTCGAGGCGTCCCGGACCCGGTGGAACATCGACTCGCCCGCGAACAACCCGCCGATGACGATGCCGTACAACCCGCCGGCGAGCTGCCCCTCGGGAGTCCACGCCTCGACCGAGTGCGCCCAGCCGAGTTCGTGTAGCCGGACGTACGCCGCGATCACCTCCGGGGTGATCCAGCCGCCCGGACGGCCGGGGTCGGCGCATGCCTCGATGACGTCGGGAAACACCGTGTCGACCCGTACGGTGAACCGCGCGCACGACTGCCGCAGCGACCGCGACACCCGCAGGCCGGTCACAGGGAGGATGCCGCGCTGGGCCGGTGACCACCACGCGGTCGGCGCGGACCGCCGGACCGGCATCGGGAAGATCCCCTTGCGGTACGCCGCGAGAATCGTCGCCGGGTCCAGGTCGGCGCCCTGGCCCACGAGGTCCTCGTCCCCGGCGAGGTCGGGGGTGGGGAACTCCCAGCGGGAAGGCGGCAGGTCGGTGGGCACGCCCCCATCCTGCCCAAGCCGGCGGCTCTCCGCTCGGCCGGACGCCGGACGGCTTGACGCCCGACGCCGGACGGCCGGACGCCGCTCGGCCGGACGCAGGACCCGTCGGCCGGGGACGGAAGGGGGCGAGATCCGACCAGCCGCGCGGAAACCGGCATCACGACGTATCGTTTCGTCAGATCGCTCGTCCAGGACGGAGCCGGCCAGGGGTCCCCCGCTCGAGCTCCCGTCGATCGGATCCGTACAGATCTCCTACAGATCTCTCGTCGAATGGACAGGTGGACCATGGCCGTAGGAAAGATGGTCGCGCGTGGCCTGGGGCCGATGGCCCGCCAGGTGACACCTCGCGCCGCCGCGGGACTGTTCCGCAACGTCCTGGACGCCGCCATCGACGGCCGCGGCCGGTTCCCCGGTGCGCGGGCGGTTGCCGACCGGCACCTGGCCCGCGCCGGGGGCGACCACACCAGGGCCGCCGACGAGGTGGTCGAGCAGCACGTCCGGCTGGCCGGCGCGCAGGGGTTCGTGACCAGCCTCGGCGGGTTCGCGATCCTCCCGCTCGCACTGCCGGCCAACATCACCGGACTCGCCGTACTGCAGGCCAGGATGGTCGCGGCGATCGCCCACCTGCGCGGGTACGACCTCGCCGACCCCCGCATCCGGACGGCGGTCACCGCCTGCCTGCTCGGCGACGACACGGTGACCGAGCTGGTACAGAAGGGCTCGCTGCCGTCGACCCCGCTGGCGATCGCGACCGCTCCGGTGCACGACGTCGAGCTCGACCACCGGGTGGCGACCGAGCTCGGCGCGATCCTCGCCGCCCAGGTCGGCGGCAAGCGGCTGAGCCTCACCGTGGGCCGGCGGATCCCGCTCCTCGGCGGCGGAGTCGGCGCCGTCGTGGACGCCGTGGCGACGTACCGCGTGGGCCGGTACGCGCAGAGTGAGCTTCCTCCTCGACGTTCGGCATAACGTCAAGCGTTCGACATACCGAACGAAGTCCGGAATCGGAAAGCGTCTTCCGCCCGATCACGCAAGGCCATACGCTGCGGAAACGCTTCGACGCAACCCCACCGCGCCGTCGAAGCAGCCGGGCGTGCGCGGCCTCTCCTCGACTCCGCAGGCGCCTGTTCTCTCATCGATGCTCGTCTCACGAAACGAGGTGAACATGGCGCCCAACCGACGCACGTTTCTCGCGGCGGCCTCTGGACTCCTTGGCACCGCACTCCTCGGCACCTCCGGTTGTGGCACCCGGGGTTCCTACCTCACCCCCGAAGGCACCCTGAGCCTTTGGTACTGGAACCGTTCCATCAGCGACACGCTACTGGCGAAGACGCCCAAGGCGACCGGCGTCAAACTGGTTCCACAGAAGATCGGTGGCGACTTCAAGTCGAAGTTCCTCACCAGCCTGGCCGGCAAGGCCTACATCCCCGACATCGTCGGTCTGAACGAGGACGTCGCGACGTACTTCCCCGACGCCGACCAGTTCGTCGACCTGAACGAGATCGGCGCCAAGGACGTCAAGTCGGAGTTCCTCGACTGGAAGTGGGAGCGCGGGGTCACCCCCGACGGCCGGATGGTCGGCTTCCCGATGGACACCGGGCCGACGGCGCTCTTCTACCGGGCCGACCTGTTCGAGAAGGCCGGGCTGCCCAGTGAGCCCGACGAGGTGGCACAGGCGATGTCCACCTGGGAGAAGTACCTCGAGGCCGGCTCGACCCTGGTCAAGAAGCTGCCGAAGACGTACATGATGCCCAACGTCGACATGGTCTTCAACCAGGCGCTGGCCCAGCAGGGCAAGCGCTACATGGACGAGAAGAACCACTTCATCGGCAACGGGCCGCAGGTGCGCCAGCCCTGGGACCTCGCGGTGGACGCGTACCGCCGCCGGATCACCTCCAACACCAACGACTGGACCAGCGACTGGAACGCCGCCATGAGCACCGGCCGGGTGGCGTCGTTCGTCGGCGCGGTCTGGATGGGCCAGGTCCTCACCGACGCGGCCTCCGGCACCTCCGGCAAGTGGCGGGTCTGCCGGGCACCCGGTGGCGCCGGCAACAGCGGCGGCTCGTTCCTCGGCATCCCCAAGTCCTGTCGCAATCCCGAGGCCGCGTTCAAGGTGATCAGGTATCTCCAGTCACCGGAGAACCAGGTGGTGTACGGGCTGAACGAGATGCAGCTCTACCCCTCCGCGATCTCCTCGCTGGAGGACAGGCGGGCACAGGTGAAGGACAAGTTCTACGGCGGGCAGGTCATCAACGAGGTCTTCGCCACCTCCGCGAAGGCCGTCAAGCCGGTCTACCTCAGTCCGTACGACAACGTCATCGGCCCGGCGTTCAGCGACCAGGTCACCAACATCTGGAGCGCCGGCAAGAACCCGGACCGGGCGTGGAAGGACGCGCTCGCCGAAGCCGACCGACAGCTCTCCCACCTGGGGTTGATCTGACATGACCACCACGACGCCGATCGCCGCCCCGGCCCAGGCCCCGGAGGAGCGCCGCACGACCGGTTCCCACGCGGGCCGCTCGAAGTCCGAACTGCTGTCGCTGTACCTCGCGATCTCGCCGTTCTACATCCTGTTCGCGATCTTCGGCTTGTTCCCGATCGGGTTCTCGCTGTACCTGTCGTTCCAGAACTGGAACGGCATCGGGGCGATGAAGTTCGTCGGGCTCGCGCAGTACCAGTTCATGCTGTCGGACCCGATCTTCTGGAAGTCGATCGTCAACACCTTCCAGATCTGGTTCATCTCCACGATCCCGATGCTGTTCTTCGCGCTGGTCATCGCGTTCATGCTGAACCAGCAGATCCGCGGCCGCAGCGCCTACCGCATCGCGTACTTCATCCCCAACGTCACCTCGATCGTGGCGATCGCGATCATCTTCGGCTCGATCTTCAGCAACAACTTCGGCCTGCTGAACGCCGCCCTGGAAGGGCTGCACCTGGACACGGTCGAGTGGCTGAACACGCCGTGGGGCATCAAGGTCGCCATCGCCGCCATGGTGATCTGGCGATGGACCGGCTACAACGCGATCATCTATCTCGCCGGCCTGCAGGCGATCCCGACCGAGTTGTACGAGGCCGCGAAGGTCGACGGCGCGAGCCTGTGGCAGGTGTTCTTCCGCATCACGGTTCCGCTGCTGCGCCCGATCATCCTCTTCACCGTCATCACCTCCACCATCGGCGGCATGCAGTTGTTCACCGAGCCGCAGGTGCTGGTGGGCAACGGCGGCGGGCCGGGGTCGGAGGGCACGACGATGGTGCTCTACCTCTACCAGCAGGCGTTCATCAACAACCAGTTCGGCTACGGCGCCGCGATCGGCTGGGGCCTGTTCGTGATCATGATTCTGTTCTCGCTGATCAACTGGCGGCTGGTGCAGGGCGCCGGTAACCGCGGTTCGCGGAAGGGAGTGCGCGCATGAACGCCGTCGCCGCCCGGCGCGTGTGGTCGGTCGTCACCCACGTGCTGCTCCTTCTCGGCGTCGCCGTCTCGATCTTCCCGTTCTACTGGATGTTCGTGATGGCCAGCCGGACGACGCAGGACATCTTCAAGTTCCCGCCGGAACTGCTGCCGGGCACGCACCTGCTGGAGAACTTCCACAAGGTGTTCGACAGCGTGAACCTGCTCGGCTCCACCGCCAACACGATCTTCGTGGCGGTGGTGACGACGGTGCTGGTGTTGTTCTTCGACTCGATCGCGGCGTTCGCGTTCGCGAAGTTCGACTTCCCGGCCAAGAACCTGCTGTTCGTCGTGCTGCTGGTGACGTTCATGATCCCGTCCCAGCTGTCCACGGTGCCGTCGTTCGTCATCATGGCGAACTTCGGCTGGGTGGGTTCGTTCCAGGCACTGATCGTGCCGGGCGCGGTGAACGCGTTCGGCATCTTCCTGCTCCGGCAGTACGCCCAGGGCGCGGTGAGTGCCGAACTCCTGGACGCCGCCCGGATCGACGGCTGCAACTTCTGGCGGCAGTACTGGCACGTGGCGGTTCCGCTGCTGCGGCCGGCGCTGGCGTTCCTCGGGATCTTCACCTTCATCAACGCCTGGAACGACTACTTCTGGCCGTTGGTGGTGCTGATCGACCCGGGCCGCCAGACGCTGCAGGTGGCGCTGTCGCAGCTGAACGGCCTCTACAACACCGACTACAGCATGGTGATGGCCGGCACGCTGCTCGCGGTGATCCCGCTGATCATCGTGTTCTTCCTCGGCGCCCGGCAGTTCCTCGCCGACCTCGCGGCCGGTGCTGTCAAGCAGTAGTTGACATGTAGGCAACGACGGTCCGTGGAGCGGCCGGCGACAACGACGTCGCCGGCCGCTCCCGTCGTCTCGGCGGGCGCGCGTCAGTCCCTCGTCGCGGCTATCCTCGACCGGTGAAGAGGCGCGGATCGAGCAGGCGGGGTGCGGGCGCCATGCTGCCCCGCGGAGTCCGCGCCCTCCTTCCGGTGCTGGGTGCGAACGGCGGTGTAGGACGTTCGGCGCTGGCCGGGCTGCTCGCCCAGGTGCTCGCGCCGACCACCCGCACGGTGCTGGTCGACACGGTGCCCCGGGGTGCCTCGCCGTGGGCGGACTGGCTCGGCCTCGGCGTCACCGGAGGTGCCGTCCGCGACGTCTCCCGCGACGAGGCGGTGGGCCTGCCCGCAGCGCTGGTTCCCCCAGGCCGTCCCCTCGACCCCGACGCGGTGCGCGACGCCGCGCTGCGCCGGTCCGTTCCGGTGCGCCGGCGCCGCCGGGGCGACGACCTGCCCGACCTCGGTGCGGACGCCGCCGACGGACCGGGGTACGACGTCCTCACCGACGCCCGGCCGTGGACCCGGCCGCCGGTCGCGGTGCCCGAGGACCCGCGGTGGTACGCCCACCTGCTGGAGACCGGCGGCTGGTTCGCCGGAGTGGTGGACACCTCGACACCGGTCGCGCTGGCCCACGTCGCCGCCCGTAACGCCGTTCGGCCCTCGGCGCTGGACGAGTGGTCCCGCCGGCCCGACGCGGTGCCCGTGCTGGTCACCTCGGCGAGCGGCTTCGGCGCGGCCGCCCTGGCCCGGCTGGTGCAGGTCCTCGAACACGACGGCCTGGCCGTCGACCGGATGGTGGCCGCGGTGGTCGACGTCGCCGGCACCGACCCGCCGCGCTGGATGGACGGTGAGCTCGCGCCGGTACGCGACCGGCTCGCCGCCGTCGTCCGCGTCCCGCACGACAAGGCGATCCGGGCGGACGGGCTGGCCCGGCTGGGCGACCTCGCGCCGGGCACCCTCGCGGCGGCCCAGGAGATCGTGACCAGGGCGGCAGAGCTGGTGCGCCCGGTTCCCGCGGCGGAGGCCCCGGGCGGGTTGGGCGGACCGGGCGGGTTGGGTCGTCCGGCCGCGCCGGCTTCTTCGGGGCGACCGCCGGCACCGCCCGTACGCCATCGGGGGCCGGAGAGTCCGGACGCGCAGCAGTCCGGCTGGGTGCCCAGGCGATAGGCGGTTGCGGTTGCGGTTGCGGTCCGGCCGGGGCCTCAGCCCAGCCAGCCGGGCCGCACCAGTCCGGCCTCGTACGCGAACACCACCAGCTGCGCCCGGTCCCGCGCACCCAGCTTGATCATCGCCCGGCTGACGTGCGTCTTCGCGGTGGCCGGGCTGACCACCAGCCGGGCGGCGATCTCGTCGTTGGACAGCCCCTCGGCGACCAGGGCGAGCACCTCGCGTTCGCGTTCGGTCAGCGCGGCCAGGTCGGCGCCGCGTACCGGCTCCTTCGACCGGTTGGCGAACTCCGCGATCAGCCGCCGGGTCACACCGGGCGACAGCAGCGCGTCCCCGGAGGCCACCGCGCGTACGCCGCGCAGCAGCTCCACCGGCTCGGTGTCCTTGACCAGGAAGCCGCTCGCGCCCGTACGCAGCGCCTCGAAGACGTACTCGTCCAGGTCGAACGTGGTGAGGATGACCACGTGCACGCCGGCCAGTTCGGGTTCGGCGACGATCCGGCGGGTCGCCTCCAGCCCGTCCATGTCGGGCATCCGGATGTCCATCAGGACGACGTCCGGGCGCTTCGCCAGCGCGTGCTCCACCGCCTGGGCGCCGTCGGCGGCCTCGGCGACCACCTCGATGTCGGGTTCGGCGGCCAGCAGGGACCGGAAACCGGCGCGCACCAGCGCCTGGTCGTCGGCGAGCAGGACCGAGATCATGGTGCTCCCTCCCGCGGCAACTCCGCGTACACCCGGAAACCTCCGCCCGGCAATGGTCCTACGGTCAGCCGGCCGCCGAGCGCACCGACCCGTTCGCGCATGCCGGGCAGGCCACTGCCGCCGCCGGCACCGTCCGCGTCACCGACACCGGCACCTCCATCGGTACCGCCTTCTCCGCCCCCGGCTGCGGCGGCCGGCGTACCGCACCCGTCGTCGGTCACCTCGACCGCCACGGTCTGCTCGGCGTAGGCGACGCGCACCACGGCCGAGCGGGCGCCGGCGTGCCGGAGGACGTTGGTGAGCGCCTCCTGCACGATCCGGTACGCCGCGGTGTCCACGCTGGACGGCAGCGGCTCCGGCGTACCCTCCACGTTCACCCGGACGTCGAGCCCGGCCGCCCGGGTGCTGGCCGCCAGGTCGCTCAGCCGGCGCAGGCTGGGCGCCGGCCGGCGCGGTCCGGGTTCGTCGACCTGCCGCAGGACACCGAGCACCGAACGCAGCTCGACCAGCGCCTCCTTGCTGGCCTGCTTGATCGCGGTGAGCGCGGTCCGGGCCTGCTCGGGCTGGGCGTCCATCAGGTGCAGCGCCACTCCGGCCTGCACGTTGATCAGCGAGATGTTGTGCGCCACCACGTCGTGCAGTTCGCGGGCGATCCGCAGGCGTTCCTCGCTCACCCGGCCCGCGGCCTCGGCGGCCTTGGCCCGCCGGCTCTCCTCGACACGTTCCTCGCGGATGCGGTTGAGCTCCGAGCCGATCAGCACCGCCAGCAGCCAGCCGGCGACCACGGTCGCCGCGACGAGGCCGGGCCCCTCGCCGGACTCCCAGCGGTAGGCGATGTGGCCGAAGTAGACCGCGCCGGCGGTCAGCCAGGCCGCCAGGCGGTGGCCGTACCTCACCGCCTCGAACAACGCCACGATCGCGGAGAGGAAGAACGGGCCGTACGGGTAGCCGATCAGGATGTAGGCGAACGACACCCCCATCACGAAGTACAGCGCGGCGACCGGCCGTGCCCGGCGGAACACCAGCGCGGCCGGACCGAGGAGCAGCAGCACGACCGCCAGCGCGTCGACCGGCCTGGCGTCCGGCTGGTTGTGCGCGGCGCCGAGGGTTCCGCCCACCTGGAGGAACGCCAGCACGATCGGCAGCTTCACCGGCCACGACCCGACCGCGCGCCAGAACCGCCGACCCGGGTTGCCGGGCGAGGGGGTGGCGGGAGGGGAGGTCACGAGGGAACGCTAGGTCACCGGGGCACCGGTCGGCATCCGTCCGGAGCGGGCGGCTTCCCTACGACGTGGGGAGTACGGCCTGCTCCGGCTCGGGCGTCCTGCCGACTCAGGCGGCTCAGCCGACGCCCGTGGACGCGGCCGACTCCTCCGCCTCGGCCGCCTCCAGCAGCTTCCAGAAGTCCGCGACCCGGAGCGAACCGGGCGGATCGCCCGCCCGGGCCGCCTGGTTGGCCAACCGGCGGGCGAGCTCGTTCGCGGGCGTGGGTACGCCGTGCAGGCGGCCGAGCAGCACGATCTCGCCGTTCAGGTGGTCGGCCTCGATCGCTCCCGTGGCCCGGGCCAGGCTCTGCCAGGAGGAGCTTCCGGTGCGGGACTGGCCGTTGACCGGGCGGACCTGGATCAGGTCGCCGCGCCGGGCACGGTCCTCCTCGAACGACATGAACTCGATGCCGGCCACCTCGAGCACCGCCGTGCCCTCCGCGCGCAGCCGCTCGACGATCTCCCGCGGGTCGTCGCCGTCGGCGTCGTCGGAACGGCCGCACAGCGCGTCGATGGCGTTGCCGAGGTTGCCCAGCAGTTTGACGTACTTGCCGCGCATGATGTCCTGCCGCGGCTCGCAGGCGAACGTCGCGGACCGGAACGCCGCCGCGATCCGCTCGGCGGTGTCGTCCACTCCGCGCGGGTAGCGGCCGAGGTCCAGGATGCCGGTCACCGGGGCCGACTGCGCCTGCACCACGCCAGGGGTGAGGTGGGTCGCGGGGAACATCACGTGCACGCCGTAGACGTTGGCGAAGTGCCGCAGCACGGTGGCCTCGTTGGCCACGCCGTTCTGCACGCACACCACCGGCGTCGCCGGGTCGGCCACGGCGGCCAGGGCGCGGACGGCGGCCTCGGTGTCGGTGCTCTTCATCGCGAGCAGCACGACGTCGCCCGGACGCCAGTCGACCTCGTCCGGCCCGGCGACCGCGGGGATGGGCAGCGTCTGCGTACCGTCGGGGGACTCCACCCGCAGGCCGTCGGCCCTGATCGCTTCCAGGTGCGCGCCGCGGGCGATCAGCACGACCTCGTGGCCGGCCGCGTGCAGCCGGGCACCGAGTACGCCACCGATCGCGCCCGCGCCGTAGACGACGAACCGCTGTACCGTGCTGTTGCTGGATTGATCAGAAGCCACGGACCGAGCCTGCCAGCAGGCTGCCCGGATCGCCAGTCGGTGTCCGCCGGCGTCCGTACGTCAGCCGCTGTCCGTACGTCAGCCGCTCGGCGAGATCCGCGGCGGGATTCCCCCTACGGTGAGCAGCCGGCCGGGTCCCAGCGACCCCACGGCGGGCAGGTCGACCACCCGGACCGAGCGGTCGCCGGCGAGCCGCCGGACACTCGCCGGTGGAAGCTGGTCGCGTCCGTGTGCGAACACGAGGTACGACACCGGTGTGTTCGGCGGCAGGTCGCGCGACCGCACCTGTCCGAGACTCGCCGTCGCGCAGCCGGAGTACCACCCGACCTCGGGCTGGTAACCGGTCACCACCACGCACCGGGCGCCCGAGCCGATGGATCCCGCCGAGTCACCGAGCGCCCCACCGGACTCCGCTGCCAGCGCCGCGGCCGCCGCCACCAGGGACTCTCGCTCGCTGGTCACGTCGCGCAGCGGCCCGCGGGCGACGAGCAGACCGGTCACCGGCATCGTCGCCACCGCACCGGCCGCGAGTACGCCGAGCAACAGCCGGGCGCGTGCGCGGGCCCACTCCGCCAGTGCCGCCACTCCGGCCAGAGTCAGCCAGAACACCGACATGAACACGAACCTCGGCTCACCGTGCGCGGCCAGTCCGATCGAGACGACGAGCGTGACGGCGGCAAGCACCGCGAACACCGTACGGCGGTCCTCCGGTCGTGGCCTGCGGCGAGCCAGTCGCCACGCCGCGAGCGCCCCCGCGAAAAGCCCGGCGGCCATCACCACCCCACCCCAGGGCCCGGCAAGTTTCACGGGGAACATCCGCACGTAGGTGAGCAGGCCGCCGAGCCCCTCCGAGTGGCCTGCGTCGGCGGATGCGCGCACCATGCCGAACGGCGACCCGGTCCGGCGTTCGGCGGTGACGAGGTGCGGCGCCAGCCCCACCGCCAGCACCGCGGCCACGCCGAGCAGGCCGCGCCACCGGGCCAGCCACGCCCGCGGTCCCCAGGCCACCGCGGCGGCGAGGGCCAGCGCGAGGACGCCCGCGACCGCGCCGTACCGCAGGTAGAACGCACCGAGCGCGAACCCGGCCGCGGCCGGCAGCCACCGGTCCCGGCCGCCGGCTCGCTGGGAGCCGGTACGCCGGACCGGCACCGTGTTGCCTTCCTGGGCGCGGACCAGGCAGTACGCCGCTCCGGCCAGCAGCCCGGCGGTCCCGACATCGGTGAGGAACTCCGGGACCCGGCGCACGAACCCCGGCCCGGACAGCACGAGCAGTGCGACCACGACGCCGCGCGCCGGCCCGAGCAGTCCGATCCCGATCCAGCAGAACAGCCCGAACGCCAGCAACGCGAGCAGCAACCCCACGACCCGGACGGACGCCACGCTCTCGTGCACCGCGAGTGCGGCGTAGCCCAGGGCCGGCAGTCCGGGCGCACGGTGATCACCCCACTGTGCGCTCGGTGCCCCCGTCAGCCAGGATCGCGCCTTGGCCGCGTAGACCGCCTCGTCGTGCCCGAGGTAGGGGATCGACGACTGGAGTGCCGCCCAGACGGCGGCGGTGAGCGCGAGGACGCCGAGCACGAAAGCCCAGGTCGGAGGCCTGCGTGCGAGCCGGTCCATGCGCACTGTCCGTATTGCAGACCGCGATTTCATTATTTGAGACATACCATCGCCCGTTCCCGACAACCGTTACTGTGACTTCCGGTCACGAGTGCCAGCAGGAGACTCGGCCACCGCAGGTTCACGGCGCGATCCGCGCCCGCCGACGTGGTGGACGAGACTCGCCAGCCCCGGCTTGCTGGCCGGCAACCCTCCTCCGCGGTGGGGTGCCCCGGGTGAGGACCAGGTCGCGCCGGCCGGTGCGGCAAGCGCGGGACCCCACACCCACGGGTCCCCGAGACCTGTGAGGTGTGTTGTGAGTCTTCTGAGTGCCGTGGCGGTCCGGGCCGAACGCCGTACGCCCGACATCACCCCCGACATCCCGCTCCCGTCCCGGGCCGACCGGGTGACGTCCGGCGCCGATCGTTTCGCCGCGGCACCCCAGGTGGGTGCCGCCCCGCTGCTGCCCGTGGTGGGCGCTGACCTCCCGGTCCCGCTGGTCACCGGCGAGACCACGGCGTACGCCAACCTCGACTACGCCGCGAGCGCGCCGTGCCTGTCCGAGGTGGCCGCGCACCTGGCGCAGGTGGCGCCCTACTACGCGAGCGTGCACCGGGGCGCGGGGTACGCGTCGCGGGTCAGCACCGCGCGCTACGAACATGCTCGTGCCCAGGTCGCGGCGTTCGTGGGAGCACGCGCCGACGACGTGGTCGTGTTCACCCGCAACACCACCGACGCGCTGAACCTGCTGGCCAGGTGCGTGCCCGGCCGCACCGAGGACGGCGGGGAGGGCGACGCCGGCGACGTGCTCTTCCTCGACATCGAGCACCACGCCAACCTGCTGCCGTGGCGGCGGGGCCGGCACCGGTGCGTGGTCGCCGGTACGACCCAGCGGGCCACGCTGGTCGCCCTGCGCGCAGAACTCGCCGCCCGGCCGGCCACGCTGGTCGCGATCACCGGCGCGTCCAACGTCACCGGCGAGGTGCTTCCCCTGGACGCGATCGTCGCCGCGGCCCACCAGGCCGGCGCCCGGGTCGTCCTGGACGCCGCCCAGCTCGCGCCCCACCGGCGGATCGACCTGGCCGCCGGCGGCGTCGACTACGTGGCGTTCTCCGGGCACAAGCTCTACGCGCCGCTGGGCGTAGGTGTCCTGGTCGGGCGCCGCGACTGGCTGGACGCGGCCCCGGCGTACCTCCCCGGCGGCGGCGCCGTCCGCGAGGTGACTCTCACCGGCACCATCTGGGCGGACGCCCCGCAGCGCCACGAGGGCGGCACCCCCAACGTGCTAGGCGCGGCGGCACTGGGCCAGGCCTGCGAGACCCTGGCCGCACTGCCCGACGGCGCGCTGGCCGCGCACGAGGAGGCGCTGCGGGCCCGGCTGGTCGCTCGGCTGGACGCCCTGCCCGGCGTACTCCGGCACCGGATCTGGCGGGACAGCCCGGACGCGATCGGCGTGGTGGCGTTCAGCGTGGACGGCTACCACCCCGGGCTCGTCGCGGCGTACCTGTCCGCCGAGCACGGCATCGGCGTCCGTGACGGGAAGTTCTGCGCGCACCCGCTGCTGTCGCGGCTGGGCGCGCCCGACGGGACGCTGCGGGCGAGCTTCGGCGTCGGCACCACGCTGGTCGACGTCGACCGGCTCGCCGACGCGGTGGAGGGCCTGCTGGTGGCCGGGCCGCGGTGGGAGTACGCCGTGGTCGACGGGCGCTGGGAGCCGGTCCACGACACCCGCCCGGTGCCGGAGTGGGCCGGCGCGGCGACCGTCGGCGCCCCCTCCCTGGGCGGGTTCGCGGGTACCGGCGGCACGTCGCCGTGCGAGCAGGAGGCCCGGCCGTGACCCGCCGGCTCCTGCCCCTGCTCGACGTGTTCTGGAACGGTCGGCGGGGCGACCACTTCGACCAGCGGTGTCGGTGCGCCGCTGGTCCGTCCGCCTGACCTGCCCGGAGGACACCTGCCCGGCACGGGCGTGGGACCAGCGGTTCGAGCAACCCATCGTCGGCTCGACTCGTTCCCCGGAGACACCCATGTCCGCGACATCCCTGAACTTCAGCGACACCTCCGCCTCCTCCACCTCCGTCCCCTTCACCGGCGGCCGCACCGCGGGCGGGCGGTTCGGCGTCGACGTGCCGAGCGTTGCCTCCGCGGCCGCGCTGGTACGCCGGGTCGCCGCCGACCCGCGACTGTGGCAGGACCAGCTGCGCTTCGGTCACGGCGACGAACGCTGGTACGCCCGCCTCGACGTCGATCCGGACCACGAGGTGTGGCTGATCGCCTGGCTGCCGGGACAGGGCACCGGGCTGCACGACCACGGCGAGGCCCTCGGCGCGTTCACCGTCGTGCGCGGTGCGCTGACCGAGACCACCGTCACCCCGGCCGACGCGCCGCCCACCGGCCGGATCAGTCCCGGCACCGTGGTACGCCCCACCCGCCGGCACTTCGGCGCGGGTCAGGTCCGCGGCTTCGGGTACGAACACGTCCATGACGTCGCCAACACCGGCGACGTCCCCGCGGTCAGCGTCCACGCGTACGCGCCCGAACTCACTGCCATGACGAGGTACGCCGTGGTGGACCGGCGGCTGACCGTGCTGTCCTCAGAACGCGTAGGAGTCGACTGGTGACCACGCCCGTAAGGCCGACGCCGGAGCATCCCTGGCCGGAGCACCCCTCGCCCGAACGGGCCGCGCCCGTACGCCGCACGATCGACGATGTCCTCGCGCGGGCACGCGCCCGGCTCACCCGCCTCAGCCCGGAGCAGGCGTACGACCGGGTGCGGTCTGGCGCGGTGCTGGTCGACATCCGCCCCAGCGAGCAGCGGGCCCGGGAGGGGCAGGTCGAGGGTGCGGTGCCGGGTGCGCTGGTGGTCGAACGCAACGTCCTGGAGTGGCGGTTCGACCCGGCCAGCGACGCCCGGCTGCCGCAGGCGACGGGGTACGACGTCGAGGTCCTCGTCCTGTGCTCGGAGGGCTACACGTCCAGCCTCGCGGCGGCCGCGCTGCAGGACCTCGGCCTGCACCTCGCGACCGACGTCGAGGGTGGCTTCGTCGCCTGGGCCGCCGCCGGCCTGCCCACCCGATCGGACTGACCGAGCCGGAGACCGGGATTCTCGAGCGCGGATTCTTCCGCGGAAGAATCCGACGAGACCAGCGGAACCGGCCGAGACGACAGACCGCACCGGCCAGGGCCGCGATCCGATTCGCCGCCGGCCGCGGTCGGGCGCGGGAGATTCAGCTGGTACGGAGGACGGCCCACAGGTCGGCGCCGCGGCGAAGGCCCAGCGCCAGGCCGGGCCGCCAGCCGGGCGGGTCGGTCTCGGTGAGCAGGGAGTACGCGAGGGTGGGGCTGAACTCGCCCGCCCGCAAGGTGGCGCCGACGCCGCACTGCCCGTCGGACTCACCGGGCGGCCGCGCCCACACCTGCATGTCCAGCCCGTCCGCGCCGCCGAGACGTGGTGCCAGCCCGACCCGCTGACCAGGCGGGTTGCACCACTGCACGTCCTCGCTCGGCCGGCCGTTGCGGCTGGTGTCGACGAGGAACCGCGACGAGATCCCCTTCTCACCGAGCGCGTCGGCGATCGCGTGGCCGTAGTCGACGTTCGCGTCCGTCGACCGGTAGTTGGAGACGTTCAGGGCGAAGCCACGCGCGTTCGCCACGTGGGCCTGGCGCAGCCGCTCCGCCATCACTTCGGGCGACACCCAGGCGACGTGCCCGGCGTCGACGTACACCCACGTACCGGGTGAGACGGCGCGGAACCGGTCCACGGCGTACGCGATCAGTTGGTCGTACTGGCGCTGCAACGCCGCGGGCAGGCAGGTCTGCCCGGCCAGCGCGTCGGGTTCGAGAATCACCACGGCGGGGCGGGAGCCGATCCCCGTGGCCAGCCCGTCGATCCAGGACCGGTAGGCCGCGGAGTCGGACGCGCCGCCCGCGCTGTAGCCGCCGCAGTCGCGGTGCGGGATGTTGTACGCCACCAGGACTGGCAGCCGGTGTGCCCGCGCGGCGCTCGCGGCGTACTCCCGCGCCGAGGTGGCGTCGTCCCAGCCGCCCAGGAACCACCTGGCGACCGGCCGCTGCGCGATCCCCTCCGCGATCAGGGCCCGCCGCGGGTCGCGGGGGTTGTCACGGACCCAGGCGGTGGGCTGGCCGCGCCGGTCGACGTAGAAGCCGTTGGTACGCGAGACCGGGTTGTCCGTCGTGGGATGCGGGGACATCGGCCAGGTGGGACCGTTCGAGGACAGTTCGTTCGTCGGGCCGATCAGCATCGCGGTGACCGCGGCCACCGCCAGGATCGCGCCCGCGCCCACCATGCGCCGGGTGCGCCGGCCAGGCTCGAACGGCGCGATCACCGGCCGCAGCCTCCACCTCAGCCGAGATCCCAGGTCACGCCGCCGCGCCTGGTCCGGAATGTCGCGCAGGATGTCCCGAAGGCCCATGCCGCTCCCCTCGCCGAGCGGGGCGCACGACTCGCACGCGACATCGGCGCCACGACCGCCCACGGTGGCCAACAGCCGCCAACGTAACCCCGCACGTGTGGGCCGGGCGCCGAACTCCGGCGGAGAGGGGAGGCAGGTTCACCCGAACAGGGGAGCGGCCCTCACCCGCGCCGCGCGTCTCCCGCCGGCCTGCTCCGGGTGACCACGGCGCGGCACCTCAGGTCCTGCGGCTGACAGTGCGAAGGGAGGATCAGGCGCGTTCGGCGGCGACCTGGTCGCGGACGGCGGGGATCACCTCGGCGGCGAACCGCCGCCACTGGTCCGCGTCGTCCGCCCCCAGCACGAACGTGTCGAACCCGAGGCCCACGGCGAGGTCGGTCAGCTCGTCCACCCACTGGCCGGCGGGACCGCGCAGGAGTCCCTCGGACCGGCCGGCGGTGAGCGTTCCGGCGACGTTGAGAATCCGGCGTACGTCGGCCGGACGGCGGCCCGCTGCCAGCGCGGCCTCGTCGATCCGGGCCGCCCCCTCGACCAGCGCACCGACGTCGCCGTCGCGGAGGGAGGGCAGCCATCCGTCGGCGGATCGTCCGGTCAGCGCGAGTGCACGCGGGCCGTGGACACCCAGCCAGATGCCGATCGGATGCGCGGGCACCGGGCCGGCGGTCGCCCCGGCGAGCCGATGGAAGCGGCCCTCGTACCGCAGGTCGCGCTGCCCGCTCCACAGCAGCCGGATCACCTCGATCGCCTCGCCGAGACCGGTGATCGCCTCGCCGGGCGTGCGCCGGGTGCCGCCGTACGCCTCGATCGCGTCCCAGAACGCGCCGCTGCCCAGGCCGAGCTCGCACCGCCCGCCGCTGAGCACGTCCAGGCTCGCGGCGGCCTTGGCGAGCACGGCCGGCGGGCGCAGGGCGAGGTTGGCCACGTCGGGAAAGACCCGGATCCGCTCGGTGCGGGCGGCGATCATCGCCAGCAGCGTCCACGTCTCGACGTAGCGGCGCTGGTACGGGTGGTCCTGGACGCCCACGCAGTCGAAACCAGCCCGCTCCAGCTCCCGGGCGGTGTCCAACAGCGGGTCGGCGGCGTTCGGCACCAGGAAGTACCCGAACGCCAGATCCCGCCCGTAGTCGGGCATCTCGCCCCCTCCCCGACGATCCCGGCGAGACCCCGCAGACGACCGCCGGCCCGGCGCCCGTCTGCGGCCTCCGGGGTCGCGGCGCGGTTACTTCGGCAGGTTCTGCTCGATCGTCTCCACCAGCTTGGGGTCGTCCGGGTCGGTCCCGGGGCGGAACCGCGCGACGATCTTGCCGTCCGGCGAGATCACGAACTTCTCGAAGTTCCACTGGATGTCGCCGGCCTCGCCCTCGGCGTCGGGCACGGCGGTCAGCTCGTCGTAGATCGGGTGCCGGTCGGGCCCGTTGACCTCGATCTTCTCGTACATCGGGAACGTCACGCCATACGTCGTCGAGCAGAACTCCTGGATCTCCTCGGCCGTGCCCGGCTCCTGCCCGCCGAACTGGTTGCACGGGAAACCGACAACCGAGAACCCGCGGTCGGCGTACTGCTCGTGCAGCCTCTCCAGGCCGGTGTACTGCGGAGTCAGGCCGCACTTGGACGCGACGTTGACGACCAGCAGGGCGCGCCCGGCCAGGTCGCCCAGGGATCCGGGTGCACCGGCCAGCGTTCGTACAGGGGTGTCGTAGATGCTCACGCGTGTGGGTCCTTCCGTCGAGGTGGCTCCCGCCGTACCCCCATCAAACCCCAGGACGCCAACCCGGAGAACGCCGCGACCGGCCGGCCGCCCGCGACCGGCCGCCCGGCATGTCACCAACTACCGGCCGGCCTCGTCTACGGTCGAGTTCGCGGCGGCAGCTCGGCGGGGTGACAGGAGGCGCGGTCATGACCATGGCGCACGATCCGGAGAGCCCTGGTGGGGTCGAGGAGCCGCAGGCGGAGGGCGCGGACGCACTCGACTCCGGCGACGCCGGAGATCCCGGCGACCCCGGCATCCCCGCTGACCCGACGGCGGTCTTCGACGAACACCGGGACCTGCTGTTCGGCGTCGCCTACCGCGTCCTCGGCCGCGCGGTCGACGCCGAGGACGTCGTCCAGGACGCCTGGCTGCGCTGGCGCGAGGTGGACCACGCGAGCGTGCGGGATCCCCGCGCGTACCTCGTCCGGGTGGTGACCCACCTCGCCGTCGACCGGCTGCGCAGCGCCCAGCACCGGCGCGAGACGTACGTCGGGCCGTGGCTGCCCGAGCCGATCCTCACCGCGCCCGACATCGCCGACGACGTGGCGCTGGCCGACTCGGTGTCGTTCGGGATGCTGGTGGTGCTGGAAACCCTGTCCCCGTTGGAACGCGCGGTGTTCGTGCTGCGGGAGGCGTTCGGGTTCTCCCACGCCGAGATCGCCCAGACGCTCGGCCGGTCCGAGGAGGCCGTCCGCCAGCTCGCCCGGCGTGCCCGCCAGCACGTGGAGTCGCGCCGGCCGAGGTTCGAGACTGACCGGGGCACCCAGCGGGACGCGACCGAACGCTTCCTGGCGGCCGCGAACTCCGGCGACCTGGCCGGGCTGATGAACCTCCTCGCCCCCGACGTCGCTCTGCACAGCGACGGCGGCGGCGTGGCCAAGGCGGCCCTGCGCGTCATCGAGGGCGCGGACAAGGTGGCCCGCTTCCTGACCGGCATCGCCCAGAAGCCGCCACCGGAACCGCGCGCCTACCTCGCCTCCGTCAACGGGCGGTTGGCGCTGGTGGTCACCTCGCGCGGAGAGCCACACAGTGTGTTCTCGCTGGACGTCGTGGACGGGCTGGTGACGACCATTCACCTCCAGGTCAACCCGGACAAGCTGCACGGCCTGCACGACATCGCGGCCGTGGGAGACCCGGTCGGCCTCTCTTAGCCCGGACTTCGGGAGCCTCCGTGTCACGTCCGACCGGCGTACCCCGTCGTGCTGGTGTCGTCTGCCGAGTCGGGCGGGCGGCACCTGTGAAGGGGTAACGATGACGCACCACACCGTCCGTGCCGACCACACCGACCACACCGTCCGTGCCGACCATCCCGGAAAGGCCGGACCTGCCGACCTCACCGTGATCGGCGGCGGACTGGGTGGGCTGGTGGCCGCGATCGCGGCGGCCGAGCAGGGCGCCCGGGTCCAGCTCCTGGAGGCGCACCGCACGCTGGGCGGCCGAGCGCGGTCGACGAGCATGCCGTACGTCACGAACGACGGCCCGCACGCGCTCTACAGCGACGGCCCGCACTGGTCGTGGCTGGTCGAACGCGGCCTGGCCACCCCCGCCAGGCCGGCGCCGCTGGGGGCGACGTTCCGGCTGCGGTTCCGCCAGGAAGGCCGGCTGCGCACCCTGCCGTCCCGGGACGTCCTCGCCGCCGCGGCCCACCGGCGCCTGCGGGCACCCGTCGACCAGGACTTCACCAGCTGGGCGAGCGGCCGGTTCGGTGACCGGGCCGCGCCCGCGCTGGCCGCCGCCACTGGCGTGACGGTGTACGACCACAACCCGGGGAGGCTGTCCGCGGCGTACGTCTGGGAACGGTTCCAGCGGCTCGTCCGGCCCGGACGACCGGCCGCCCGCTACGTCGTCGGTGGTTGGCAGGCCATGGTCGACCGGCTGGCCGCGCGGGCCCGCGAGCTCGGCGTCGTGATCGAGACCTGCGCCCGGGTCGACGCCGTACCGACGCGGAGACCGGTGATCGTGGCCACCTCGCTGCCCGCGGCCCGGCGACTACTCGGCGATCCCGCGCTGACCTGGGAGAGCGGCCGGGCGGTGCTGCTCGACCTGGGCCTGCGTCAGCACCGCGGCGACCCGTTCATCGTGTTCGACCTGGACGAGGCGGGGTTCGTCGAGCGCGTGACCGTTCCCGATCCGTCCCTCGCACCCGCGGGACACTCGCTGGTCCAGGCCCAGCTGCCGCTGCGGCTGGGCGAGTCGAAGGCGGCGGGGATTGCCCGGCTGGAGAGGACGCTCGACCTGTCCCTGCCCGGCTGGCGGGACCGCGTGACGTGGCGGCGCGACGCGGTGGCGTCCGGGCGTACGGGCGCGGTGGACCTGCCCGGGACGAGCTGGCTGGACCGGCCGGCGATCGACCGCGGCGACGGCGTCTTCCTCGTCGGTGACCAGGTGGCCGCGCCGGGCATGCTCGGCGAGGTGACGATGGCCAGCGCGAGAAAGGCCGCCGAACTCGCCGTTGCTCAGCTGCGACCGGGCATCAACAGTCCACGGTCGAACGCGACCGCCACCGCCGCGGCCCGGTCGTTCACACCGAGCTTGCCGTAGATGTGCAGCAGGTGCGTCTTGACCGTCGCCTCGCTGATGAACAGCTTGGCGGCGGCCTCGCGGTTGGTGGAGCCGCGCGCGATCAGGCCGAGCACCTCCAGCTCCCGCTGGCTCAGCGGCTCCACCGCCGGCCGCCGGACCTGACCGAGCAGCCGGGTCGCCACCGCGGGGGACAGCACGGCCTCTCCGCGGGCGGCCGCCACCACCGCGCGGAACAGTTCCTCGCGAGGAGCGTCCTTGAGGAGGTAGCCGGTCGCGCCCGCCTCGATCGCAGTCACCACGTCGCTGTCGGTGTCGTACGTCGTGAGCACCAGCACCCGCGCCTGCGTACCGGCCTCGGCCAGCCGGGTGATCGCCGTGACCCCGTCCATCACCGGCATCCGCAGGTCCATCAGAACGACGTCCGGCCGCAACTGCGGCACCATGCGGACCGCCTCGGTACCGTCGGCGGCCTCGCCCACCACCTCGAACCTCGGGTCGGCGCCGAACATCCCGTGCAATCCGTCACGGACGACGGGATGGTCGTCGACGATCAGCACCCGGATCGGGTCGGCGGGCGTGGGCAGCGAGGTCGGCGGAGTCGGCGGTGTCGGCGGTGTCGGCGGTGTCATGGCGTACCCCCGGCGTCGATCGCGGGTACGACGGCCGACAGGGCGGTGCCGGCGCCCGGCTCGGACTCCACCTCGAACCGGCCGGCCAGCCGCTGCACCCGCTGCCGCATCGCCGTCAGGCCGTAGTGGCCCTGGTCGGGGCGGGCGTGGGACGGGAGGTCGGCCGGAGAGTCGGCGTTCGCGACGGGTTCAGCTCCTTCGGCCGCCGGGCCGCCGACCTGTGCCGGCACCTGGACCGGCACCGGGGCCGGAACCGGCCCGGCGGAGAGGGCCGCCGGTACGAATCCGATCCCGTCGTCGCGGACGTCCAGCGACACGACGTCCTCCATGTAGGAGAGGGTGAGTCCGACCCGCGTCGCCCGGGCGTGCTTGGCGACGTTCGTCAGCGCCTCCTGCGCGGTCCGCAGCAACGCCACCTCCACCTCCGGATGCAGCGGGCGGGCGGTCCCGGTGGTGGTCACCTCGGCGGCCACGCCGTGCAGCGTCGACCAGCGGCCCGCGACCTCGGCGAGCGCTTCGGGCAGCCGCGCCGTCTCCAGCGCCTCCGGCCGGATCGCGCGCACCGAACGCCGCGCCTCCGACAGGCTCTCCCGGGCCAGCCGGGTGGCGTTGTCCAGATGCCGTCGCCACGCCTCGACGTCGGCGCCGTCACCGGCGGGTCCCGCCAGGGCGGCCGCCTCGAGTTGGGTGATGATGCCGGTCAGCCCCTGGGCGAGGGTGTCGTGGATCTCCCGGGCCATCCGCTGGCGCTCGTCCAGAATCCCGGCCTCCCGCGCCTGCGTGAGCAGTTGGGCGTGCAGGCCGGCGTTCTCGGCGAGGGCGTCCTGCAGCCGCTGGTTGGCCTCGGCCAGCTCGCTGACGGTCCGCCGGCGTTCCTCGTGCTCGCGTTCGTTGGCCATGGCGAAGAAGGTGACGATGCTGGCGATGCCGACGTTGACCAGCAGGAGCACGCCGAGCGCCGCGAGGTAGTACGGGTCGGCCTTGGGCAGGCCGCCGCCGGTCTGGGAGCTCGCGGCGATCAGTCCGGTCAGCGCGATCCCGGCGTACCTCCAGCGCCCACGCAGGAATGCACCCGCGTGCAGGTAACCGACCCAGACGAAGATCCCGAACCACGGGCTCCGCACGACCATCGCGGCGGACAGGACGACGAACCCGGCGAAGTAGATCCGTGCGTACGCCGGACGCTCGACCAGGGTGGGACGCCGGGTGATCCAGGCGTAGACCCAGACGCCGGTCAGCACCGCGAGCCCGACCGAGATGCGCGTCGCGGACCAGGAGCCCGCCTGGATCGCGGTGGGCACCATGGACGCCACCAGCAGGACGTACGGGAGAACGGTGTAGACCGGGCTCTCCAGGCTCTCCCATCGCCGCACGCTGAACCGCCGCGAAGCCATCGGACCGCCTCCCTCCCTGATCACGGCGCTCCGGACGGAGAATCCGCCGCCTGCGAATCTGCCCACACCGCGAGATCACTCCCAGCGGAACATCCGGGCGGCGACCGCGGCGGCGACCGCGGCGATCGCCGCCATTATCGCCAGCTGGAGCAGCTGCGGGCCGCCGCCGGTCCAGGCATCCTGCAGCGCCTGCACCCCCGGTGGCGCGTACTGACCGAGCGTCACCACCAGGTCGGGCAGGAGGTACCGGGGCAGGAACACCCCGCCGAGGAACATGCACACGAAGTAGATCGGCATCGCGATCGCGGCGACCGCGCGGGTGCTCGACGCGGTGGCCGCCGCCAGCGTCCCCAGCGCGAACATCGACCCCCCGCCGAACAGCAGGGCCGCGGCGAAACCGAGCGGGTGGCGCGGCATCGGCACGTCGAAGGCGAGGTACCCGACGAGCATCAGCAGGCCGATCGCCACCAGCGCGACGACGGCGTTCACGACGAGTTGGGCGGCGAGCAGGTTGCGGGGGTGCACCGGGGTGGTCGACAACCGGCGCAGGATGCCCTTCTCCCGGTAGCCCGCCAGCCGGGTCGGCATCGTGTTCACCCCGAGCAGGGCGAGCACCAGGACGATCAGCGAGGGCATGAAGACGTCCACGAACCGCATGCCGCCGAACAGCTCGTCCGGCCGGCGCAGTGCGGGGATCAGGCCCAGGACGACCAGGAGCAGGGTGGGGAAGGCGATGGTCAGTACCGCCATCCCGGTCTCGCGGAGGAACAGCTTCGCCTCCACGGCGGTGAGCTTGGCCAGGGCGGACATGGGGTTTCTCTTTCCGGTGCGGGGGTCGGCGGGCCGCGGTGGGATGCCCGCTGGTGGGGTGGGCTGGGCTGGTGGGTTGGGCTGGGCTGGTGGGTTGGGCTGTCGGCTGGTGGGGCGGGCTGTCGGCTGGCTGTCAGTTGGCGAGGGCCCGGCCGGTGAGCTCGACGAACGCGTCGTCCAGGCTCGCCTGCTCCACCCGCAGTTCGTGGGCGACGACCTGGCGCCGGGCCAGGGTGGAGGTGACTGCGGCCAGCACGTCGCCGGTCCCGGTGACGACCACCAGGTCGCCCGTCCGGCTCACACCGGTCACGTCCACCAGGTCGGCGAAGACGTCGTCGGGCAGCGGCGCCGACGGCCGGAACCTGATCCGCTGCTCGCCTCCCGTGCGGGCGACCAGGCCGGCCGGGGTGTCCACCGCGACCACCCGGCCCGAGTCGATCACCGCGAGCCGGTCACAGAGGCGTTCGGCCTCGGCCATGAAGTGGGTGACCAGCACGATCGTGACGCCGCTGTCGCGGACCTGCTCGATCAGGTTCCAGGTGTCGCGGCGCGCCTGCGGGTCCAGGCCGGTGGTCAGCTCGTCCAGGATCGCGACCTCGGGGTTGCCGATCAGCGCCAGCGCGATGGAGACCCGTTGCTTCTGCCCTCCGGACAGCTTCGCGAACACGGTGTTCCGCTGGCCGGCCAGCCCCAGCCGTTCGGTCAGCTCCCGCCAGTCCGCCGGCGCGCGGTAGAAGGAGGCGTACAGCTCCAGCGCCTCCCGCACCCGCAGTTGGCCGGGCAGCTCGCTCTCCTGGAGCTGGCAGCCGAGGTGTTCGCGGAGCGCGGCCCGGTCGCGGCGGGGGTCCAGCCCGAGCACCCGCAGGTCGCCCGCGTCGGGGGTCCGCAGACCGCTCACGCACTCGACGGTGGTGGTCTTGCCCGCACCGTTGGGGCCCAGGATGCCGAAGATTTCACCGGCCTCCACCGTGAGCGAGACGTCGTCGACCGCGACCTTCTCGCCGTACCGCTTCTGCAGGTGGGACACCTCGATGACCGGCATGGCGCCGCCCTTTCGTCGTACGGCCGGACGCTCGGCCGGGTCTTTCCGTGGCTGGTTCCGGTGGCTGGCTCCGGTGGCTGGCTCCGGTGGCTGGCTCCGGTGGCTGGCTCCGGTGGCTGGCTCCGGTGGCTTCGAGTCTGGCGGTCGGGTGGGGCCGGGCGGATCGCCCGACCGGCCACACCTGCGATCAACCGATCGGTTGATGGGCGTCGATGGGCGTGCTGACGGGTGTACGGGATCGGCAGGGCGGACCGCGGTCCTGGTGGCGGCTCGGCGGAGGTTCGGCGGAGCTCGGCTGTGGATTGGCCGGGGATTGGTGCGGGCGTACGATCCCTGAACATGGCGATCACCCGAGCCAAACTGGCCTGGGACACCCTCCTCGACGTCGAGGGCTCCGGGCCGCTGCACGAACGCCTCACCCGGGCGCTGCGGCACGCGATCCGGACCGGCCGACTCGGGGCCGGCAGCGCGCTGCCACCCAGCCGCGCCCTCGCGGTCGACCTGGGCTGCTCGCGGTGGGTGGTCACCCAGGCGTACGAACAACTCGTCGCGGAGGGCTACCTCACCGCCCGGACCGGCTCGGCCACCGTCGTCCGCGCGGACGCACCGACCGGACACCGGACCGTCCAGCCGACCACCCGGTCCGTCGTCCAGCTCACCAGTCGGCCCACCGGCCGGCCCGCAGGTCAGCCCGCAGGTCAGCCCGGCGCACGGACGCACGCGACCGGGCCGACCAGAGCGTCGGTCGGCACACCGTACGACCTGGCTCCCGGTCTGCCGGACCTGCGCGAGTTTCCCCGGCGACGCTGGGCGGAGGCCGTCCGCACCCAGCTGTCCACCGTGTCGTACACCGATCTGGGCTATCCGCCGCCGGGCGGCACCGCGCACCTGCGGCAGGTCCTCGCCGACTATCTCCGCCGCTGCCGCGGCGCCCATCCACATGCCGGTGACCTGCGGATCACCGCCGGTGTCACCGACGGGGTGACCCAGCTCGGCCGGATGCTCCGCGCCGAGGGACACACCCACATCGGCGTCGAGGACCCTGGTTGGACCCGGCTGCGGGAGGCGCTGGAGCGGGTCGGCCTGGAACCCGTCGGGATCCCCGTCGACGGCGACGGGCTGCTGGTGGACGAGCTCGCCAATGATCCGCGGGTGCGTGCCGTGGTCGTCACACCGGCCCACCAGTTCCCGACCGGCGTGGTGCTCGGTCCGGCCCGCCGTGCTGCGCTGCTGGCCTGGGCGCGGGAGGTCGACGGGGTCGTGCTCGAGGACGACTACGACGCGGAGTTCCGCTACGACCGGCGGCCGGTGGGCACCCTGCAGGGAACCGACCCGGCCCGGGTCGCGCTGTTCGGCTCACTGTCGAAAACCCTGTCACCGGCCATCGGAATCGGCTGGCTTCTCCCGCCGGGCCGCTGGGCCGCCGCGCTCCGTGAGACGCCGGAGCACCGCACGTCCGGGCCGCCGGTGATCGACCAGCTCGCGCTGGCGTCGTTCGTGGAGACCGGTGGGTACGACCGGCACCTGCGCGCGGCCCGGCACCGGTACCGCCACCGGCGGGACGCCCTGGTGGCCGCACTCGGCACGAGCCTGCCCCGGTGCGAGCTGTCCGGCGTCGCCGCCGGGCTGCACCTCGTCCTCCACCTGCGACCCGACACTCCCGCCGCGACCGTCGTCGCCCGGGCCGCCGCCCGCGGCGTCCGGCTCGCCGACCTCGACGGCTACCGGCTGCACCCCGACCCGGCCCGGCCGGCACTCGTACTGGGCTACGGCAACCTGCCCGACAACGCCGTCGCCACCGCAGTCGCGCGGCTCACCGACGCGATCCGGGCCGCCGCCGGCGAGGGAGAATGACGCCGTGACGACGATGCCGCGCAGCTTCCCACGCGATGAGTTCCAGGGCGTCTTCTGGGCCACCAAGCGGGCCCTCGCCGAGGCGGCCGACGTGGCCTACCGCGCACACGGCGTCCGCGACGGCCAGCAGTTCCTGCTCAGGGAGCTGTGGAAGGAGGACGGCCTCCCCCCCGGTGAGCTCGCCCGCCGACTCGGCCTGGCCACCCCCACCGTGACCCGGGCCGCGATCCGGATGGAGGCCGCCGGGCTCGTCACCCGCGAACCTGACCTCCGCGACCGCCGGTTGGTCCGCATCCATCTCACCGAGCGCGGGCGGGAACTCGAGGGCGTCCTGGACGCGGAGACGCGGGCGCTGTCGGACCGGGCGCTGGCCGGGTTCGACGAGGACGACCGCGCGGCGCTGATCCGGGCGCTGGAGCGGATCCGGGGCAACCTCGGCTCCTGAGTCACCTCCGGAGCCTCGGTCAGGGTCAGCGGGACAGCCCCTCGGTCAGGGGCAGCGCACCACCTGTCCGGCGTACGCCAGTCCGCCGCCGAACCCGAACAGCAACGCCGGCGCACCCGTCGGCACCTCGCCGCGTTCGACCAGCTTCGACAGCGCCAGCGGCACGCTGGCCGCCGAGGTGTTGCCCGACTCCACCAGGTCCCGGGCGAGCACCGCGTTCGTCGCGCCGAGCTGGCGTACCAGCGGCTCGATGATGCGCAGGTTGGCCTGGTGGGGTACGACCGCGGCGAGGTCGGCCGGGGCGACGCCGGCCCGCGCGCACACCTCCCGGGCGATCGGCGCGAGCTTCGTGGTCGCCCAGCGGAACACCGCCTGGCCCTCCTGGCTGAACACCCCGGGCTGGCCCTCGATGCGCACCGCGTCGCCCAGTTCCGGCGCCGAACCCCACACCACAGGCCCGATCCCCGGCTCCTCCGACGCGGTCACCACCGCGGCACCGGCTCCGTCGCCGACCAGGATGCAGGTCGACCGGTCGGTCCAGTCGGTGACCTCCGACAGCTTCTCCGACCCGATCACGAGCGCCGCGCGCGCCGCACCGGCCCGGATGGCGTGATCGGCGGTGGCGAGCGCGTAGCAGAACCCCGAGCAGGCGGTGTTGATGTCGTACGCCGCCGGTGCGGCGATCCCGAGGCGGGCGGCGACCCGGGCGGCCATGCTCGGCGACCGGTCGACCGCGGTGCAGGTGGCGACGACCACCAGGTCGACCTCGCCCGCGGTGTGCCCTGAGGCCGACAGCGCCTTCTCCGCCGCGGCGGCCGCCATCTCGTCCACCGTCTCCGACTCGGCGATGTGGCGGGTACGGATGCCGACCCTGCTCTGGATCCACTCGTCGTTGGTGTCGACCAGCCGGGCGATGTCGTCGTTGGTGAGCACCTTCGGGGGCTGGTAGTGGCCCATGGCCACAATCTGCGAACCGCTCATCGAAGTCCTTCGCGTCGTCGGGTAGTTCCCATGGCGGCTGCCAACCGCCGCGCCCAGGCCAGCAGGGTCTCGTCGGCGCCCGGGCGGCCCACGCACTGCAGCCCGACCGGCAGCCCGTCGACCAGACCGGCCGGCACGCTCACCGACGGAAGCCTGGCCTGGGTCCAGGGCAGCGTCATCAGCGGGCTTCCGGTGGAGTCCAGGCTCGCCGGGGCGGGTCCGGTCGCCGCGGGTGCGATCCACCCGTCGATCCCCTCGGCGTCCATGCGCCGCACCAGGTCGTCGGCGAAGTGCTGCCGCCGTGCCAGCGCGTCGGCGTACTCGGCCTCGGACACCCGCTGTCCGTCGCGGACCGCGGCGGCCGTCAGCGGGTGGTAGAGATCGGCGTACGCCGCGAACCAGCGCTCGTGCACCCGCGCGAACTCGAAGCCGTTGATCGTCCGGTTGCGCCGGTTGACCTCGTCGACGTCGTCGAGCATCCCGATCCGGCGGACGGTGTAACCGGCGGCGGTCAGCGTCTCCACCTGCGCGGCGAACGCCTGCCGGGCCGCCGGGGTCGCCTGCCGCAGGTAAGCACCGTCGGGTACGCCGAGCACGGGGAGCCCCCGCGACGGCGGATCGGCCACCAGGTCCGGGCGCCAGTCCGTGCACAGGACGCCGGCCGCCCTGGCCGCGGTGTCCACGTCGACGGCGAGGATGCCGACCGTGTCGAAGGTCGGGGCGTTCGGCACCAGTCCGTCGGCCGGGATCCGGCCGTGACCGGGCTTGAAGCCGACGATCCCGCAGTACGCCGCCGGGCGCAGCACCGAGCCGACCGTCTGCGTACCCAGCGCCAGCGGCACCAGTCCGGCGGCCACTGCCGCCGCGGACCCGCTGCTGGAACCGCCGGGCGTGTGACCCGGCCGGTGCGGGTTACGGGTGGGCCCGGGCGCCACGGAGGCGAACTCCGCGGTCACCGTCTTGCCCGCCAGCACCGCGCCGGCGTCCCGGAGCCGGGTGACCGCACCGCCCTCGGGACCGGCGAGCACCTCCGGCGGCAGCCGCGATCCGGCGGCCGTGGGCAGTCCGTCGACGTGCAAGATGTCCTTCACCCCGACCGGGACGCCGAAGAGCGCGGGCCTGTCGAGACCGTGACCCGTGCCGGAGCCGGCCAGAGCGGTGAGATCGCGGAGATCGCGCCGTAGGCGCTCACGCCGTCCGGGCTCGGCGACGAACGCGTGCAGGTCGGCGGCGGCGTCGATCCGTGCGCACAGAGAGTCGGCGGACTCGGGATCGTCCGGATCGAGGGCATGCCGGTCCAGCCCTGCCCACGTCTGCGCCATCTCCCCACAGTGCCACACGTGTCCCCCCGGACCGGGAGGTTGTACGCCTTTCGTCCCGAATCACCGGGCCGGATCCAACAGGGAGACAACGAAAAACTCTCCCGGCCGATGGAGGCCGGGAGAGTTCGTAGCTGGTGCGCGAGGGGGGAGTTGAACCCCCACGCCCTTGCGGGCACAGGAACCTGAATCCTGCGCGTCTGCCTATTCCGCCACTCGCGCGCACACTGCAACCCCGTCACGCCGCACCGCGGTGATCTGGAGCGCCTAGAGGCTAGCACGGGCCCACTGGCGACGTTGTCCCCAGCTCGCCACACTTGTCCGGCCGACGGCACGCGACGTTCCGGGGGCGTCGGCGTGTAGAACGTCCCTGGACCTGTGGCAGCACCCCGGCGGCTCCTCGACAGCTCCCGGGGCGGTGTCCTGACGGATCGGCGAGGGTCCCGTCGTACGCCCGAGAACCCCCAGGGGGTGGTTGGAGTCAGCCGCACTCTGGAACGACAGTTACGATCGACGCGAACATGGCCGGCGCTGGTACGGGAAGGAGGTACCTGTGGGAGTCTTTCGACGCTTTGAGCGTGGCCTGGAAGGCATCGTGACGGGAACCTTCGCGCGCGTTTTCCGCTCGGCCGTCCAGCCGGTCGAGATCGCCTCCGCGCTGCAGCGGGAGCTCGACAACTCCGCCCAGGTGCTGTCCCGCGACTCCAGCCTGGTCCCCAACGACTTCGTTGTCGAGCTGTCACCGAGCGACCACGAACGGCTAGCACCCTACGACCAGACCCTCAGCAAGGAGCTCGCCGAGGTGGTGAGCCGGCACGCCAGCAACCAGAGCTACGCGTTCACCGGCCCGGTCACCGTCTCGTTCGAGCGCCAGGACGGACTGTCCACCGGACGGTTCCGGGTCCGCAGCAGCGCCGTCGCCCAGGTCACGCCCGGTCGCCGTCAGCCCTCGCCGGACCGCCGGCCGGGTCCGGGTGGCCCGCCGCGCGGACCGGGCCAGGGTCCGGGTCCCGGACAGGGTCAGGGGCCGAGACCCGGCCACGGGCCGGGACACGCGCCGCCGGGCAACGGCCCCGGTCAGCGACGGGCACCCGCGCCCGCCCCCTACCTCGAGGTCAACGGCCAGCGGCACCCGCTGGAGCCGCCGGGCGCCGTGCTCGGCCGGGGCACCGAAGCCGACCTCCGCATCACCGATCCGGGCGTCTCCCGCAGGCACGCCGAGATCCGCGTGGTGCAGGAAGGCCCCCGTTACACCGTCACCATCCACGATCTCGGTTCCACCAACGGGATCGTGGTCAACGGGCAGCGCGTCGACTACGCGCCGCTTCGGGAGGGCAGTCAGATCCTGCTCGGCAACACGCTCCTCGTCCTGCGCCACCCGGACGGAGCGCAGCGGTAGTGTCCGAACTCACCCTCACCATCATCAAGCTGGGCTTCCTCGCGGTGCTCTGGCTGTTCGTGCTGTCCGCCGTCTCGGTGATCCGTTCGGACCTGTTCGGCACCCGGGTCAGCGGATCGGGCAAGGCCGACCGGCCGCAGAAGAAGCCGGTCAAGCCCGCCAAGCCGCCGCGGCGCAAGCGAGGAGAGCCCACGACGGCGGTGGTGGTCCAGGGGGCGAGTTCGGGACTGCAGGTGCCGCTGGGCGACTCGCCGCTGGTGATCGGCCGGGGCGGGGAGTGCGAGCTGCAGATCGACGACGAGTACGTCTCCACCCGGCATGCTGTGCTGCGACCGCAGTCCGGCTCGTGGTACGCCGAGGACCTCGGCTCCACCAACGGCACCTTTGTGGGAGAGTCGCGCATCCACGGTCCGACCGCGGTCGGGCCAGGCATCCCTGTCCGCGTCGGCAAGACGATCATCGAGCTGTACAAGTAGGCGCGCCACGATGACCTGCGAGGTTGTACGGATGAGCGGAGTGACGCCCGGGCTGCCCGGTGCCGTCCGGCGGGCCGGTCGTGTCCGGTCCCGCCGCGTCCACCTTCCGACCTCTCCCGGCCAAGAGAAGGCAGGATGACGCTCGCGCTCCGGTACGCCGCCCGCACCGACGTCGGTCTCGGTCCGAAGAAGCGGAACGAGGACTCCGGCTACGCCGGGCCCTATCTGCTCGCCGTCGCCGACGGGATGGGCGGCGCGGTCGGAGGCGACGTCGCCAGTGCCATCACGATCACCACGGTGCGCGACCTCGACGTGGCCGAGCACGCGGAGCCCGACGAGGAGCTCAACCGGGTCGCGGCCGAGGCCAACTCGCGCATCGCCGCCCGCATCGAGACCGAGCCGCACCTGGAGGGCATGGGCACGACGCTGACGGCGATCCTGTTCGACGGGCACGTCGCGCACGTCGCCCACATCGGCGACTCCCGCGCCTACCTCCTGCGCGGTGGCCGGCTGCGGATGCTCACCCACGACCACACGTTCGTGCAGAGCCTGGTCGACGAGGGCCGGATCACTCCGGAGGAGGCCGAGTACCACCCGCACCGGTCGCTCATCATCCGGGTGCTCGAGGGCCGCCAGGACGCGCGACCCGACATCCAGCCGATCGAGGTCGACCCGGGCGACCGGTTCCTGGTCTGCTCCGACGGGCTGGACAACGCCGGGATCAAGGACCCCGTCATCGCGGAGATCCTCGGCCGGGCGGCCACGCCGGAAGAGGCCGCGACCAACCTGATCGAGGCGGCTCTCGACCACGGCAGCCCCGACAACGTGACCTGCGTGGTGGCCGATGTCGTCGATCCCGAGCGCGACGGCGGGCAGGGTGCGGCTGCGACGGCGATCGCCCTGGTCGGCGCGGTGGCCGCGGTCGACCCGGAGGTCAGCGCCGGCGGCAACAGCGTCACCTCCTCCCACCCCACCTCCACCCACGACGTCCTGGACGAGGACGACGACCTCACCCGGCCACGGACCGTCGGTGCCGACGACACCGACGTCGCGATCTCCGACGTCGACGCCGGAGTGCCCGGCGACCCCGACCGCGAGGAGGAGCTGCGCTACGCACCGCGCCCGCCGCGGCGGCGGTTCCGGTGGCTGGTGCGCGTCCTGTGCATCCTGGCGGTGCTGGCGCTGCTCGCGGTCGGCGTCCGGTGGGCGTACGACTGGACCCAGAAGCAGTACTACGTCGGCGCCTATCCCGCCGACGCGGCGGACAGCGGCGGCACCGGCACCGCCGCCCGGGTGGCGATCTTCCGCGGGATCTCCCAGCAGATCCCCGGCCTGCGGGTGTCCCAGCTCTACGAACTCGAGCCGCTGACCCTGGCCAAGCTCCCGCAGTACCACCGCGAGCGGGTTTCCAGCACGATCACGGCCAACGACCTCGGTGAGGCCCGGGCCATCGTCTCGATGCTGTCCGACGTGGCCCGCCGCTGCTCCGCCCAGGGCACTCCCAAGCCCACACCCACCCCGACGCCCAAGCCCACCGGCAAGGCCACACCCGGCCGGCCGAGCCCCACGAAGACGCCGAACGCCAACGCCGCCCTGCCCTCGCCGTCCGTCACCGAGTCCCCGGCGCAGCCCGGCAACCGCGCGGCCGGCGCACCCGACATCCCCCTCGAGTGCGATGGCGGCGAGGCCCCGACCCCGACCCCGACAGGTACGAAGTGAGCGACACTCAGCAGACCAACCCCGTGCAGCCCCGCAGGCGCCGCGGTGCCGAGCTGGTCCTGCTCGTCCTCGCGCTGGGAGTCGCCGTCGGTGCGTACGCCATCGTCGGCGTCGCGGTGACCGGTCACGTCTCCCCGCAGATCGTGTCGTACGCCCTGGGTCTCGTCCTGCTGGTGGGCATCGCCCACGTCGTGGTCCGCTACCGCGCGCCGTACGCCGACCCGATCCTGCTGCCCTGTGTCGTCCTGCTCAACGGCCTCGGCCTTGCCCTGATCCACCGGCTCGACCTGTCCAAGGTCAAGGCGGCCCAGGACGCCGGTGAGTCGATGCCCCACGTCGACGCACCCGCCCAGCTCACCTGGACCGCGGTCGGCGTGGCGGCGTTCATCGCCATGTTGCTGCTGATCCGCGACCATCGGTGGCTGCAGCGGGCCACCTACACCGCGCTGTTCGCGGGTGTGGCCCTGCTGCTCCTTCCGCTGGTGCCCGGGATCGGGGTGCGCTTCCAGGGCGCGCAGATCTGGGTGCGGTTCGCCGGGCTGTCGTTCCAGCCGGGCGAGGTGGCGAAGATGCTGCTGATCGTCTTCTTCGCCGGCTACCTCGTGGTCAAGAAGGAGGCGCTCGCCCTGGCCGGGCGGCGGTTCCTCGGCATCGATCTGCCCCGCGGCCGCGACCTTGGCCCGATCGTGTCCGCCTGGATGATCAGCCTGGCCATCCTGGTGTTCCAGCGCGACCTGGGCACCGCGGTGCTGTTCTTCGGCGTCTTCGTGATCATGTTGTACGTCGCGACCGAACGCCCCGGCTGGCTGTTCCTCGGCGGCACGATGTTCGTAGGCGGCGCGTGGTTCGCCTACATCGCCGCCACCCAGCTCGGCATCTCGCAGTTCTCCCACATCGCCAACCGCGTCAACGCCTGGCTGCACCCGTTCGACCCGGCCAACGCCAACGGCGCGTACCAGATCATCCAGTCGCTGTACGGCTTCGCCTACGGCGGGCTGCTCGGCCGCGGGCTCGGTGAGGGCCACCCGACACTGGTGCCGCTGGCCAAGAGCGACTTCATCGCAGCGGTGATCGGTGAGGAGCTCGGCCTGACCGGGCTGATGGCGATCCTGCTGCTGTACGGCGTGATCGTCGAACGCGGCCTGCGCACCGCCCTGGTCTGCCGCGACCAGTACGGCAAGCTGCTGGCCACCGGCATCGCCTCGGTCTTCGCGATCCAGGTGTTCGTGGTGATCGGCGGGGTGACCAAGCTGATCCCGCTCACCGGCCTCACCACCCCGTTCCTGTCCTACGGAGGTTCCTCGCTGGTCGCCAACTGGGCGCTGGTCGCCCTGATGCTGCGGATCAGCGACTTCGCGCGAAGGCCGGCCACCGTCCTGCCGCCCGCGCCGACCGAAGACGCCCTGACCCAGGTAGTGGTGGTACGCCGGTGATGTCTCGATGAACCGTTCGATCCGCCGGATCGCGGTGGCCTTCATGGTGCTGTTCCTGGCCCTGCTGGCCAACGCCAACTACATCCAGGTGTTCCAGGCGTCCGATCTCAACGACCGCGCCGACAACAAGCGGGTCACGCTGGACGAGTACGCCCGGGAGCGGGGCCCGATCATGGTCGGCGGCACCCAGGTCGCCTACTCCGTGAAGACCAAGGACGACCTGGTCTACCTCCGCAGGTACCGCGACCCGCAGTTGTACGGCCACCTCACCGGGTACTACTCCTACGTTCTCGGCCGGCGCGGCCTGGAAAAGGCGGAGAACTCCGTGCTGGCCGGGACCGACGACCGGCTGTTCGTCCGCCGGATCGTCGACCTGATCACCAACCGCCAGCCGCAGGGCGGCAGCGCTCTGCTGACGATCAACCCGAAGGCGCAGCAGGCGGCCTACGACGCGCTCGGCAACAACCGCGGCGCCGTGGTGGCTATCGAGCCGTCGACGGGCAAGATCCTGGCGATGGTGAGCAAGCCGACGTACGACCCCAACCAGCTCTCCTCCCACAACGCCAACTCGATCCTGAAGGCGGCCAACCAGCTGGAGGACAACTCCAGCAGGCCGATGGAGAACCGCGCGGCGCAGCGCCGTTACCCGCCGGGCTCGACGTTCAAGCTGGTCACCGCGGCGGCGGCCCTGTCCGGTGGGCGTTACAACCCCGACTCCAAGCTGCCCGCGCCGGCCGAGCTCGACCTGCCGCTGACCACGTTCAACATGAAGAACTGGCAGAACGGCCTGTGCGGCCCGGCGCCGCAGGTCACTCTCACCGAGGCCCTGGCCACCTCCTGCAACACCGCGTTCGCCGGGCTCGGGCTCAAGGTCGGCGACAAGGCGCTGCGCCAGCAGGCGGAGAAGTTCGGCTTCGGCCAGGAGTACCTCCAGGACCTCAACGCCGCCACCAGCGTGTTCCCCGGTGAGCTGAACCCCCCGCAGCTCGCGCAGAGCTCGATCGGCCAGTACGACGTCGCCGCCACGCCGCTGCAGATGGCGATGGTCTCCGCCGGCATCGCCAACGGCGGCAAGGTGATGCAGCCCTACGTCGTGGCCAAGGTGAGCGGGCCGGACCTGAAGACGCTCGAGGTGACCGAGCCACAGACCCTGTCCCAGGCGACGTCACCGGGCGTCGCCAGGCAGTTGACCCAGATGATGGTCAACGTCGTGGACCACGGCACCGGTGCGCCGGTGAAGATCGACGGGGTGTCGGTGGCCGGCAAGACGGGGACGGCGCAGACCACGCCGGACAAGCCGCCATACGCCTGGTTCGCGTCGTTCGCGCCGGCGAACGCACCCCAGGTGGCGGTGGCCGTGGTCATCGAGCACGCCAACGTGGGGCGCAACGAGATTTCCGGCGGGCGGCTGGCGGCCCCGGTGGCCAAGGCCGTGATGCGGGCGGTGATCGGGCGATGATGCCGCGACACCGTATGAGGAGAGGTACGTCATGACGGAGGCGCGTTTCCTCGGCGGCCGCTACGAGCTCGGCGACGTGCTCGGACACGGCGGCATGGCCGAGGTGAGGATCGGCGTCGACCGCCGGCTCGGCCGGACGGTCGCGGTGAAGACGCTGCGCCCCGACCTCGCCACCGACCCGGTCTTCCAGGCCAGGTTCCGCCGGGAGGCCCAGTCGGCGGCGGCGCTCAACCAGCCGACCATCGTCGCCGTCTACGACACCGGCGAGGAGAAGGTGGACGGCATCTCGGTGCCGTACATCGTGATGGAGTACGTCGAGGGGCGGACCCTGCGCGACGTGCTCCGCGAGGGCCGCCGGATCCTCCCCGAGCGGGCGCTGGAGATCACCGCCGACGTGCTGGAGGCACTGGAGTACAGCCACCGCGCGGGCATCGTCCACCGCGACATCAAGCCCGGCAACGTCATGTTGACGCCGAACGGCGACGTCAAGGTGATGGACTTCGGCATCGCCCGCGCGGTCGCCGACGCCTCGGCCACGATGACGCAGACCGCCGCAGTGATCGGCACCGCGCAGTACCTCTCCCCGGAGCAGGCGCGCGGTGAGTCGGTCGACGCCCGCAGCGACATCTACTCCACCGGCTGCCTGCTGTACGAACTCCTCACCGGCCGGCCGCCGTTCGTCGGCGACTCGCCGGTCTCGGTCGCCTACCAGCACGTCCGGGAGGAGCCTCGACCCCCGTCGATGCTCGACCCCGAGGTGCCGCCGATCGCCGACGCGATCACCCTCAAGGCGCTGCAGAAGAAGCCGCACGACCGCTACCAGTCCGCGGCGGAGATGCGGCAGGACATCGAGCGCGGCCTGTCCGGCCAGGAACTCATCGCACCGATGCTCGCCGCCGGCGCGACCGCGCGCTTCCTGCCGCCGGACGAGCCGATCCCCCCGGCCGATCCCGAACGCGCGGCCGCCTACGCCGAGGACGACGACGAGACGCCCGACCGCGGCCGGAAGGCGGCGTACATCCTGCTCGCCATCGCGATCGTGTTCGTGCTCGGGGTGGCGGCGTTCATCGGCCTGCAAAGTCTGGGCAAGGACTCCGCGAAGACCGTCTCCACCCCCACCCTGCAAGGAAAGACCCTGGCCGAGGCGCGGACCGTGCTCGCGCAGAGCCAGCTCCGGCTGGGCAAGATCACCCAGCAGGCCAGCGAGAACGTCACCAAGGGGCAGATCGTCTCCCAGAACCCCACGCCGGGCGCGTCGGCGAAGGTCGACTCCGCGGTGGACGTGGCCGTGTCCAGCGGGCAGGGCGAGGTCACCATTCCGGCGGTCGTGGGCAAGAAGGTGTCCGCGGCCCGGGCGATGCTGGAGAAGGAAGGCCTGAACGTCCTCAGCAAGGAGGATCCGAAGGCTTCCGGCAACGCCACCGACGTCAGCCGGGTGGACCCGGACGAGGGGTCGGTCGTCAAGGCGGGGAGCACGGTCACGCTGTACCACGCGAGCGGGCTGACCTCCGTCCCGGACGTCGTGGGAGACAGCGCGGCGGTCGCGGAGGCCCGGCTCGCCGACGCGGGTTTCCGGGTGAGCAAGAGCTACGACACCACGTCGCGGGGGCAGTCGGGCACGGTCGTCCGGCAGGTGCCGGGCGCCGGATCGCGCCGGGCACCCGACACGACGGTCTCGATCGTGATCGCTCGCGCGCCGGGCCAGCAGCCCAACCCGCGGCCGAAGCCCAAGCCGAACAAGACCCAGAAGCCCTCCCCGACTCCGACGCCGAGCCCGACGCAGACGCAGCCGGAGCCCACTCCGTCCAAGACCGAGACGCCGCCTCCTCCCACGGAGACTCCGAAGCCCACCCCGACCGACACGCCGGAGCCTCCACCACCGCCGCAGGGCGACGGGGCGACGACACCGCCTCCGCCCCCGTCGGCCTGAGCCGGGGCCGAACGTCGACGGTCGGCGTCGGATCAGTGGTTCACGGGAGAGGGCGTACCGGTCGGAGCGTGCGAGTCATCTGACCCGGCGGCTCACGACCGGCTGACCACGGGCGCCAGGCCGGCCGACCGCTCGACGGCGTCGGTCTCGCCGCAGGTGACCAGCCAGTTGGCCAGCAGTCGGTGGCCGCCCTCGGTGAGGACCGACTCGGGGTGGAACTGCACTCCCTCGCAGTCGAACTCGCGGTGTCTGAGCGCCATGAGTACGCCGGACGCGGTGCGCGCGGTGACCTCGAACTCCGGCGGCACCGAGGCGGGCTCGACCGCGAGCGAGTGGTAGCGGGTCGCGGTGAACGGGTCGGGCAGCCCGGCCAGCACCCCCGCGCCCTCGTGGTGGACCAGGCTGGTCTTGCCGTGCAGGAGCTCGGGGGCGCGGGAGACCACCCCGCCGTACGCCACGGCGATCGCCTGAAGACCGAGGCACACCCCGAACACCGGCACCCGCCCGGCGGCCCGGCGCACCAGGTCGACGCAGACGCCAGCGTGTTCCGGCGTGCCCGGCCCGGGGGACAGCAGGACACCGGCATAGCCGTCGATCTCGGACAGCTCCACCTCGTCGTTGCGGCGTACGTCGCACTCGACTCCGAGCTGGTAGACGTACTGCACCAGGTTGAAGACGAAGGAGTCGTAGTTGTCGACGACGAGGATGCGCGTGCTCACCGCACCATTGTGCTGGGCGCCCCGTCCGGACGTCCGCCCGCCCGGCCTCTACCGCGTCCGTCAGCGGGAGGCCGCGTCCCCGCTGACGTCGCGTTCGACGGCGTAGTCGAGGTTGAGCGGCCCGTCGAACGCCGGCATCCGCAGGTTCGTCGACCGGGTGAGCTTCCACCCGAGGCGGTACCTCGGGTCGGTGACGTAGGCGAGGTAGGTGTTGATCGCCGGCGAGTCACCGATCGCCTGGATCATGCCGCCGACGTCTCCGACCGCCTCGATGCGGTACGGCGGCGGGTAGGGGACGCCGTGGAGTACGACGGAGTTGCCGACGCAGCGGATCGCGGAGGTGGAGATCACCCTCTGTCCCTGGATCGTCATCGCCTCCGCGCCGCCGGCCCACATCGCGTTCACCACGGCCTGGATGTCCTGCTGGTGGACGACCAGGGCGTCGGGATCGGTGTCGTTGGTGCGGGCGCTGGGCGGTGCGTCGTCCAACACGACGGTGACGCCCGGACCCCGCACCGGCGTCAGCCCGGCGACGGGCGCGAGCCGGTCGACCTTCTTCTGCGCGGCGTCGGACCGGTCGCTGCGCAACTGCCGGGCCAGGAGTTCGTCGACCTCCGCCCGGAGCTTGCTCACACGTTCGCCGAGCCGCTGGTTGGTCCGCAGCTGGGATCGTGCGAGGTCGGCCAGGTCGGTCTGGCGTTCGGCCCGCAGGTCGGTGCCCTCGGCGTTCACCGCGCTGGTCACCCCGAGGAACCCGGCCAGCGCGAACGTCAGCGCGACCAGCAACCGGGACGGGCGCAGCCGGCGGCGCCGGGTCTTCGTGCCGCCTGCGCCGTCGGTGACGTCCGGGCCGTCGGTGCCGTCTCCTCGCTGCGAGGTCGACGAGTCGGGCAGTTGGTCAGCCACGTGCCCTCCGTCGTCGTCGCGCCCTGAGTGTTGACTACGCTAACCGACGTCAGTGTCCGACCATTGTCCAGTCAGTGTCCCGTCAGGGTCCCGTCCACGTCAGCCGGCCCCAGCCGGAGTCGGCCGGTGTAAGCCGGCTCGGACGTCTTACTACGAAAGGTGGCGAGGTGCCCGAATCACACGGCCGGAAGAAGCAGGCCTACACCCCTCCGCGCGGCGGCTCCGCCAAGGCCGAGGGAAGCAGGCACGCCGGGCGGTGGGTGGTGCCGGTCATGCTGACCTGTTTCCTGGTCGGCCTGGCCTGGATCGTCACGTTCTACCTCGCCGGCACCGAGATCCCGGGCATGCGCGACCTGCACAACTGGAACATCCTGATCGGGATGGGCCTGATCGCCACGGGGTTCGTGGTCTCCACCCAGTGGCGCTGACACGGCGGCTCCCCGCGAGGCGTGGTGACCGCCCGGTGACTCACTGACGTCGCCGCTCCGACTTACAACCGTGTAGTTCATCCACACGGCCATCCCCAGACTGTGGACAACTTTCCGGGGGAACGGCGCCTGTGGAGCGGTAGTCGTCCGCCCCAGACGGTGCGGCCTGTGGGTATGTACCGGTCGTACGCCTGGGCGCACCGGATCCGACGGCTCGGCAACCGCGAGTAAACCTGATAAAACTGCAGGTCAGAGCCCTGCTCAGGGTCGCGCGCAGAGCCTCCACACGCTGTCCCCAGCGAGACAAGAGTTATCCCCAACATCCACAGGCGCGCTGGGGATATCCCCGGGCAGGTGGGGGCAGGTTTTCCCCAGCTGTGGACTGTGACGGAGGCGAATCAGCGCCGGAAGTGCCCGGCCGGTCTCGGGCGAGGGTCCGGGTGTCAGGCCAGGCCGGCGTTGATCTGCGCGGTCCGCCACAGAATCAGCGCGATCGAGGCGAGCAGCACGCCCGCGAAACCGAGGGCCTGCACGAGGTCACGGCGTTCGCGCGGGGCGTAGGCGATGATCGCGCCCAGAGCCAGCCCGGCGACGAACCCGCCGAGGTGGCCCTGCCAGGACAGGAAGTGCCGGAAGACGACGTTCAGCACGACGTTCATGAGCAGGATGCCGAGGAACCAACTCATGTCGGCGCGCATCCGCCGGGCCATCATGACGGTCGCGCCGAAGAGTCCGAAGACCGCGCCCGACGCGCCGAGGATGGGCGTCAACGGCGAGGTGAAGGCGTACGCGACGGCGCTGCCGGCCAGCGCCGCGACGAGGTACAGCCCGGTGAACCGCAGCCGCCCGAGCAGCCGCTCCAGCGGCGGGCCGAGCACCCACAGCGAGAACATGTTGATCGCGAGGTGCCAGATCTCGACGTGCAGGAACGCCGAGGTCAGCAGCCGCCAGTAGGCGCCGCCGGCCACGCCGAAGGACTCGCCGACCGCGTCGGCGAAGAAGAACCTGTTGCCGACCAGGGAGAGTTGCTGCTCGACCGAACGGCCGACCACCACTGTCAGCAGGAAGACCACGAGGTTGAGCCCGATCAGCACCTTGGTGACGAGTGCCTCGCGGCCGCGGACCACCCCGCCGAAGCGGGTGCGGGCGGTAGGGGTGGAGCGGGCACCCTCGCGTACGCACTCCACGCACTGGAAACCCACCGCCGCCTGCCGCTGGCAGTCCGGGCAGATCGGCCGGTCGCAGCGCTGACAGCGGATGTAGGTCTCGCGCTCGGGGTGGCGGTAGCACGTCGGCACGGGCGGTTGCCCGGAGGACTGTCCGGCCTCCGGGCCCTCGTCCGGCCGTGACTGGTCGGTCATCGCTGCGCGCCCCAGGTCGTCGGAGGTCAGGCCTCGCGGCGCTCGATGTCGACCGACTCCAGGATGACCGGCTCGAGCGGCCGGTCCATCTGCCCGGTGGGCACGGAGTTGATCTCGTCCAGCACCGCCTGGCTGGCCTTGTCCTCGACCTCACCGAAGATCGTGTGCCGGCCGTTGAGGTGCGGGGTCGGGCCGGCGGTGATAAAGAACTGCGAGCCGTTGGTGTTGGGGCCCGCGTTGGCCATCGCCAGGAGGTAGGGACGGTCGAAGCGGAGATCGGGGTGGATCTCGTCGCCGAAGCGGTAGCCGGGACCACCCGTGCCGGTGCCGAGGGGGCAGCCACCCTGGGTCATGAAGCCCTCGATGATCCGGTGGAACGTGAGGCCGTCGTAGAAGCGGTCGGAGGACTTCTCCCCGGTCTCGGGATTGACCCACTCGCGGGTGCCCTCCGCCAGACCGACGAAGTTCTGAACCGTCTTGGGTGCGTGATCAGGGAACAGCCGGATCACCACATTGCCCTTCGAGGTCCGAAGTGTGGCGAACGTCTCTTCACTCACCGGTACGTCCTCTCTCCGCTTGCATTGCCGTAGCGGCGATCCTTTCACGGCAACGAGTGGAATGCTTGCGGGGTGCCCCCGCGACAGGAACGTGCCGACCGGGCATGATCGGAGGCACCCTGGGAAAGGCATCCCGATACATCCCCGCCGCGTGGTGCACGGGGAGTACAGACGAAGCCGCACATCGCACGTGTGGACAAGGAGGCGCAACCAGATGGGACGCCAGAAGAAGCGAGCGGGTCTCGCCCCGGACATCCGCGAGCGTGTCGCTCCGGCCGCCGACTACACCCGCGAACGACTCACCCCCGCCGTGGACAGTGCGCGCCAGCGACTCGTACCCGCCGTCGAGTCCGCCCGCGAGCGCGTCGTGCCGGCCGTTGAGATCGCCCGCGAGCGCGTCGTGCCGGCCGTTGAGATCGCCCGCGAGCGGGTGAGCCCGGCGGTGGAGAACGCCCGGGTGCGCCTCGCGCCCGCCGTGGAGAACGCCCGGGGACGTCTCGCCCCCGCCGTGGAAAACGCGAGGACGCATCTCACTCCCGCCGTGGAAAACGCTCGTACGCACCTCGGTCCGGCGGTCGAGGAGGCCCGGGAGAAGGTCACCCCCGCCGTCGAGCACGCCCGCCAGGTGCTCGTCGAGGACGTCGCACCGCGGGTGAGCGAGGCGGTCTCGCATGCACTCGAGGTCAGCGAGCCCTACCGCGACGAGGCCGTACGCCGGGGCACTGCCGCCTACGCCGCCCTGCGGGGTGAGGTCGAGGTGGCCAAGCCGCACCGCAGGCGCAAGTGGGGTCTGCTCCTGCTCGTGGGTGCGCTCGGCGGCGCCGCCATCGCCGCCTACCGCGCCCTCAAGGGGAGCAGCCAGCAGCAGTGGCAGCCGATGCCGTCGGCGGCCCCGCCGCAGACCTCGGCTCCGGCGAGCCCGCCCGCACCCGGCCAGACCCCGGAGACCGTCGCCGGGTCCGGTGCACCCAAGCACGCGTCGACCGAGCCGGCCGACACCGTGGGCGCCAGCCCGGGCGAGGCGGTCGCCGACCGCACGCCCACCCCGCCGATCCCGACCACGCCGGACGCACCGGCCGAGCACGTCGAGACGCCGGAGGCCGCCGAGGACAACGACCGCGACAGCCGCCACTCCGGCTGACCTGCGACCCCTCGGCACAGAACCGCCGACAGCGCCAAGACCACGCGGCACACGCACCTCTGCGCCGGCAGTGCGACCTCGCCCGCATCCAGCGGGTCACGAGCGCCGCGCTGCCGGCGTCGTGCGTTCGCACCCGGCCGGCTGACTTCGCCGGTGCTCAGCGGGCGAGCCGGCCGAGCAACGCCGACGCCGTGGCGATGCCCACCGCCGCGGCGAGGATGAGCACCGCGAAGTCCAGCGTCAGGTGTGCCGGCGTACCCACCAGGAGCCCCCGGAGCGCGTCCACCTGGTAGCTCAACGGGTTGGCGAGGGCGATCCAGCGCAGCCACTCCGGCATCAGCGCCACCGGGTAGAGCGCGTTCGAGGCGAAGAACAACGGCATCGTCAGCGCCTGTCCGATCCCCATCAGCCGGTCGCGGTTGAGCACCAGCCCGGCGATGCTGAGGGACAGACAGCAGAAGAACGCCGCGCCCAGCATCAGGGCGGCGAACGCGCCCAGGATGCGCAGCGGGTTCGCGGTCAGGTCCACCCCGAGCACCGCCGCGAGGAGCAGCACGATCACCGCCTGCGCACACGCCCGCACTCCCGCCGCGAACGCCTTCCCCGTGACCAGCGCGGCCCGCGGTGTCGGCGTGACCAGCAGCTTGGCGAGTACGCCGGCGTCGCGCTCCCAGATGATCTGGATGCCGTAGAAGATCGCGATGAACAGCGCCGACTGGGCCAGGATCCCCGGGGCCAGGAAGTCCAGGTAGGGCACCTGGCCGGTGGGGATGACGTGCAACCGGCTGAACGTCGTACCGAAGACGGTGAGCCACAGCGCCGGCTGCACCGCGCGGGTGACCAACTCGGTGCGGTCGTGGCGCAGCTTCTGCAATTCGAGCAGGCACAGGGTCACGACCCGGCTCGGCAGTCGCCACGAGACGCGTTGCGGTGCGGGCCGGTCAACCGAGCCGCCGGGCCGTGCGACGCGTGCTTCGGACGCCACGGAAGTCACCGCCCTCCTCGCCCTCGCCGCTTCCGTCACCGAACACGTCGCCGGAGTGGTGCCGGAAGACCGCCTCCAGCGTGGCGCCCGGCCCGAGCGCGGCCTTCAGCTCCGTCGGCGCGCCGACCGCCCGCAGCCGGCCGAGGTGCATCAGCGCGATCCGGTCGCACTCCTGCTCGGCCTCGTCCATGTAGTGGGTGGTGACCAGCACCGTCATGCCGGTGTCGGCCCGCAGCTCCTGGACGCGCTCCCAGACCGTCCCGCGCGCGATCGGGTCCAGGCCGATGGTGGGTTCGTCGAGCACCAGCAGCCGGGGGCGGCTGACCAGAGCCTGGGCGAGTTCGAGCCGGCGGATCATGCCGCCGGAGTACGTCGAGGCGAGCCGGTCCGCCGCGTCGGTCAGCCCCATCACGGACAGCGCGTCGTCGACCTGGTGGCGTCGTTCGCGCCGCGGCACGTCGAACAGCCGGGCGAACAGCGTGACGTTCTCCCGCCCGGTGAGGGCCGCGTCCGCGGACAGCTGCTGGGGAACGTAGCCGAGCAGCCGGCGTACGGCCATCTTCGACCGGCGTACGTCGCGCCCGAAGACGTGCATCTCGCCGTCCTGGACGGGCAGCAGGGTGGTGAGCAACCGGATGGTGGTGGTCTTGCCCGCGCCGTTGGGGCCGAGCAGCCCGAACACCTCGCCGGTGCGTACGTCGAGATCGACGCCGTCGACGGCCAGATGCTCCTTGAAGCGGTACGACAGACCGCGCAAGCACACCGCCGCCCCCTCGGGAGATCCGTCGTACGAACCTGTGGACAGTTCGGTGGACCACCCTGTGGACGACTCTGTGGACAGCCCAGAGGGAGGGCCGCCGGACGGCCCGGCGGGACCGGCGTTCATCCTGCCAGCGTAGCTCCGGACGGGTCCGGTCGTGAGCCGACGAACGACCAGGCTGCCCACGCACAGCAGCCCTGTGACCTGCGGCTTTACCGGTCGGAACCTTAGGAGAGGACGTCCTTGCGGAGGAACGTCCACCACGCCAGCCCGAGGAAGACCGCCGTGTACGCCAGGGACGACAGGCTGCCCTTGGCCAGGTCCTCCCACTGCATCGGATCGGTGAACAGCCCACGCCAGGCGCCGGCGTAGTGCATCGGCAGCAGCGAGCGGATCTCGCCGAGCGCCTCCACCGCGTCGAGGATGTTCGCGACGATCACCACCAGGACCGCGCCGCCCACGGCGACCAGTGGCGCGTCCGTGCGCACCGAGAACCAGAACGCCAGTGCCGCCACCAGCAGCAGACAGACCGCCAGGTAGCCGATCATCACCGCGATTCGCCACAGCGCGTCCGGCGCGGCCAGTTCGTCGCCGCGCGGGGTGCGTAACGGATGCCAGCCGAACGCCACTGTCCCCACGGCCAGCGCGGTCACCGCGAGGACCAGCAACGCGACCACCGACGTGGCCAGGCCGACGGCCAGCTTCACCCCGAGCAGCCGGGCGCGTGGGACGGGCACCGCGAGCAGGTAGCGCAGGCTTCCCCAGCCGGCCTCGCCGGCAACGGCGTCTCCGCACACGAGCGCGACGATCAGGGTGAGCAGCAGGGCCGCCGCGGTGGCCAGCGTGAACACCGTGAAGTTGACGCCGCCGAAGGTCGCCAGGGCGGCGTACGACGGCAGTCCGCCGCCGTCCCCGGATCCCCAGGTGAACGCCGCGACCAGGACGAGCGGGAGTGCGACGACGAGGCCGAACGCGAGGGCGGTACGCCGGCGGCGCACCTGCCGGCGAAGCTCGGCCCGGAACGGCAGAGTGGCCCCGGGCCGGTAGCCGGGCGTCCCGCCGTCGGCGGCCGGGGCGGGGATGGTGGCGGCGGGGGTGGTGGCGGCGGGGGTGGTGGCAGCGGCGTCCTCGGTTGCGGCGGCGTCCTGGGTCGCGTCGTCCTCGGTCGCCCGTTCGGTCACGTCCGGCCGCCTCTCTGCACCGCGGCCACCAGATCGTCGACCGGCGCCACGCCCTCTCCCTCGCCCTCCGCCTCGTCCTTCACCAGCGCGAGGAACACGTCCTCGAGGTTCGGCGAGTCACCGACGACCTCGACCACCGCCCCGGCCGCCAGCCGGCTGCCCCGGTGCAGGACCACGACGTGGCTGCAGGTCCGCTCCACCTCCGCGAGCAGGTGGCTGGACACCAGGACCGCACGGCCGCCCGCGGTGTAGGCGCGCAGCGTCCGGCGCAGAGTCGCGATCTGTGGCGGGTCGAGCCCGTCGGTGGGCTCATCCAGGATGAGCACGTCGGGCAGCCCGAGCATGGCCTGTGCGATCGCCAGCCGCTGCCGCATGCCGTGGCTGTAGGTACGCACCTTCCGGTCCAGCGCGGTGCCGAGCGCGGCGATCGCGAGCACCTCGGCCAGGTGCGCGTCACCCGGCGGGCGGCCGGTGGCCTGCCAGAAGAGCTCCAGGTTGGCCCGGCCGGTCAGGTCCGACAGGAAGCCCGGCCCTTCCACCAGCGCGCCGACCCGGGACAGCACGGGCGCACCGGGGCCGACCCGGTGGCCGAAGACGAGCGCCTCACCCGCGGTCGGCCGGACCAGGCCGATCAGGATGCGCAGACAGGTCGTCTTGCCGGCGCCGTTCGGTCCGAGCAGCCCCACAACCTCGCCGCGGCGGACGGTGAAGTCGACGCCGTCGAGGGCGGTGAGCCCGTCGGCGTAGGTCTTGGTCGCGCCGCGGACCACCAGCGGCACGTCGGCGAACTCCGCCACCACCCGGCGAACCCGCCGCCTGCTCCACCGGCGCGCCGCCCACCAGCCGAGCGGGAGGACGACCGCCGGCGCGGCAACGACGGCGCCGAGCAGGACGGCCCACGGCCCGGTCGGATCAGCGGCGGTGAACGCGGCCACCTGCGGCAGCTGGACACCGGAGCGCGGCGCCAGGCCGACGGTGTAGACCTGCGGTTGCGCCGGACCGGCGTACGCCTGGTCGGTGGTGGCGAGGGTGATCCGGAGTCTGTGGCCGGCCGGGAACCTGTGCACGATGCCGGGCAGGGTCACCGGCACCGGCCGGGCCTCCTCGATCGAGGCAGGCAACCCGCTCAGCCGGACGGGAGCGACCCCGCCGCCGGGGAGTTCCCGGGCGCCGCCGGCCGCGACATCGTAGAGCTTGACGAACAGCACCGCGCTGCCCGAGCTCGACGCCGCCCGGATCCGCACGGTGGGCGCACCGGTGACGTCGACGGGCGCCGTCAGCGGTGCCGAGTCGTACGACACGAACTGGCCGGGGACGTCCGTGGTCAACGCTCCGCCGAGCGCCCCCGCGAGCGGGGACTCCACGGAGGACCCGGCGGAGGGCTCCGACGAGGAGCCGGACAAGGCCCCGGTCGAGGACCGGGACAGCAGCGAACCGGCGAGGGCGCCCAGCCCGGGCAGGGACGAGACGGCCGCCGGGGTGCCTGCCGGTGGGTTGCCGACCTCGCGCGGCGACCCGCGCAGCGCGACGGTGCGGGCCGGGCGGTCCCCGTCGAGGCGGGGATAGCTGTCGGCGTACAGGCCGAGCACGCGCACGCCGTCCCCGCCGTAGCCGGTGCCGGTGACCCGGCTGAACGCGAACGAGTCCGGCGGCGGCGACCCTTCGCCGCGCAGGTGATAGTCCAGCCAGCCCAGGGTCGAGGCCCTCACCCGGCGCTGGTCGAGGTCGGTGCCCGCACCGCCGTCGTGCCCGCCGGAGAACCACGTCACCCGCACCCTGGTGCCGGCCTTCGCGATGCCGATGGCGTTGGCGTCGGCCTCGCTCAGCGGGAAGAGCGTGTCCGCCGTGCCCTGGATCAGCAGCGTCGGGGCGGTGATGCGGTGCAGGACGGAGGCGGGGCTGGACCTCGCCAGCAGGGCGCGCGTGGCGGGGTCGATGCGTCCGGTGAGGATCAGTCGCTGGTACGCCCGGCACACGTCCTCGGCGTACCGTCCGCAGTCGGCGCTGGTACCCGCGGTAGGTCGCTTCGCCCTGCCTGCGCCGGCGGCCGAGTCGAGTCCCGCGGCGAACAACCGGCCGGCCCAGGCCCGCTTGAGTACGCCCGCACCGGAACCCCGCCCGGTCGCCTCCGGCGCCAACGCGTTGCCCAGGTCGTTCCAGGTGACCTGGGGAACGATCGCGTCCACCCGCCGGTCGTAGCCGGCCACCAGCAACGCCAGCGCGCCGCCGTAGGAGGCGCCCACCACGCCGACTCTCGGGTCGTCCGGACCGTCCCGGCGTACCTCCGGCCGGCGGGCCAGCCAGTCCAGCAGGCGGCGGGCGTCGGTGACCTCCCAGTCGGGACTGTCCAGATGGATCTGCCCACCGGAGGCACCGAACCCCTCGGCGGTCCAGGTGAGGACGACGTAGCCGCGTCGAACCAGGTCACGGGCCTGCCCGGTGACGCTGTCCTTGGTCCCGCCGAGTCCGTGGGCGAGGAGCACCGCGGGCGCCGGATGGTCGGCGGTCGCGGAGGAGGGGACGTACAGCCGGGTGTCCAGCCTGACCGGCCGGTCACCGCGCGGACCGGTGCGGACGGTGACCATGGCGTCGTCGGTGCGGTAGCCAGCGCCCTGCGGATCCTGCCCGGCCCGCCCGTCCACGACCGCTACGACGGCAACGCCGCCGCCGGTGAGGAGGACGACGGCGACGACGAGGAGGGTGACCAGTGCCGCGCGGGTGCGCGTCCGGCCGCGGGCTGCCGATGCGGCCATGGCGCAACCGTAGGCGGCACCGGCCGCACTCGTCGGGGGTTCGTCCCGGCCGGGACACGTGTCGCCGAGCGTAGGTGGTGCCACCTACGCCCGGCTACGTACCGCTACGAGCTGCCGTGCCTGACTACTGCGTGGCGTCCAGCACCAGCCGGACCGCGAGCGCACCGAAGATGGTCGCGGACGCGCGCTCCAGCCAGCGGCGGAAGGCCTGACGGCTCAGCACCCGCTCGGAGAACGTCCCGGCCAGCGTGGCCACGGTCGAGTCCACCACGATCCCGATGGCGATGAAGATCGCGCCGAGGACGAGGAACTGCGCGGTCACCGGCCAGCTGTGCGCGCCGGTGGTGAGGAACTGCGGCATGAACGCGAGGTAGAAGAGGATGACCTTCGGGTTCGCGAGGTTGGTGAGCACGGCCATCACGTACACCCGCGGCAGCGAGCGCGGCTTGTTCGGCGTACGTACCGAACCGCCCTTGCCCCGGCTGGCCCGCCAGGTCATTACCGCGAGGTAGACCAGGAACAACGCCCCGGCGATCCGGATGCCCTCCAGGACCAGCGGCGCGGTCCTGATCAACGCGCCCAGGCCGAACGCCGCCGCCACGGTGTGCACCGTGAGCCCGGTCGACATTCCGGCCGCGGCGACAAAGCCCGTCCGGCGACCGCCGGAAACCGCGTGGGCGAGGACGAACATCATGTCCGGGCCGGGTACGACGCTGATCAGCGCCACCGCGACGACGAACGCGATGAGCAGGGCGTGGTTCATGGAGCTGGGGTCCTCCTGGTTCAGCCGGGCGGCCCGGTCGGGGCGCACACCGAGGAGGAGCCGCCCTGTGGGTGCGGCTCCTGGTGGTTACGTTCTGTGCCGGACCGGGGGATTGGGATCGCCATTGCCGGGCGGCGAGCCCACCTTAGGTGGCCGGTGTCCACGGTCCCGAACGCCCCGGCACCCGGGGTGCATTCCACCGCGTTGGGTGGCCGATCGGTCGCCGCCGGGTACGTTTACGCCGTTTTCCTGGATTGGTTACGCTCAGCCACAGTGCGGACTCCGGGGCAGTGGGCTTTACAGCCGGCGGGTCCTCGCCGTTCTGCGCTACCTCGGCAGCTGACGTCCCCGGTCACTCCGCGGGTTCGTCGCCCAGCCGCCGGCGGCCCCGCCGGGCCGGGCGTTCGTTCCACTCCCCGTCCCGGTCGCTCCCCTCGTCGGCGCCGTCCCCGCCACGGTCACGGCGCAGCAGGCGCACGGCGGCGAACGCCACCACGGCCAGGGCGGCAGCCGCGACGATCGCCTTGGAGAACATCCCGACGTACACCTCGACCAGCGACCAGTGCGCACCCAGGAAGTACCCGGCCAGGATCAGCGCGGAGTTCCACACCGCGCTGCCGGCCGCGGTGAGCGGCACGAACAGCACGAGCGGCATGCGTTCCACGCCGGCCGGTATCGAGATCAGGCTGCGGAACAGCGGCACCATCCGGCCGAAGAACACCGTCGACCGCCCGTGCCGCAGGAACCACTCCTCGGTCCGGTCGACGTCGGCCACCTTCACCAGCGGCAGCCTTCGCACCAGTGCGCGCGTACGGTCACGCCCCACGGCAGCGCCGAGGAAGTAGAGGACGAGCGCGCCCAGCGTCGAGCCCAGCGTCGTCCAGCCGATGGCGCCCAGCAGACTGAGGTCGCCGCGGCTGGCGGTGAACCCCGCCAGCGGCAGGATCAGCTCGCTCGGGATGGGCGGGAAGAGGTTCTCGAGGAAGACCGCGACGCCGGCACCCGCGCTGCCGAGCTTCTCCATCAGTCCGGTGACCCAGCCGACGATCCCGCCGGTCGGCTCAGCTTCGGCTGCCACCGCCATGGCGCTCACAAACACACTCCGTTCGATCATGCGTCGACACTGCGAACCACGTCCGGGCAGCGACCATGAGGTACGCCGCACGGTTCGGCGGCCCCTCAGGGAGCAACGACCGAGCACCCGCGGGCGCTCCCGATCAACCTCGTTTCCGAATCGGGCTTTTCTGTTACACCTGCGGTGACCACCAGCCCGACACCTGCGGAGCGGCACATGAGCACCCGGTACGACGACGTACTCGACAGCCTCCGGCTCGCCTACGACGACGGCGCCGAACGCCGCGACGCCACGGACAAGGCGTCATGGAAGCTCGCCGAACGCGCGGCCTTCCTCGACCGGCTGCGTGCGGAGGGCGCCACGACACTTCTCGAGGTCGGCGCGGGCACCGGTCAGGACAGCGCGTACTTCGGTGACAACGACCTGCGGGTCGCGGCCACCGACCTGTCCCCGGCGATGGTGGAGCGCTGCCGGGCGAAGGGCATCGACGCGCGCGTCGCGGACTTCCTGCACCTCGGCTTCCCGCCGGGCTCCTTCGACGCCGCGTACGCCATGAACTGCCTGCTGCACGTGCCGAACGCCGACCTGCCGGCGGTCCTGGGGTCCATCGCGACGGTGCTGCGGCCGGGCGGGTTGTTCTTCCTCGGTGTCTACGGCGGAGAGCAGGGTGAGGGGCCGCTGGCCGACGACCGGCACGACCCGCCGAGGTTCTTCGCCTCGCGTACCGACGAGGAGATCCAGGAGTACGCCCGCCGGTCCTTCGAGATCGTGGACTTCCACGTGGTGAGCGTGACGGACTTCCACGGGGGCCCGCCGGCGAGCGACTTCCGGTTCCAGTCCCTGACCCTTCGCCGCCCGGCCTGAGCGCCCCCGGCCGTCCAGCCGGACGCAGGCGCAGCGCTAGAGGTAAAGGCAGAAGGGGTGGCCGGCGGGATCGAGATACACGCGTACGTCGTCCTGCGGCTGGTAGTCGGCAAGCGTCGCGCCGGCCGCCTCCGCGTGGGCGCCGGCCACCTCGAGGTCGTCGACGTTGATGTCGAGGTGCGCCATCATCTGCTGCGCTCCCTCGGTGGCGGGCCACGTCGGCCGGACGTAAGCGGGTTCGGTCTGGAACGACAGGGCGGCGCCACCGTCCTCGCGGTCCAGGCGCACCCAGTGCGGCTCGTCCTGCACGACCTTCCAGCCCAGCAACCGGACGTAGAAGGCCGAGAGCGCCTGCGCGTCGGAGGACTCCAGCACGGTGGCCGTGACGTGCATGCGGGGTCGCTCGGTCATGTCTACCTCCCTCGGCAACCGGGCACGCGGGTTTCGGCCCGGTGCCGCCGGACACTAGCGCCGCCCACCGACAGGCCACACGGGTCCGGACGCCGAGGACGTGGGCGCCGTCAGCGCCGCGCGGTCAGCTCCACCGTCGTCGGGAGCTCGTCCAGCTCGACGGCCTGCCGCGCCCGGGACAGCGCCTGGTCGATCCGGACCCGCGCCGCCGCCGGGTCCGCGTCGCGGTCCAGGACCACGTGCAGGTGCAGCCGAGGATGCGACGACGAACCGGTCAGCTGGGCGTGGCCACGGTGGAGGTACGGACTGTCGGCGAGGTCGTTCTCGATCGCCGCGGTGACCGCCCTGCCGGGGAGGTTCGTCACCCCCTGCCGCGGGTCGGGTTCGAGGCGGAGGTTGCGCAGGCTGTCGACCCGGGTCTGGCTGGCCAGCCACCACAGCCCCAGCAGTGCCAGCACGATCGCGACCACGGCGAGCGCGGGCCAGAACCACTTCTGCTCCACGACGAACCGGGTGGTCCCCACATCGATCACCGGCGTGGAGGCCGATCCGAAGACGCGGGGGAGGAGGTTCAGCCCGCGCGCCAGCCCAGCCGCGCCGGCCAGCAGCAGGACCAGCCCGACCAGGGCGAGCCCCACGCGGTTCCTTCGGGCGGTACGACGATTCCTCGTGGTCATCTCACTCAGTCCTGTCTGCGGCGAACGGAGACCCGGACGTGCGGGCGACCAGCCATCGGTGCGAGTTCGTCGACGCGTTCGGTGACGGCCGCACGGATCTGCTCGTCCAGGCCCGCGGTGTCGCGGAGGGAACTCGACGCGGCCACCCGCACCTTGCGGGCGCTGACGGCGACCTGGGCCGAGGAGACTCCGGGCACCGACTCCGCCGCCCGGGCGAGGTGCCTGCTCATCCCCGCGGACTCGATTCCCATCACGACCTGGGGATCCGAGGACGTCAGCACCACCGCACGCGGGCGGCCGGGCTTCAGCGCGAGGAACAGCAACAGCAGTCCGAGCAGGACGCCGAGGCCGCAGACCGTGAACGTCAGCGAGTCGTTCCAGTGGGTTTGCCGGCCCAGCGAGCTCAGCCTGTCGACCGGCAGCAGACCGGGTGGTGACCCGAACAGGCCGCCGATCACCTCGACGGCCACCAGAGCTGCCACCACCGCGAGCACGAGCGCGACGATCGTGGCCGGCACCACCCGGCGGGGACGGAACACGTGGGTGGCCCGGCGGAGCGTCCTACGGTCACCAGTACCGGTGGGCGGCGGTGGCGGGATCGGCCAGTCGGCCGTGTCCGCAGTGCGGATCTGCTCCGTGGACGCGCTCACAACACCCTCCTACCGTGCTCGGCCGGGGGTACGAGGTGCGCGACGTCGATGTCGACCTGGCGCACCTGGATCCCGGTGAGTCCGGAGATCCGTTCCATCACGTGGGTACGGAGGTTCCGGGTCACCTCGCGCACCGGCGCGGGATAGACCACCGAGACGTTCATGCGTACGGTGGCCAGGGCGCCGTCGACGTGCGCCGACACCTGCGGCCCGGAGTCGAGGTCGTCGCGGCCCAGAGGCACACCGAGCACCCTCCGACTGGCTCCGCCGGCCTGGTCGATCTCGGTGAGTGCCTGACCTGCGATGCGTTCGAGGACGCGGCCGGCGATCTGGGTACGCCCCCGTGACTCCGGTGGACCCAGCGTCTCCGTCCGGTCCCCTGTGCCGGACGGCGACTCCGGTGGGCGGTCCACCGGCGCCTCGGTGACGGTCACGACCGCCTCCGGCTACCCAGCAACGCACCCACGTCGAGGTCTCCGGTGAGTGCCCGGCCGACCAGCAGGCCGAGCAGACCGAGCACCGCCACGATCAGGAACGCCGAGAACCCGCCGAACGCCCCCGCGAATCCCACTGCCGTACCGAACGCCAGGCCGATCATCGGCCACCAGCGCGTCTCATCCATCGAAGGCCACACCCTTTCGATCAGTAGTCCCGCGAACGCGTCACCGCACCCGGGGTTCCCGGCAGCGCATGCGTCGCCACCACCGGATCAGAAGCCACAGTCCGCCCCGTCGGCGGAACGTGCTCACGTCGTCGACCCGCGCCGCGTTCGCCCCCGCTCCCGGTGACGGCGTACGTGCCGACGGGAGGCGGCGGCCGGCCCGTATCCGCTCCAGTCCGGCGACGAACTCGGCGTGGTCACCGCCCACGTCCGGGTGGTGCGTACGCACCCAGGCGCGGAACGCGCTGCGCTCCGCACGGGTGCGGGTGGTGGGAGGGTCCGAGCTCATGCGACGCCCGGACCCCCTCCCTCACCGTCCCCGCCTACCGCCACCCCGCTTGCCGGGGCCGGCGCCGGTGGCTGGTCGTACTCCTCGTCACCGATCGCCAGGTCGTCGATCGTCACGTCGACCCGACGGGCGGGTACGAGCGGAGCGACCGCTGCGCGTACCTGCTCGGCGATCTCGGCCAACGGCCGCCCGTACCGCGCCACCACGGCCACCCGGATCTCCTCGTCGCGCACCGCGACTCCGGGCACCGAGCGCCCTGGCAGGTAGGTGGCGACGGGCCCGGCGCTGAGCCGGGCCACGTCCGGACAGGCCGTGACCGCCGCGGCGATCCGGTCCGCCAACCGGCCCGCGTCGACGGGCTCGGTGCCGGGCGACTCGACGGTTCGCGGTTCGACGTGAGCCGATTCGGTGCCGACCGACTCGGTGATCGACTCGGTGATCGACTCGGTGCCGACCGACTCAGCCGCCGGCCGGCTCACTGGACCCGGGGCTGCTCGGGAGCTTCGTTGGACTCCTGGTCACCCGGCAGGTGAATGTCACCGACCGTGATGTTGACCTCGGTCACCTCGAGCCCGCACAACTTCTCCACGGCACCGACGACGTTGCGGCGGATGCCCGCGGCGAGGTCGGGGATGGAGACGCCGTACTCGACCACGACGTCCAGGTCGATGGCAGCCTGGCGTTCGCCCACCTCGACCGCGACGCCCTGGGTGACGGTGGAGGTCGACCCGCCGATCCGCTCGCGTACCGCGCCGAACGCGCGGGAGATGCCCGCGCCCATGGCGTAGACGCCGCGGACCTCACGGGTGGCCATGCCGACGATCTTCGCGACCACGGCGTCCGCGATCACGGTGCGGCCACCGCTGCCGGCCAGGTCGGTGCCGGAGCGGGTGGCCACCGCGCCGGTGGACGGTCCGTTGGACTCGCCGGCGGTGGGGGTCTTCTTGTCGTTCGTCTGCGCAGTCATGTTCGCCTCTCGTCCGAGCCTGGACACCACGTGCGTCCGGGTGCAATGCCCGGAGTAGTGCCTCGTCCGTGCGTGTGTTGTGCGTTCCATACGTCTGTCGAAACCCGTCCGACGAGGCGTTCACCTGGCGCCTGCTCGAGGTGACCACCGCTTTGCGACTAATCAGACGGGCCGATATACCTAGCGAAGATGTTCCGGGGTCCCTTCTCCTCACGGGGGTTGTCACGTGATCTGGGTCACAGTTATCCGGACGCTCCCCGTGGCGGGGTGACCAGGTGACGACGTCCGCGCCCGCCGACGACACTCTCGTGGCGCGAGCGCGGATCGGCGACACGACGGCGTTCGCCCAGCTCGTACGCCGCTACTCCGGCCCGGCCTACCGGATCGCGCTGCGCATCCTTGGCGACCCGGACACGGCCCAGGACGTCGCCCAGGAGGCGTTCATCACGGCCTGGCGCCGCCTCGACCGGATCCGGGTGGACCAGGCCTTCGCCGCCTGGCTCTACCGCATCGTCACCACCGCCGCCCTCCAGGCAGTACGCAGCCGCCGCGCCCACCCCGATGCCGAGCTCGATCATGAACATGTCAGGCTTCCGCCTTCGGCTAGCGGCAATCCCGAGCAGCAGATCCTCGTCGCCGACCTGCTCGCCGCCCTTCAGGCGGCCCTCGGGCTGCTCACGCCGGAGCAACGGGCATGCTGGGTGTTACGAGAGTTGGAGGGGCTCTCCTATGACGAGATCGCCGAGGTCACGGGAATCGGACCCGATGCGGTTCGGGGACGCATTCATCGCGCCCGCGTCCGACTCGCCAGGGAGCTGAAACCATGGCGATAGACCATCCCGACGGCAACACGCCTCCGCAGCCCGACCGGGACCGGCGCGAGGAGGTGCTCCCGTGCGGCCGCGACACGGGCACGGTGTACGACCACCTGACCGGTGGCGGCCTGGACGACCACGAACTGTCCTGCCCGCACTGCCGGGGCGCCGCGGCGGAGTTCGCACCCGTGCTCCAGGCCACCGAACTGTTGCGGGACGAGCCTGCCGAGCCCCCACCCGGGTTCGTCGACTCGATCATGGCCCGCATCCACGCCACCCGCAGCCGAAGCTGGCGACTGCCACTGCCGGCCGAACACCCCCTGCACCTCGCCATCACCGAACACGCGGCCGCCACGGTGCTGGCCGCGGCCGCGAGCGAGGTCGCTGGTGTCTCGGTCAACCGCTGCCACTTCCCCGACCGTGCCGACCCGACGACACTGCAGATCAACCTCACTCTGCGGCAGCGCACACCGGTGTCGCTGATCGTCGAACGCGTTCGGAAGGCGGTGCGGGCTGCCGCCCGCCGGCAACTCGGCCTGGAGTTGAACGCGATCGACGTCCGTGTCGACGACATCGTCCTGTGACGAGCCGCGGGACCACACAGAACGCATGACCGGCTCGGGCGTGGCGCTAGCGTGAACGCATGGACGCCGCGTCGACGGACCTGCAGCAGCAGACCCTGGCTGCCGCGCGATCCGGCGACGAGGCGGCGTTCGTCGCCCTGGTCGAGCCGCATCGGCGTGAGCTCCGGGTGCACTGCTACCGCATGCTGGGCTCGTTCGACGAGGCCGAAGATCTCGTTCAGGAGACCTTCCTGCGCGCCTGGAAGGGCATCGGCGACTTCGCGGGCCGATCGAGTCTGCGCGCCTGGCTGTACCGCATCGCGACCAACGCGTGCCTCGATGCGCTGGACGGCCGCGCCCGCCGGGTGCTCCCGCACCATCTGAGCCGGCCGTCCGACGCCGGGGACGCGCTGCCGCCGCCACGGACCGACCTGCCGTGGCTGCAGCCGTTCCCCGACCGCCGGCGGGACGGAGCGGGCGGCGGCTCTCTCGTCGAGCCGGCAGGTCCGGCGGCGCCGCGAGATGCCGAACCGGACGCCATCGTCGAGGCCAGGGAGACGCTGGAGTTGGCGTTCCTGGCAGCGATCCAGCATCTGCCACCCCGGCAACGAGCGGTGTTCGTCCTGCGGGACGTACTCGGTTGGCCGGCGAAGCAGACCGCGGCGCTCCTGGAGAGCAGCCTGGCCGGGGTCAACAGTGCGTTGCAGCGAGCCAGGACCACCATGCGGGAACAGTTGCCCGAGCGCCGGTCGGAGTGGGTCGCTGCACGAGAACCCTCCGCCGAGGAGCGCGCGGTGCTGCGCCGCTACATGCTGGCGGTCGAACGCGCGGATGTCGCCGCGGTGGCGGAACTCCTCGCCGACGACGTCCGGACGACGATGCCTCCGTGGACGCTGTGGCTGCAGGGCCGGGACACCGTCGTCGCCGCGTTGACCGCGAGCTGGAACGCCGGCTCGCCGAACTACGTGGGACGGTTCCGGATGCTACCCACCCGGGCGAACGGCCGGCCGGCGGTGGCGTCGTACGTCCGCGATGGCGGCGACTCCACCTTCCGCGCGTTCGCGATCGGGGTGGTGCGGATCGAGGACGGCCGGATCGCGGAGATCACCGCCTTCCACGACAGCGGGTTGTTCCGGGCGTTCGAGCTTCCCGCTTCCCTCACCGGGTAGCACGGGCCGCCCGCCCGCCGACCGTACGCCGTGCACCGCGGTCGGCGCCGATCACTTTGTCCGCGGTCCGCCGTCTCAACGAGGGTCATCCGCGGCGAGCTCCGGGAAGTGAACGACCTCCACGAGCTCCGGGCGGACGCACCATCGAACGGAGGCGGCTCGTGAGCAGGCTGTTGTACTCGTGCACCATGTCGCTGGACGGCTTCATCGCCGGGCCGGGAGGCGACATGTCCTGGTTGACCAGGCATCTCGGCCCGAACCCGGTCGTCGACCAGCTCATACCCCGGATCGGCGCGCTGCTCGTCGGCAACCGCACCTTCGGCGGGGACGACCCGCACCGGGGCACCGAAGCCGAGGGCAAGGCGTTCGGCGGCGGGTGGGAAGGGCCGCAGTTGGTCCTCACGCACCGGCCGCCGGATCGGTCGGTCCCGGGCGTCACGTTCGTGACCGACCTGCGGCAGGCGGCCGCTCAGGCGAAGGCCGCTGCCGGCGGGAAGTACGTCAACGTGCTCGGCGCCCGGACGGCCCACGGCTGCGTCGAGGCGGGCCTGCTGGACGAGATTCTGGTGTTCGTGGCCCCGGTGCTGCTCGGTGACGGCGTTCGGTTGTTCGAGCACCCCGGTGGGACGGACGTACGGCTGGAACGCATGGACGTGTCGCCGACCTCCCAGGCGACGTGCCTGTGGTTTCGCGTCCTCCACTGACCGCCGCTCATCCGGTCAGGACGAGCCACCGAGAGGTCGTACGGCTGACAGCAGCTTGGCCGCGAACCGGGGCAGGTGCGGGTCCAGGGCGTCCGGTGGCTCGTCGCCGACCTCGTCCACCCGTACCCACCTGATGCCGTCGAACTCGGCCGCGTCGTAGGAGACGATCGCGGACCTGGGCAGCCCGAGGACGTACCAGAGACTGACGTCGGTGTGCGGGCCGGCGCCGCGGGTGCGGGTCACAGTGACGAAGAACGGCCGGTCGCCGGAGAGACCGGGCAGCCGGGAGGGCGCCGCCGCGACCCGCAGCTCCTCGCGGCACTCTCGTACGACCGTCTGCCACGGGTCCTCGCCGGGTTCGACATGACCGCCGGACGGCAGCCAGAGCCCGGCCTTGCGGTGGGCGACGAGCAGCACCTCCAGCCGGGTCTCGTCGAGAACGACGAAGTAGCTCACCAGGTGGGGGTCGGGGACGTCCGGTTTCGCGGTCCGGTGAATTGGGGCATCACCGGCCAGCCAGTCCAGGACGGTCTGCCGGTGTGCCCGCTCGGTCTCGTCCCAGGGGCAGATGTTGTCGACCAGGTCGACCAGGTGCTGCCGTGACGCCGTGGCCGCGGTCACTTCGGTGCCTCGGCGGAGCTGCTGCGGTCGTGCTCTGCCACCAGGCGCTTCGGAGCCTGCTGACGCCACGCCTCTTCCACGAGCGCCTGGACACGGTCGGCGGAGACGTCAGCGAGACGGACCTGCAGGCCCAGGAAACTCTTCCGCGCGTCCGGCCGCCGGAGGGCCTCGTAGGTGGCCGGGTCCGCCGCGGCGACGTCGTAGGCCTCCTGCTCGCAGACGCAGAACACGGCGGTCGTGCTGTCCTGGCCCATGCCGACGAAGGTCCGGCCACGCACCTTGAAGACGGGTACGTGGAACCGGAAGTGTTCGGTCTCCTCGACCTCGGGCAACGCGGTCGCCCACCGCCGGATGTCGTTCGTACTGGTCACGTCGGCACCGTACCGCCGGCCACCGACCGGAGCTTCGGTCTTCGGCACCTCACCGCGCACCGGCCCGGGTCCCCGTGAGGATCAGCGCAACGGTCAGGGCCGGCAAGGCGGCACACCCCAGAAGCGCGGCGCGTACGCCGGTTGACGCCGCGACGAGAGCGACGGCGCCCCCGCAGGCGATTGAGCTCGCCAGGCCGACGAGGCCGAGCGCACCCACGACACACGCCGCGACGTATCCGTGTGGAGCCGTACGTACGTCGTCGACGTGTGGCTCCACCAGCCGCAGTGCCACAGCCCCTACGAGCAGGGTGAGGAGGCCCAGAACGGTGTACCAGGCGACCGGATCGGTGGGGAACCCGAGCTCGGCCAGACGCCGCGGATACAGCCGACCGAAGGAGCTGCGCCCGTCCCGACCGCACCAGCACACCGGAGACACGCACGGGATCGTCGAGCTCGTCGGTGAGCCAGGCGACGTCCGCACCGCTGGCGAACGTTCACGCCACACCCCAGCCGGGACCTCGAACGCGAACGCGATCACCCCTGCGCCACGCCGATCAGCCCGAGCTGCGCCCCCGACAGGTGTACGTCGGCGACCAGATAGACGCTGGTGACGAGCCACCAGCCCCGGGACTCGACGCCTTTCGTCACGCACCCGGTGTTCGACGCTCCCGGTCGCCCTCGGCCTGGGAACGGTACGCGTGGGTATCTGGTGGGTGGGTGGCGTACGCGCGAGGACAACTGTCGGCCGGGGTGGGTGGTGGGTTTCCCGACAACGACCAGATTCGAGCTCACCCTGTTCGTGGTGGGCCGAACGGGGTCGTCGTTGCGCGCGGAGGGTCAGCTGAGATCCCTGTGCGAGGCCCTGGTGCCGGGCGCGTACGACCTTCGGGTGGTCGACGTCGACGAGGAGCCCGAACTCGCCGAGCAGGAACAGATCGTCCTCACCCCGACGGTCGTACGGTCGATGCCCCTGCCTGCGGTCAGGGTCGTCGGTGATCTGTCCGACGACGAACGCACGGCCGCCGCACTCGGGCTCCCCACACCCTTCCAGTCCCGGATCGAACGGCTGCGAGATGAGCGATAACGCGCTGGAGAAGATCCCTACCGGCATCAACGGGTTCGACCCGATCGCCCTGGGTGGCCTGCCGCGTGGCAGGTGCACGCTGGTGACCGGGAGCACCGGCACCGGGAAGACGCTCTTCGCCATGGAGTACCTCGCTCGTGGCATCTCCGCCTACGGGCAGCCCGGAGTGTTCGTCACGTTCGAGGAGTCGCCCGCGGACCTGCGCCGGAACGCGGCGGCGCTCGGCTTCCCGGTGGAGCAGTGGGAACGTGAGGGCAGGTGGACGTTCCTCGACGCCTCGCTCGACAGCCCCCAGGAGACGGTCACGACGGGCAGCTACAACTACGCCGCGCTGGTCAGCAGGATCGAGAGCGCGGTCCGCTCGACGCACGCCGAGCGGGTCTGCATCGACTCGGTCGGCGCTGTCCTCGCTCGGTACCCCAACGTCGGCTCGGTGCGGGCCGAGCTTCGCCGTTTCGTCTTTCACCTGAAGGCCCTCGGGGTCACCTCCGTCATCACCGCCGAACGAGTGGAGGAGTACGACGGGGTCTCCCGGCTGGGGGTGGAGGAGTTCGTCCTCGACAACGTGGTGATCCTGCGCAACGTGCTGAGCGGCGAGCGACGCCGGCGAACCGTCGAGATCGTGAAGTTCCGCGGTGCGCCACACCGGACAGGTGAGTGGTTGTTCACCATCGAGCCCACCGAAGGCCTGGTCGTCATCCCCCTCGCGTTCCTCCGGCCGGGCACGCACGCCTCCACCGAACGCGTCTCCAGCGGCAACGCCGACCTGGACCGAATGTGCGGTGGAGGGATCTATCGCGACGCCATCGTGCTGCTGACGGGGCCGACCGGCTCAGGTAAGACGCTGACGGCCCTGAGGTTCGCCCAAGCCGGGTTCGACGCCGGTGAAAGCTGCCTGTTCTACACCTTCGACGAGACGTTCGAGCAGTTGTCCCGCAGCGCCTCGGGATGGGGCATGGACCTGCCCACCATGCAGCGGTCGGGCCTGCTGAACGTGGTGTCCACCTATCCCGAGACAGCCTCGCTCGAGGACCACTTCCTCAGCATCCGCCGTGAGGTCGAGACGTTCCGGCCCCGCCGGGTGGTGATCGACACGATCTCCGCGCTGGAACGGATCGTCGCCCCCCGCGGGCTGCTGGACTTCGTGCTCGCGCTGAGCGCCGTCCTGCGGCGAGACACCACCAGCCTGTTCACCTCTGCCCCCATCGGGCGCTTCACCTCCAGCCTCACCCCGTCGATCGCGGCGGAGATCGCCAGTCTGATCGACACCACCATCACCCTGCGGTACGTCGAACGGTCGGGTTCCATGCACCGGGTGATCGCGATCCTGCAGAACCGGGGCTCCGGGCACGACGCCGCGATCCGCCAGGTCAGGATCGACCAGCACGGCATGCACATCGGCGACCCGTTGCCCGACGTCCCGTCCGCGGCCGGCGAGGACTTCAATCCCTGAGCCTCGCCGCGGACGGACTGCTCCAGCGCTCCAGCGCTCCAGCGCTCCAGCGTTCTAGCGCTCGGGCAGCGTCGGGTGCGGAGACGTTGGCCCGATGTCGATCATGGTGTTCGTGATCGCCCAGCGCTCGTGGTCGCGCCAGGCCCCGTCGATGTACAGCAGCTTGGGCGAGTAGCCCTCCTGCCGGAATCCGACCCTGCGTACCAGCTTGAGAGACGCGTGGTTGGCGGGCTGGATCTGGGCTTCGAGCCGGTGGAGCCGCAACTGCTCGAAGGCGAAGCGCACCGCGAGCGTGAGCCCCTCGGTCAGGTAGCCCTGGCCGGCGGTCGGGGCAAACGCGGCGTAGGCGACGGATCCGGACTGAAACCGTCCCCGGATGATGCTGTTGATGTTGACCATCCCGGCGATGGCTCCACTGCCGCGCACGCAGACCAGCACCGACTCTTCGTCGGGCCCCTCGTAGCGGGCGAGATAGGCCCGGAACTGCTCCGGCGTGGACGGCAGGGACATCCACGGCCGATGCAGGTGCGTGCTCGCGCCCACCAGCTCGAGGAACTCGTCCTGGTCGCGGTCGGCGAGGTGGCGCAGAGTCACCCGGCTGGAAGTGCCCGACTGGTTGGAGTCAGGGAGGTCGGTCGCCGCGTCGTTCACGAGACGGGACGGTACCCGGTGTCCGTCGACCATCGGCGGCCCGGCCGAGCCACGGCCTGACCTGGTGTGTTGTGGTGGTGGAGACGAGGGGACTCGAACCCCTAACCCCTGCCTTGCAAAGGCAGTGCTCTGCCAGTTGAGCTACGCCCCCGGGATCGGCGCCGAAGCGCCGGAGCGCCGAGCCGGTCGGTCAGTGAGCGCCACCGGAGGGCGGGACCGGGTCGGTTGCCTCCGCCCAGAGGTTCTGCTCCGCCTTGTCCGCCTGCAACCGCTTGTACGCGAACCAGCCACCGGCGATCGCGACAGCGGCGAGGAGTGCCTTCTTGATCACCGGGAGCCTCCTTGAACGACACCGGCCTGGGATGACCACACCCCTGCGGGTGGCCGGCACGGGCACGGCATCACTGCCGTGTCCTTCGTGTCGACCGCTCGGGTGAGTGGGCCTAACTGGACTTGAACCAGTGACCTCTTCCTTATCAGGGAAGCGCTCTAACCGTCTGAGCTATAGGCCCGGGCGCCGACGAACGTTACCGCAACCCTAGCGTCCCGCCCAAACCGGTTCGACGCGGGTACCACCCAAGGAACGGCGCGCGACCGGACGGTCCCGGAGAACACCGAAGGCGGTCACCGGGTGGGGGCTCGTCGCGTCACTCGTCCTCGGCGAGCGTGACCTCCAGGCCGCCCAGCAGGCTGGCGGACAGGTTGTAGAGGAACGCGCACAACGTGGCGATCGCGGTGATCAGGATCACGTCGACCACGCAGATCAGTGCGGTGAACCCGAGGACCCGCTGCAGCCCGATGTAGTCCTCGAGGTTGAACCGGGTCTCCGAGGCGCTGCCGAGTACGTCGGAGATCGTCCGGCTGATGGAGTCGTACACGCCGGCCGCCTGAAGGACGTACCAGACCACGCTCACCGCCACGACGGTCACGATCGCGAACGCGATGGACAGCAGGAACGCCGTCTTCATCACCGACCACGGGTCCAGCCGGACCGCCCGCAGCCGGGCCCGGCGCACGCGGGTGCGCGGGTCCGGTGGCGGCTGCGGCGCGGACAGGATCCGCTGACGGAGCCCGTTGCGCTCCCGGATCGCCGCCGGGTCGGTCGGCCGGTTGGGCGCGGGCCTGCGCAGGTCGGGGCGTGGGGGCGCCGCACGCGGAGTGTTATCCGGACCGTTCTGGGCCTTGTGCCCAGGACGGTTGCTCTGGCCAGCTCCGCCCCCGGTCGAGGGGATGACTTGGGTAGCGGATTCGTCAGGCCCGCCGTTCCGTGTCACGTGCTGTCCTCCTGGCTGTCAGCCTGGTCCTGCCCGGCCGGACCGTCGGTAGGTCCATCATCAGCGGGCAGGTCGTCGGCCGTCTCCGGTTTCCCGTCGTCCCCAGCATCGTCCTCGGTGTTCCGGGCGATGGCAACGACCGAATCCCCTTCGCGCACTCCGGCGAAGATGACGCCCATGGTGTCACGTCCCTTCGCCGCCACGTCCGCCACCGGGCTTCTGGTCACCTGTCCGCTGGCTTTGACGGACAGGACCCGGTCCCCGTTACTTACCACTATTGCCCCAACGAGGGAGCCCCGGGCGTCGGAAATCCGCATCGCCTTGATTCCCAGCCCGCCCCGGCCCTGTCGGCGGTACTCGGAAACTGCCGTCCGCTTGGCGTAACCACCGTCGGTCACCGTGAAGACGTACTGACCCTCTTCCTCGCCGGCGCGGATCACCGCCATCGACAACAGTTCGTCACCGTCGCGGAACCGCATCCCGGTCACGCCGGACGTAGCCCGGCCCATCGGACGCAACTGTCCGTCATCGGCCACGAAACGCACCGCCTGAGCCTTGCGGGACACCAGGAGGAGTTCGTCGTCGGGGTTGACCAGTTCGGCGCCGATCAGCTCGTCGTCCTCGTCGCGGAAGTTCAAGGCGATGACCCCGGCCGCGCGGTTGGAGTCGTACTCCCGCAGCGGGGTCTTCTTGACCAGGCCCTTCTTGGTCGCGAGGACGAGGTACGGGAACTGCTCGTAGTCGGCGATCGCCAGCACCTCGGCGATCTCCTCGTCCGGCTGGAACGACAGCAGCCCCGCGACGTGGCCGCCCTTCGCGTCCCGCGCCGCCTCCGGCAGCTCGTACGCCCTGGCGCGGTAGACCCGGCCACGGTTGGTGAAGAACAACAGCCAGTGATGGGTACGGGTCACGAACAGGTGGTTGATCACGTCGTCGCCCCGCAGCGCCGCCCCCCGCACACCCTTCCCGCCGCGCTTCTGGCTGCGGTAGAGGTCGCTACGGGTGCGCTTGGCGTAGCCACCCATCGTGATGGTGACCACGACCTCCTCGTCGGGGATGAGGTCGGCCGCGGTCAGGTCGCCGTCGGCGGGGATGATCTGCGTACGCCGGTCGTCGCCGTAGCGGTCGACGATGGCGGTCAGCTCCTCGGCGACGATCCTGCGCTGGCGTTCCGGGGAGGCGAGGATGTCCTTGTAGTCGGCGATCCGGGCCTCGAGCTCGGCCAGCCGCTCCAGGATGGCCTGGCGTTCGAGCGCGGCCAGCCGGCGCAGCTGCATGTCGAGGATGGCCCGGGCCTGGATCTCGTCGATCTCCAGCAGCTCGATGAGGCCGGTGCGGGCGTCGTCGGCCGACGGGCTGCGCCGGATGAGCGCGATGACTTCGTCGAGGGCGTCGAGTGCCTTGGCCAGGCCGCGGTAGACGTGGGCGTCCTCCTCGGCCTTGCGCAGCCGGAACCGGGTGCGCCGCTGGATGACGTCGATCTGGTGGTCGATCCAGTGGGTGAGGAACTGGTCGAGGGACAGCGTGCGCGGAATGCCGTCGACCAGCGCCAGCATGTTGGCGCCGAAGTTGTCCTGCAGCTGGGTGTGCTTGTACAGGTTGTTGAGGACGACCTTCGCGATCGCGTCCCGCTTGAGGACGACGACCAGCCGCTGGCCGGTGCGGGAGGAGGAGTCGTCGCGTACGTCGGCGATGCCGGTGACCTTGCCGGAGTCGGCGAGCTCGGCGATCCGCAGGGCGAGATTGTCCGGGTTGACCTGGTAGGGCAGCTCGGTGATCACCAGGCAGGTGCGGCCCTTGTTGTCCTCCTCCACGTCGACCACCGCGCGCATGGTGATCGAGCCGCGGCCGGTGCGGTAGGCGTCCTCGATCCCGCGGTTGCCGACGATGAGCGCACCGGTCGGGAAGTCCGGGCCGGGGATGCGCTCCATCGCGGCGGCGAGGATCTCCTCCCTGGTGGCCTCCGGGTGCTCCAGCGCCCACAGTGCCGCCGAGGAGACCTCGCGCATGTTGTGCGGCGGGATGTTGGTGGCCATCCCGACCGCGATCCCGGCCGAGCCGTTGACCAGCAGGTTGGGGAACCGGCTGGGGAGTACGACCGGCTCCTGCCCGCGGCCGTCGTAGTTGGGGCGGAACTCGACGGTGTCCTCGTCGATGTCGCGCACCATCTCCATCGCCAGCGGCGCCATCCGGCACTCGGTGTACCGCATGGCGGCCGGCGGGTCGTTGCCCGGCGAACCGAAGTTGCCCTGCCCCTGCACCAGCGGGTGCCGCTTGGTCCACGGCTGCGCCAGGCCGACGAGGGTGTCGTAGATCGCGCTGTCACCGTGAGGGTGGTACTGACCCATCACGTCACCGACGACGCGCGAGCACTTGGAGAAACCGCGGTCGGGCCGGTACCCGCCGTCGTACATGGCGTACAGCACGCGGACGTGCACCGGCTTCAGCCCGTCGCGGACATCCGGCAGCGCCCGGCCCACGATCACGCTCATGGCGTACTCGAGGTAGTTGCGCTGCATCTCCGCCTGGAGATCGACGGGGTTGACCCTGGAGGGCGGGGGTGGTGGAGCGGCGGTGGTGTCTTCGGTCACTGGACCTGTTCCTTCGCACTACGGCCGTCCGCGGGGGACGACACGAGGTGTCCGATCGAACCGGTGGACGGGTGGCTGGTCGTTGCGGCGAGAGTCATCAGATGTCGAGGAACCGGACGTCCTTGGCGTTGCGCTGGATGAACGAACGCCGCTGCTCGACGTCCTCTCCCATGAGGACGGAGAAGATCTCGTCCGCCTGTGCGGCGTCGTCGAGGGTGACCTGTCCCAGGATCCGGCCGTCGGGATCCATCGTGGTCTCCCACAACTCGTCGGCGTTCATCTCGCCGAGACCCTTGTACCGCTGGATCGGGTTTTCCCTGGGCAGCTTGCGCCCGGCCTCCTGGCCCGCGGCCAGCAGACCGTCGCGTTCGCGGTCGGAGTAGGCCAGCTCGTGCGGCGCGTTGGACCAGCGGATCTTGAACAACGGCGGCTGAGCGATGTAGACGTGGCCGGCCTCGATGACCTGCTTCATGTAGCGGAACAACAACGTCAGCAGCAGGGTGGTGATGTGCTGGCCGTCCACGTCGGCGTCGGCCATCAGCACGATCTTGTGATAGCGCAGCTTGGCCAGGTCGAAGTCCTCGTGGATCCCGGTGCCCAGCGCGGCGATGATGGCCTGGACCTCGGCGTTCTGCAGCACCCGGTCGATCCGGGCCCGCTCGACGTTGAGGATCTTGCCCCGGATCGGCAGGATCGCCTGGATCCGCGGATCGCGCCCACCCTTGGCCGACCCACCCGCGGAGTCACCCTCCACGATGAAGATCTCGCACTCGTCGGGGTTGGTCGACTGGCAGTCGGCGAGCTTGCCCGGCAGGCCACCCCCGCCCAGCAGGCCCTTGCGGTTGCGGGCCAGGTCACGCGCCTTGCGGGCGGCCACCCGCGCGGTCGCGGCGGCGATACCCTTGCGCACGATGTCGCGGCCCTCGCCGGGGTTCTTCTCGAACCACTGGCTGAGCTGGTCGTACATCAGGGTCTGGACGAACGTCTTGGCCTCGGTGTTGCCGAGCTTGGTCTTCGTCTGCCCCTCGAACTGCGGCTGTTCCATCTTGACCGAGATGATCGCGGTCAGGCCCTCGCGTACGTCGTCACCGGACAGCCGGTCCTCACGCTTCTTGATGAGGTTCCAGTCCTCGCCGAACCTGTTCACCAGGCTGGTGAGCGCGGACCGGAAGCCCTCCTCGTGGGTGCCGCCCTCGTGGGTGTTGATCGCGTTGGCGAAGGTGTGCACCGACTCGGTGAAGGAGGAGTTCCACTGCATCGCGACGTCCAGGCTCATGCCGGCCTTGGTGTCCTCGGCCTCGAACGCGATCACGCTGCGGTGCACCGGGTCCTTCGTGGCGTTGAGGTGCTCGACATAGTCGACGATGCCGTTCTCGTAACAGAAGACCGCCTCGCGCGCCTCGCCCGTCTCGCTCAGCTCGGTCCGCTCGTCTCGCAGCGCGATGGTGAGGCCCTTGTTGAGGAAGGCCATCTCCCGCAGCCGGGTGGCGATCGTCTCGTAGACGAACGTCGTCGTCTCGAAGATGTCGGGCGTGGGCCAGAACGTGATCGCGGTGCCGGTCTCGTCGGTCTCCTCGTGCTGGGCCAGCGGGTGGTCCGGCTCACCGAGGTGGAACGACTGGGTCCAGCGGTGACCTGCGTTCTTGACCTCGACCTCGAGCCGGGTCGACAGCGCGTTGACCACGGAGATACCCACGCCGTGCAAACCGCCGGAGACCTTGTAGCCGCCGCCGCCGAACTTCCCGCCGGCGTGCAGCACGGTCATCACGACCTCGACCGCCGAACGCCCCTCCGACTCCACGATCCCGGTGGGGATACCGCGACCGTTGTCGACCACCCGCAGGCCGCCGTCGGGAAGGATGGTGACCTCGACCCGATCCGCGTGACCGGCCATCGCCTCGTCCACCGCGTTGTCGACGGCTTCCCACACCAACTGGTGCAGACCCCGCTCACCGGTGGAACCGATGTACATTCCCGGCCGCTTACGCACCGCGTCCAGGCCCTCCAGGACCCGGATCGCGCTGGCGTCGTACTGAGGCAGATCTTCGTTGGTTGGCGCATCATCAGTCGTAGGCACATCACCAGTCGTCACGTGTGGTTGACCTCCTGCCAACAGGACACGAAGAGGCCGCTCCGCGTGTGAGCACGTCCGGCGTCCGGCGAGGACGCGGCGCCCCAGACGGTTGGAGCGGCCTGAACTGCCGCCAGTGTACTCGTCCGGCGCCGCAGAAGCATGTCTGGCAGGCCCTGGAAGCCCCACTGGCCAGCACAGCCGCGACCGACGTATCCCCCTCCGTACCTTCGCTTCCACTGATCGGTCTGAGCGCCTTCTGTGGACGATCACGAGGTCGGCCGTGCCGACGGCCGTTCCGGCGGACGAAACCGGTCAATCCAGGAGGTAGCCGGGCGATCGGGAAGGGGCCTCACGCCCGGGGCGCCGACAGTGAGCCGACAGTGAGCCGACAGTGAATGGACGCCCCGGCGGCTCAGCCGTAGGTGTCCCGGGGACCCCGTCCGTCGCGGACACTGCGCAGACCCCGCTGCCAGCTCGGAGCCGACGGACCGAGAACGATCACCCGCCGGACGGTGCCGTCACCGAGTTCCTCGTTCAGCCGCCGCACCAGGCTCGGGGCGAGCAGCCGGACCTGGGTCGCCCACGCGGTCGAGTCGGCCCGGACGGTCAGCTCGGCGTCGACGTACCGCTCCGCCCGGCAGTGTGCCGCGACGTCCGGCCCGACGATGTGGTCCCAGCGGGCGAGCGCGCCGGCGACGGCGACGTCGGTGGTCCAGCCGCGTTCGTTGACCAGCCGGCCGATGGTGGACTCGAGTGCCTGCGGGTCACGGTCGTCGGGCCCGGCGCCGGACCGGGTGGTCCTGGAGGTGAGACCCGCTCGGGAACGCCGGTCACCGGCGCGCCCGGCCGAGCCGGACCGCCTGCCGGGACGGCCGCCGACCCCGGGGCGTGCCAGGGCCGCGGCGACCGCCCGGGCCAGTTCCAGACCGGAGGGGTTCCAGGTCGCGTCGCCGTCGTCGGGTGAGCGGGGGCCTTCCGGCGTCTCGTCGTCATGGTCCTTGCCGTCCTTGCCGGCCGGAGCCTGTGCCGCACCGTCGACGGGGTCGACGAGCACCGCGGGGTCCAGGGAGTCCGAAGCGTCGGAAGAGAACGCCGACGGGTCTGCCGGATCGGAGCGGTCGGGCAGGTCGGGCAGGTCAGGCGGCAGGTTCGGCACGTTCGACCTTCCCCTCCACGACGACGTACCGCGTCCCGGCCAACTGCTCCGGGACGTCCTCCGCCACGGCGGCGGTCACAAGCACCTGCTCCGCGCCGGCCACCAGGCCGGCCAACCGGCGCCTGCGTCCGGCGTCGAGCTCGGCGAACACGTCGTCCAGGATCAGCACCGGCTCACCTCCGTCACTGCACAGCAGGTCGTACGCCGCCAGCCGCAGCGCCAGCGCCACCGACCACGACTCGCCGTGGCTGGCGTACCCCTTCGCCGGGAACTCGCCGAGGCTCAGGACCACATCGTCGCGGTGCGGACCGACAAGCGAGACGCCGCGGCGGACCTCCTCGTCCCGGCGTTCGGCCAGCGCGGCGGTGACGTCGTCGGCCAGCGCGGCCGCGGTGACCTGGTCGCCGAGGTCGGCCGAGCTGCGGTAGTCGAGGCGTACCTCCTCCTGCGTGGGCGACACGTGTGCGTACGCCTTCGCCACCAGCGGACGCAGCAACTCGATGGTGGCCAGCCTGGCCGCGAGGATCTCCCCACTGAGCCGGGCCAGGTGCGAATCCCACGCGTCCAGCGTGCGCAGGGCCCCGGAGGACGCCTGCGCGGCCGTCTTGAGCAGGGTGTTCCGCTGGCGCAGAACCCGATCGTAGTCCTGCCGTACGCCGGAAAGCCGTGGCGCGCGGGCCACCAGCAACTCGTCCAGGAACCGCCGCCGGGTGTCCGGGTCGCCCTTCACCAGGGCGAGGTCCTCGGGTGCGAACAGGACCGTGCGGAGGACGCCGAGCACGTCCCGCGGGCGGGATACCGGCGACCGGTTGAGCCGGGCACGGTTGGCGCGCCCGGGCGTGACCTCCAGCTCGATCAGCGCGTGCCGGGCGCCACGGACCACGTCCCCGCGAACGATCGCCCGGGTGGCGTCGGCGCGCACCAACGGCGCGTCGTGCGGCACTCGGTGCGAACCGAGTGTGGCGAGGTAGCCGACCGCCTCCACGAGATTGGTCTTGCCCTGGCCGTTCTGGCCCAGAAACACCGTGACCCCTGGTTCGAGGTCGAGCTCGACCGTGGCGTAGTTGCGGAAGTCGGTGAGGGAGAGGTGCGCGACGTACACGGCAGTGCGTCGGACGTTGGCTCAGGGAGCCTCGGTGTCCGGGCGCACCGAGTGGGCGTCCGGGTGCACCGCGTGTCCGCCGAACTGGTTGCGCATCGCGGCGATCGCCTTCATCGCGGGGGAGTCGTCCTGGCGGGAGGCGAAGCGGGCGAACAGCGCGGCGGCGATGGCCGGCATGGGTACGGCGTTCTCGATGGCGGCCTCGACGGTCCAGCGGCCCTCGCCGGAGTCGTCGGCGTACCCCCGGATCTTCTCCAGCCGCTGGTCCTCCTCCAGCGCGGAGACCAGCAGGTCGAGCAGCCAGGACCGGATCACGGTGCCCTCGCGCCAGGAGCGGAAGACGTCGGTGACGTTGTCGACGATGTCGGTGGCCTCGAGGAGTTCGTATCCCTCGGCGTACGCCTGCATCACGCCGTACTCGATGCCGTTGTGCACCATCTTGGCGAAGTGGCCGGCGCCGACCTTGCCGGCGTGGACGAAGCCGAACTCGCCCTCCGGCTTGAGCGCGTCGAACGCCGGCTGCACCTTGGCCACGTCCTCGGCCGTGCCGCCGCACATCAGGGCGTAGCCGTTGGTTCGGCCCCATACGCCGCCGGACACGCCGCAGTCGACGAACCCGATGCCGCGCTCGGCGAGCGTCTGGGCGCTGACTGCGTCGTCGGTCCAGCGGGAGTTACCGCCGTCGACCACGACGTCACCCTCGTCGAGAAGCGTGGCGAGCTCGGTGATCACAGCTCTCGTGGTGGCCCCGGCCGGGACCATCACCCACACCACGCGCGGTCGCGACAACTGGGCGACCATCGCCTCGAGACTGTCCACGTCGGAGACCTCGGGGTGGTGGTCGTATCCCACGACCGTGTGACCGGCGGCACGCAGGCGCTCCCGCATGTTCGCGCCCATCTTGCCCAGGCCGACAAGCCCGATCTCCATCAGAACCAGTCCCTTCTCGCGTGCCGGTACGCCGTTCCTCCCATGTGCTGCCCCAACCGGGCCGGGGCATTCCCGCGTCGGCCCCGCCGATCGGCCGGGATGGATCTCTCCTGGGCTCAGCTCTGCAGTCGTACCGGCATCAGCAGGTAGCGGTAGTCGGTGTTCGGCTCGGCGTCGGCGGCGGCCAGGCCGGTGAGGACGGCCGGGCGGGTCGACTGGGTGAACGCGAACTGTGCGATCGGGGCCTCGATCGCACCCAGGCCGTCGAGGAGGTACTGCGGGTTGAACCCGATGGTCAGTCCCTCCCCCTCGATTGTGGCCTCGATCGACTCCGAGGCCTGAGCCTCGTCGCTGCTGCCCGCCTCCAGGGTGGCGACCCCGTCGTCGAACGTGAGCCGGATCGGGGTGTTGCGTTCGGCCACCAGAGCGACTCGCTTCAGCGACTCGACCAGGGCGCCGGTCTCCACTCGGGCGACGGTCTGCTGCTCGGGCGGGAAGAGCGTGCGGTACTTCGGGAACTCACCGTCCAGCAACCGGGTCGTCGTCCGGCGTTGGGAGCCACCGGTGGTGCCGGTGAAGCCCACGAGTCCCTCGCCGCTGCCGGTGCCGGGAGCGGCGAGCGCGATCGTCACGTCCGATCCGGCGCCGAACGCCTTGGCCGTGTCGGCGAGCACCCGCGCCGGCACCAGGGCGGTGGCCGACAGGTCGGACTGCTCCGGCGACCAGGTGAACTCGCGGACCGCGAGGCGGTAGCGGTCGGTCGCGGCGAGCGTCACCGACGAGCCCTCGATCTCGATGCGGACACCGGTGAGGACCGGCAGCATGTCGTCGCGGCCGGCGGCCACGGCCACCTGTGAGACGGCGTTGGCGAACACGTCGCCCTTCACCGTGCCGGAGGCGGCCGGCATCTGCGGCAGTTCGGGGTAGTCCTCGACCGGCAGCGTCTGCACGGTGAACCGCGCGCTGCGGCAGGTCACCACGACCTTGCCGCCCTCGGCGGTGAGGTCGACCGGCTGAGCAGGAAGGCTCCGGCTGATGTCGGCGAGCAGGCGCCCGGAAACCAGCGCCGAGCCCTCTGCGGAAACGTCGGCGGGCACGCTGACGCGTGCGGAGGTCTCGTAGTCGAAGCCGGACAGCAGCAACTCGCCGTCGCGGGCCTCGACCAACATGCCGGCGAGCACGGGCAGCGAGGGCCTGGACGGAAGGCTGCGTGCCACCCAGGCCACCGAATCGGCGAGGACGTCACGGTCTACGCGGAACTTCACCGCTCTTCGCCTCCTCGACGGACAGCGGCCAACTGGGAGCACGACGCTACACCGCCGACCATGTCGGCGGTGGTGGCGGGGCGACCTGACCGACGCGCTGTGCGCGTCCGCGTCGGGACCTGCTCACCGACGGGGTCACCCGCGGCGTGGGTCGCCGAGGTGCCGACCCGGTCGGCCGTGGGAGTCGGCAACTGCGGGGTCTGGTGTCGTCGTCCCCAGGAGCGGGCCGTTGGGGATTGTGGAGTTCTTGTCATAGACGTAATTAGGCTCAGCTTCGTCATAGGTGCGGTGGACACTGGGGATAACTCGCGTTTGCGCTGCTCAGCGGACTTGCGGGCGTCCACCGGGGCTGTGTGCGCGGTTGGGGGCACGTGGGTGGGCCCGGTGGACCGCGGAGTTCTGTCCCACCCGATCCACAGTTCTTCCCCGACCTGGTCGGGATTGATCCACAGAGTTGTCCCCAGGGTGTGAGCACAGCTCGGAGGGCGTACCGGGCGTGTCAGGGGTGGCGGGCAGGCCGCCGCGGCGTCGGGGTTCAGGACGACCGCGCCTGCTGCTTGATGCGGTTCGTCAGCTCGGTCACCTGGTTGTAGACGCTGCGGCGCTCCGCCATCAGCTGCCGGATCTTCCGGTCCGCGTGCATGACCGTGGTGTGGTCGCGTCCGCCGAACTGCTGGCCGATCTTCGGCAGCGACAGGTCGGTGAGCTCGCGGCAGAGGTACATCGCGATCTGCCGGGCCGTCACCAGGACGCGGCTGCGGCTGGACCCGCACAGGTCGTCCATCGACAGGCCGAAGTACGACGACGTCTGCGCCATGATCTGGCCCGCGGTGATCTCCGGCTCGCCGCCGGTCGGGATGAGGTCCTTCAGCACGATCTCTGCCAGGGCGAGGTCGACGGCCTGCCGGTTGAGGCTCGCGAACGCCGTCACCCGGATCAGCGCGCCCTCGAGCTCGCGAATGTTGGTCTGGATCTTGCTGGCGATGAACTCCAGCACCTCCGGCGGAGCGGTGAGGCGTTCCTGGGCGGCCTTCTTGCGCAGGATCGCGATCCGGGTCTCCAGGTCGGGCGGCTGGATGTCGGTGATCAGCCCCCACTCGAACCGGTTGCGCAGCCGGTCCTCCAGCGTCTCCAGTCGCTTCGGCGGCCGGTCGGAGGAGATCACGATCTGCTTGTTCGCGTTGTGGAGCGCGTTGAAGGTGTGGAAGAACTCCTCCTGCGTGCGCTCCTTGTTCTCGAGGAACTGGATGTCGTCGACGAGGAGCACGTCGACGTCGCGGTAGCGGCGCTGGAACGTCGGCGCCTTGTCGTCCCGGATCGAGTTGATGAAGTCGTTGGTGAACTCCTCGCTGGACACGTAGCGGATCCGTGCGTTCGCGAAGAGGTTGCGGACGTAGTGGCCGATCGCGTGCAGCAGGTGGGTCTTGCCGAGCCCGGAGTCGCCGTAGATCAACAGCGGGTTGTACGCCTTGCCGGGCGCCTCCGACACCGCCACGGCCGCCGCGTGGGCGAACCGGTTGGACGAGCCGATGACGAACGTGTCGAAGAGGTACTTCGGGTTCAGCCGCGGGGGCTCGCTGTCGGCGCGTACCGGCTGACCGGGCGGAGCGGACGAGAGGGCGAAGGCATCCGTTCCGCTCACGCCGCCGTTCAGCCCGGACCGAGGCAGGTCGGGTACGCCGGACTGGCCGGACGAGCCCGAGCCGGGTGAGCCGGGCGAACCGAGTGAACCGGACATCCCGGGCGTCTGCGTTCCGCTCGACCCCTGGTCGTGCGGTCCGGCGGAGCTCCCACCGCGCTCTCGTCCCTGGTCGTACTCGTCCCGGTGGCTACCCGTGGCAGCGCCCGCCCTGCCGTCTCCGTCGTGGTCGTCATGGTCGTCGAGGGAGAGCGAGGGCTCGACGGTGACCGCCAGCCGGACCGACTGGCCGAGCGCTGTGGACAGAGCGTCCTCGAGGCGCGGACGGAGCTTGGTCTCGAGCTGGGTGCGGGTGAAGTCGTCGCGCACCGCGATGATCGCGGTGTTGCCGTGGAGGGTGACCGGGCGACTCTGGGCGAGCCACACCCGGTGAGTGGCCGGCAGATCCTGGTCGAGGCCTTCGCGGACCAGTCGCCAGGTGGCGCTGAGTGGGTCTGGTTCGCCGGCCACTAGGTCACTCCCGTCTCGACATTCCTTCGGTCTTGCGCCCACGCCCCTGTGGATGACCGCTTCGTGCGCGGTTGTGGACGGACTTCCGTCGACCACAATCCCAGGCGGCTGCAGGCGTCCACAGATCCTTCCACAGGCTGTGTAAAGCGGCTGTGGACGACCCTAAGGGTGAGGGACGGTAACAAGCGCACAATCCGGCCAACAAGCTCCGGTTCATTCCGGCGAAACCGGCCGGAGCGCGCGAAAGCCCCGATCGTCCTCGGCTGGTCACCCGCGGTGGCCGGATGCCCCGGGCGCACGGCGCGCCGGCGACCATGAGACGGTCGCCACGACCGGGCAGGCGTGGGTGGACAGAACCCAGTTTGACCGGCCGAGCGGCTGACCCGTACCGTAAGTCGGTCACGGTGCTGTTCTCTTCGGCGCTCGCCGTATGCTCACGGATCAGATCCCACACCGCACTGGGTGCGTGTGCTGGGCCGCGGGTGGACGGTGACGTCGAGTTGACGGTGCCCGCGATCATCGTCACTGACCAGGAGACTCCCTGTGAAGCGCACCTTCCAGCCCAACAACCGGCGCCGGCACAAGACGCACGGCTTCCGGCTGCGGATGCGGACCCGAGCCGGCCGCGCCATCCTCTCTGCCCGGCGGCGCAAGGGCCGCCAGCGCCTCGCCGTCTGACGGCCGAGGTCGCCCAGGTCACACTCGATGTCGTGGTCCCGGCCCGCCACCGCATGCGTCGTCCGGCCGACTTCGCGACGGCCATCCGACGCGGACAACGGTCGGGCCGGTCGACGCTTGTCGTCCATCTCGCACTCACCACGGATCCTGCCCCCGCGAGGGTCGGTTTCGTGGTGAGCCGTGCCGTGGGTAACGCCGTCGTCCGCAACACCGTGCGGCGGCGGCTCCGACACATGCTGCGAGACCGGGTCGCCGGGCTGTCCCCAGGAACCCTCCTCGTCGTCCGCGCGTTACCGTCGGCAGCGGAGGCGTCCGGCGAGCGGCTCGGACGTGACCTCGACGCGGCGTTCGACGTCGTCCTGGCGCGGGCGCGGCGGGTCGAGGCGGAGGGTGTGCGGTGAAGGTCGTTCTTGTCCTGCTTCTCAAGGGGTATCGCCTGGCGGTGAGCCCCTTGTACGGCCAGGTGTGCCGCTATCACCCTTCGTGTTCCGCCTATGCCCTGGAAGCAGTCGAGACACACGGGGCACTGCGCGGTAGCTGGCTTGCGGTACGCCGGCTGGCGCGGTGCCACCCCTGGACCCCCGGTGGGTACGACCCGGTCCCGCCACCCCGACCGCGCGCCGGTGTGGGCGCGCACACCCACACCTGAGGTGCATGAAGCGTGAGTTGGTACGACACGATCCTTACGCCGCTCTACGACGTCGTGTCGTGGATCATTCGAGCGTTCTACACCGTTTTCTCCCCGCTCCTCGGTCCGGACTCGGGGTGGACGTGGGTTCTGTCGATCGTCGGCCTCGTGGTCTTCATCCGGATCCTGCTCATCCCGCTGTTCGTCCGGCAGATCCGGGCCAGCCGCAACATGGCACTTCTGCAGCCCAAGGTGCGCGAGCTGCAGAAGAAGTACGGCCACGACCGGGAGCGGATGGGCCAGGAGCTCATGAAGCTCTACAAGGAGAGCGGCACCAACCCGTTCTCCTCGTGCCTGCCGATTCTGCTGCAGTCACCGATCTTCATCGCGCTGTTCCGCGTGCTCGACGGCGCGGCGAACGGCATGGTCCGAGGTTCGGGCCTGAACCAGGACCTCGTCGACTCCCTGCGCCACGCCTCGATCTTCGGCGCGCACATCTCGGACAAGTTCATCGGCTCGACGAGCATGTCCGTGCGGATCGTGACGATCGTGCTCATCCTCCTGATGACAGCCACGACGTTCACCACCCAGCGCCAACTGATGCGCAAGAACATGCCGCCCGAGGCGCTGACCGGCCAGTACGCCCAGCAGCAGAAGCTGTTGCTCTACGTGCTCCCGCTGGTGTTCGCGGTCGGCGGCGTGAACTTCCCCGTCGGCGTTCTCATCTACTGGTTCACCACGAACGTGTGGACGATGGGACAGCAGTTCTGGGTGATTCGCCGCAATCCGGCACCGGGTACGCCTGCCTTTGACGCCTACCAGGCGCGCAAGACGAAGAAGACGGGACATCGCACCGGAATTGGTGGGATCCTGCCGGGCGGCGCCAAGGAGACAGCCAAGGAGAGCGCGAACGGAGCGGCTCCTTCCGCTGACGGCGTGCAGCCGGAGGCCGCCCAGACGGTCAAGCGGGTACAACCGCAGCGTCTGCCGCGTAGCAAGCGGAAGGGCCGTTGACGACGGACGGCATGCCCGTCCCCGAAGGTGTGAAGCGCCAACCGACGGCGCAGGAACGAAGGAGAAGTCGTGACTGAAGGCGCTACGTCGTTCGTCGAAGGTGGCGATGCGGAGAAGTCCGGGGCGTCGAGCGAGCAGGGCGAGCAGTCCGGCCAGGCCGCAGAGACCAGCTCGGTGGATTCTCCCGAGCCGGACGAGTCGGCAGAGGTGACCGACGAGGTCGCCGGATCGGGGCCGTCCGAGGAGGTCGGAGACCGCGACAGCGGTCAGGAAGCCGCCGAGGCGTCCGCGGACCGCATCGCCCGGCTGGAGGCCGAGGGTGACGTCGCTGCCGACTACCTCGAGGAGTTGCTCGACATCGCCGACATCGACGGTGACATCGACCTCGACGTCGAAGGTGACCGTGCGATGGTCGCGATCGTCGGCGGCGACCTGAACCTCCTGGTGGGCCAGGACGGCGAGGTCCTCGAGGCACTGCAGGAGTTGACCCGACTCGCGGTCTACCGGGAGACCGGGGAACGCAGCAGGTTGATGCTCGACGTCGGCGGATACCGCGCCCAGCGCCGTACCGACCTGGTCGCGCTGGCGGAGAAGGTGGTCGAAGAAGTCCGCGCCAGTGGTGAGCCGGTCCGGATGGCGCCGATGACGCCGTTCGAGCGGAAGATCGTCCACGACGCTGTTGCTGCGAAGGGGCTGACGAGTGAGTCGGAGGGCGAAGAACCGGAGCGGCGAGTCGTCGTCCAGCAAGCCTGAGTCCAAGGCTCCGGCGTCCGACGTTTCACGTGAAACAGCGCCTACTGCGGTAGCTCCTGACAGCCCACCCTCTGCTGAGCAGGTGTTCGGCGAACGCCTGTCGCTGGCTCGTCGGTACGCCCAGTTGCTGGCGGGTCCGGGCACTGAGCGAGGCCTTCTCGGTCCGCGTGAGGTTCCACGGCTGTGGGATCGGCATCTGCTGAACTGCGGAGTCCTCGCGGACATGGTGCCGACCAACGCCACCGTGTGCGACATCGGTTCCGGTGCCGGCTTGCCCGGCATCGTGCTCGCGATTGCCCGACCTGACCTCCGGATCACCCTGCTGGAGCCGTTGTTGCGACGGGCGGAGTTTCTGTCCGAGGTGGCCGAGGAGCTCGAGTTGGACGGCATCACGGTCGTTCGGGCGCGTGCGGAGGATCATCGAGGTAGCTACGACGTGGTCACGGCCAGAGCGGTCGCGCCTCTTTCCCGCCTGGCCCGTGTCGCGCTTGGTCTGTGTCGGCCCGGTGGGTCAGTCTTGGCCATGAAGGGGGAACGCGCGGGCACCGAGTTGGACGAAGCGCGCCAAGAACTCGATGCGGCTGGTGCGGTGGAGTACTCCATCGAGCGTCTGGGTGCGGAGCTCCTGCCGGTGCCGACCACTGTGGTGCGCGTCGTCGCGGGAACATCGCGAGGTGCTGCAAGCTCGGCGAAGAAGAGGCGAAGTCGCCGGGACGGGTCCGGTTCGGCAAGGGGAGTGTGACGGTGACCGACGTGCAGGTGACAACCGGACTCGGCTGGCCCGGGGAACCGTCACGCGAGTACGAACCCGAATTTCCGGGAGCTGGTTCGGCACCTCGCCGGACCGGACTCGGTTGGCCGGCGACCAGGTCGCCGGCTGCTTCGTCGGGACCGGGTGGTGACTCCACCACCTCTGACTCGGCGGGGTCACCATCGCGGCTGGGCGCGACCGAAGGATCAGCTGCTGCTGAGTCGACAGCCGACGATTCGGGTGTCGCAGGCCCGACCGAGGAGAGTTCCATCGGAGCCACCGGAGCGGAGCCTGGTGTCGGGTCCCCGGAAGCGCCTTCGACTTCATCGGCATCGGCACCATTGGAGCCTGAACAGGTTCCGGCCGAGTCGTCCGGCGCTACTTCCCTCTCTGGCGAGCGTGTGGGGCCTGACAACGGTGCGGCCTCCCACTCCGACGACTTCGCTCCGCTGACAGGAGGTCGGCCGAGTGGTTCGCCGGACTCTCCTGCCGGCCCAGATCTCCCCTGGAACACCGGTGCCGGCCTGGCTGCCGATGACCGTGCGGTCTCGCCCGGCGGTACGCATGGCGCAGTCCCACTTGAGGCCTCTCGCGGGGAGAACGCGGGCATAGGGGTGGAGGACAGCGCCACTGTTCCGCCGCCGCCTGGAACGAGGACCGGTACCGCCACCCCGTTGTCGTCCGACGAGTGCCTGGGAGACGACGTGCCCGGGGAGGTAAACGCGAATACTCCCGACGGCCGACTCCCTACAGCTACCGGTCCCTCAGCGAACGTGGGCGCGTTTCACGTGAAACCAGATGGGTCGGAAGAATCACTGTCGAGTGAAGCGCTTGGGACCAGCAGCCCCGACGTCACGGTCTCTGCTGATGTGGTGACCGAAGCTCATGAGGATGGGACGTTTGGCCTGGGTGACCGGCCTCACGTCAGCGGCTCAGGGAATGGGTTCCCGAGCGCCCCGAGCGCCGACGATGCCCAGTCCGGCCTGCGTGACGTGGATGGGCGTCGGGCCGTCCTCGGTGGTACCGCTAGCTCTGACGGGGGGCCCGCGTCGGGGCTCCGCCCTCGGGAGGCCGACCTCGGGAATTCAGCTCCGGCGGAGACCACTGCGGAGCGGCTGATCGGCAGCTCACCCGACAGCGACATCCCGTCCACAGCCTCGTTCTGGCTGCCACCCGGAGTGCGTGAGGACGCTGCGGGTCGAGTGGAGGCGACGCCGGGTGAGCCAGTGAGTGGCTCGACCGAACGTGGTGAGACAGCAGGCCGAGGCGACGACTCGGTGGCTGGTACGGAGAAGCTCGCCCCATCGGCGCAGAGCGAGCACAACTCCCAGGCTCCGCCTGACTATGACCGTGACCGGGCCGCCGGCGAGACCTGGGTTCGAAGCGCGGTCGACCGCGCGCGGGGCCGCGTGAATCAGATCTTCAGTACTTGGAGACCTACCATCGAAGCCGACGAGAACCGGAATCAACGTGAGCGGCAGGCGTACGGACTGGACGTTCTGGTTCCCAAGCATCTCGGTACACCGGCACGGGACGAGGCCGCTCCGGTCAGGCCGGCCTCGACTGCCCGTCACGCCGACCGGCCATCAGCCGCTGAACACCGGCCCACCGACGCGGGTCCTACTGCGAACGAAACGGGGGGCGGGAGCCACGTAGAGAACGACGACGGCCGAGGCGAAGGGACGTACAGCCGCGGCCGTTCGGACTCGGACGACGCTGCGCAGCTTGGCGGTTCGCGTCCTGCCGCCCTTGCGTCGGAGCCCGAGGTGGACACTTCCGCAGTCGCGATGACCGACTCCGCTGCGGGCACCTCGGACGAGCATGTGGCGGCCCCGGCCACGTCGCCTTCCGACGAAGGCGGGTTGCCTCCGGGTTCACCTGCCGACAGCGGAGACGACGACGAGGGTCCCCAGAAGACTTCCGAGTCCGCCGTGCTGGATGAGTCGCAGTCGACCGATTCGGAAATGGCATCGGGAGTGAGCCGGCGCGGCTTGGAGAACTCGGTCGAGGACCAGCCTCATGGCGCTGCGCATGGCTACACCACTTCTCTCGAGGAAGGCGCTCGGTCTACTCCGGCAGAGTCGCTCACGCAGCCCTTCATGGCTGATCCATGGACGGCAGGAACGGTGGCACCCGGGGACAGTGACGTTCGTGGACGGATTTCATCGCCAGTTGGCGAGCGGTCGGAGACCAGTGAACGCGAGTGGCCCGTCGAGCGACCAGTGCCGAGCGCTATGGAGTCAGTGGCTCACGTTTCACGTGAAACAAGCACACCGATCGACGCCGGTGACAACGTCGACTCGATGCACCAGGTCGCGGTGGACGAGACGTCGGAGCGCAGTACGGGTGACCACGGCTTCCAGGGTGGATCACCTGAGGATGAGTTCGTCGACGCAAGCACGCCAATTGCTGCCGAACGAGCCGAGGCCGTCAACGAGGTGGAGTCGCCGGATCGCGGCTCAGCCAGTCCAACGGAAACAGCAGTCGAAGGGGCCACGGGCACACCAGTCGCGGACCGAGGACGAGCTGACTCGGCTGAGGGCCGGCAGCCAGTGGGATCGGGGCCCGATAGTGATACGGGCGGCGCCAGCGTCGTTTCCAGATCGGAGCACAGCCTGGAAGTCGTTGAGCCGATGTCTTCGGAGACTGGAGCTGGGCAGCCACACCTCCACAACCCTTCGGGCTCGCCGGGGGCGCAAGGGGCCGTCGAGTCTGCGTCGGTGCAAGCACCGGGCCTCGGTCAGGACGATGGCGGTCGGCAGTTTGAACTGACGGACGTCCGGCCGACTGTGGAGCCGGCAGCGAGGGACGACCTCGACGCAGATGCTGCCGCCACGAGCCAGGACTCCGACCCGGCGGAGGACCGGCGAGCGGGCGAGTCGGCGTCGGCGCACGTTGTGGAACCCACCCAGGCCGACATGGCCAGCGAGTCTGGCCAGGCGAGTGACCGGCAGGTCCTCTACTCGGCGGCGGTGCAAGCTCCGGGTGGGGAGCAGAACGACGTCGGCAGCATCGACCGGGAGTCCGGGTCGACGGAAGACCAGGCGATAGCCGGCCCTGCGTCGGCAGGCCGCATCGGATCTGGTGGGGCTCGCCCGTCGGAGCGCGACAAGGGCTCCGATGACCGCGGTGAAGCTTGTCTCGCCGGTGAGACGGACGGTTCGGCAGAGTCGCATACGGCCGGCATGGTCGACGTCTCGGCTGGTCGACCTCACGGAACAGCTTCGACGCTTGAATCGGCTGGGCGAGAGGGCGAAGCCTTGGCGGCTCTCGATCCTCCAGCTGAAGCCGAGCACGCGAGTGGGCTGGCCGTGACCGACGGTTCTCGGAGTTCCGCGGACACCTTGGGTCCGGAGGAGCACGGCGCTGCCTCATCCGCACCCCTCCCGACATCCCACGTCGAGGACCTTGTTCCCACTGAGGATGTGTCTGGCAGCGACGCGGAACCGGAGCAGGAAGCCACGACGACGGGCCGTCAATTCGCTTCAGCTGAGGGAACAGGTCTCGACACGCCTGTTTCACGTGAAACGGAGGGCTTGGCGGGGCACGACTGGGCTGCTGACGACGAACCGCCGGCATCGAGGGCCGACGAAGTTGACGCACAGGACTCGGACCGTCGATCGGACGGGCCGCGGTCGGAGGTTATGGAGACGTTGCCGGAACGAGGCGGCTCGGCCGGCGCCGAAACTCCCGCAGCAACCGAGCGGTCCAGCGCGGGAACGGACGAGATCGGCGTCCGGGCGAATGACGTCGACCAAGTGGGCGCTGCCCGAGTCGGCCTGGACGGGACACGCGTCGATCAGGCCGGCCTGAAGGAGTCACGCGTTGATCAGGCGGGCGCCGACCGGGCGGCGGACGAGGCTCAGTCGAACCCGACGGACCCGCCGAAGGACGCGGATTCACACGCTGACGACCGGCTTACCCAGGGTGAGACCCCTTCGGCTTCCTCGCGGGCTGCAGAGGGCGACGAACTGCGTGCCGAGGCCGCAGGTTCGGTCACCTCCGGGGTCGAGTCGGTCGTATCTCGGGCCGAATCAGTCGCGCCTGGAGCTGAGCTCGAGGTCGAGCCTGTCGAAACTGGGGTCGAGCCGACCGCGGCTGCGGTGGAAGCGGTCCCGGCCTTCGGTGAGGCGGGAGATGAAGAGGCCGCAGCTGACGCATCGGGCCGAGCCGCTACTCCCTACGGCGAACACCACTCAAGCGGCGACCGGGCCGAGGATGTCGCGGCCGGTAACGAGCCAGTCGGCAACTCCTCGGTAGATGCGCAGCCAAACCAGGAGAGAGTCGCGCCGGAGACCGCGCCGACCATGGCGCAACCTGGGCCGATCGACTCGTCACCGCTGCCGCAGCCCGAAGACGCGGACATCCTCGTTTCACGTGAAACGACCGAGCTTCCTCCCGCTGCGTCCCTACCGCCGAACGTGAACCTGCCGATGGTCTTTCGGCCGACACTGCCGAAGCCGGTGAGGACCCGGATCTTCGTTGTGGCGAACCAGAAGGGCGGTGTCGGTAAGACGACCACTGCGGTCAACATGGCTGCGGCGTTGGCAGGTTCGGGCGCACGGGTCCTGGTGATCGACCTCGACCCGCAGGGCAACGCGTCGACCGCGCTGGGAATCGAGCATGGCGAGGGCGCGCCAGGTATCTACGACGTGGTCGTGGATCGCCAGCCGCTGGAGAAGTTCGTCCACACCGTCCCGCGTTTCCCGACGTTGTGGGCGGTGCCCGCCACGATCGACCTGTCGGGCGCGGAGCTGGAACTCGCCAGCGTGGTGGCGCGGGAGAGCCGACTCAAGCGCGCCCTCGACACCTACCTCCGAGACCAGGAGGCGGCGGGAGAGCGGTTCGACTACGTGATGATCGACTGTCCGCCGTCGCTCGGGTTGCTCACCATGAACGCGCTGGTGGCCGGTGAGGAGGTGCTGGTCCCGATCCAGTGCGAGTACTACGCGCTGGAAGGCGTGGAGACCCTCTTCAAGATCGTCGAGCTGGTGCGTGAGCTCAACCAGGAACTCACGGTCTCGACGGTGCTGCTGACCATGTACGACGCACGCACCAGGCTGTCGGCCCAGGTTGCGGAGAACGCGCGAGAGAACCTCGGCTCCGCCGTGCTGCGCACGTCGATTCCGCGTTCGGTCCGCATCTCGGAGGCGCCGAGCTTCGGGCAGACGGCGATGACCTGGGACCCCGGCTCTTCCGGCGCGTTGTCCTATCTCGAGGCTGCTCGGGAGCTGGCGTACCGCGACCCGGCGGCCCCGCCCCCGAGTCGGCCGCCACAGGGCGGTCGTCCAGGCGATGGTGACAACTCAGACGTACTAGGCTCGACCACCGCAGAAGCTACCAAGCGAGGGGACGTTCGATGACGGTTCGACGTGGTTTGGGTCGTGGGCTCGGCGCGCTCATTCCGCCGGCACCGCCGCAGGGAGCCAGCCATCCGATGCCGTCGGCCGACCACGACGGATCGGCGGCAACGGCCGCCGAGCACACCGGTGACGTCGGCGGTGTGACGACTGCCCAGGCCGTCGAGGCACCCGCTGTCGCGGGAGCGCACTTCGCGGAGGTGCCGGTCGACGCGATCAGGCCGAACTCCCGTCAGCCGAGGCAGGTCTTCGACGAGGAGGCCATGGCCGAGCTCGTCCACTCGATCAAGGAGATCGGCCTGCTCCAGCCGATCGTCGTACGTCGCCTGGACGCCGGCTCCTACGAACTGGTGATGGGCGAACGCCGCTGGCGGGCGACGCAGGAAGCCGGCCTGGAGAAGATTCCCGCGATCGTCCGGGACACCGGCGATGACGCGATGCTGCGGGACGCATTGCTGGAGAATTTGCACCGGGCTCAGCTCAACCCGCTCGAAGAGGCGGCCGCGTACGAGCAGCTGCTCGACGACTTCGGCTGCACCCACGACGACCTGGCGCAGCGGATCGGGCGATCTCGTCCACAGATCAGCAACACGCTGCGGCTGCTGAAGCTCCCACCGGCCGTGCAGCGCCGGGTCGCGGCCGGCGTGCTGACTGCTGGACACGCGAGAGCCCTGCTCGCGGTGGACGACGAGGAGACCCAGGACCGGCTCGCGCACCGCGTCATCGCGGAGGGCCTGTCGGTCCGCGCTCTCGAGGAGATCATCGCGGTCGGCCTCGGCGAGGGTGAGAAGGCGAAGCCCAGGCGTTCGTCGAAGCCGGTGGCACCTCGGCTCGCGGACCTGGAGAGCCGCCTCGGTGACCGCTTCGAAACCCGGGTGAAGGTGGCCCTGGGCCGGTCGAAGGGACGGATCACGGTGGAGTTCGCCTCGCTGGACGACCTGGAGCGCATCATCGGACTGATGGACCCGCCGACAGCGGAGATCGTGGGCAGTGCCGAACAGGTCTGACGGCCCGAAACCTCGTTGATCCCCAGGTTTTTCCACACCACTTTCCACACTGGGTCGCACCTTCGAGCAACGGGCGGGCGCGGTAAACCTGCAGGTAGGAGCGTTGTCGGTGGCGGCTGTGAGAGGCGGTGGCCGACTGAGGATCCACCGCGGGTGCCGTAACTCACAGGTACATCCCCAGGTCACCGGCCGCCTTATGCACGTGTTGGACACAATTCATCCGCTGCCGCCGCCCCGGTTGTGGCCGCCAGGAATCAGCCTGCGGATGACCGTGCCGGCGAAGCCCTGACGCCGGCGAAGGCCTGACGCCGGAGGAGGGTTCAGCTCGACCTGCGATGAAACCCGTCGCAGGTCGATCGGCGAGTTACACGACCGGGCGGGCGAGTTGTAGGAGCGCGACCGGACCGAGGTGGTCCGAGGCAAAGGACGCTAGGCGGTACGCGCCGGCACGGCGCGTCGGACGGCCGCGTCGAGCAGTTCGCGGCAAACGACGCCCAGGTCCAGTCCTGCCGACTCCAACGCCAGCGGCACCAGCGAGGTCTCGGTCATACCGGGCGCGACGTTGACCTCCAGGAACCACGGCTGCCCGTCGGCGTCGACGATCAAGTCGCTGCGGGACAGGTCCCGTAGTCCCAGCGCTTCGTGAGCGGCCAGCGCCATCTGCGCGCACGCGGCGGCGCTCTCTTCGCCGAGCCGGGCGGGTGCGATGAACTCCGTCGCTCCGGCGTTGTAGCGCGCCGCGTAGTCGTACACCCCGCTGTCCGGCACGATCTCCACTGCCGGGAGCGCCTGTGGGCCGTCGCCCACGTCGACCACCGTCACACTGACCTCGGTGCCTGCGACGTGGCGTTCGAGGAGGCTGACGTCGCCGTAGGCGAAGCAGCTGACCATCGCGGCGGGGAGTTCGGACACGTCGTGGACGACGCTGCAGCCGAGGGCGGAGCCACCACGGGTGGGTTTCACCACCAGCGGCAGCCCCAGCCGGTCGACGATCCGGTCGAGGACCGCCTGCGCACCCAGTTCACGGAACGTCTCGTGCGGGAGTACGACCGACTCCGGCGTCCGGACACCGGCGGCGGACACCACGGTCTTGGCCACCGGCTTGTCGAACGCCGACCGGCACGCCGCCGGCGTCGAACCCGCGTACGGCACCTCGAGAAGGTCCAGCACCTCTCGCAGCGCGCCGTCCTCGCCCGCCACGCCGTGCAGCAGCGGGAAGACGGCGGCGGGCGGATCGGCCTGGAGGGACGGGATCAGGCCGGCGTCCGCGTCGCGTTCCTCGACCTCGACTCCGACGTCGCGAAGCGCCTCGCTGACCCGGCGTCCTGACCGAAGTGACACCTCGCGTTCGTGGGAAAGTCCGCCCGCGAGAACCACCACGCGGCCAAGATCGCTCATCTGCCGTCCCTTCGTCACCAACCGGCTCGCCCGCTCGTCTCGATCAAGTGCACTTGTCAGTGCACTTCCGGGCCAGGGAACTCGATACCTCCGTCGCGGCCACCGCGTACGGGCCCGAAGGTCTCCCGAAGGTCTAGTTCCCGCTCCACCACCGCCGCCAATCGGCGGACACCCTCCCGGATCCGCTCCGGCGGGGGCAGACAGTACGACAGCCGCATGTTCTGGGAGCCGAACCCGTCGGCGTAGAAGGCCGTACCGGGCACGTACGCCACCCGGGACGTCACCGCGCGCGGCGACATAGCCTTCGCGTCGATGCCCTCGGGAAGAGTGACCCACACGAAGAAGCCGCCTCGCGGGGTGGTCCACGTGGTGGTGGCCGGCATCAGGTCGGCCAGCGACTCGAGCATCGCGTCCCGGCGCTCGCGGTACATCTCCCGGAAGGACTTGATCTGACCTTTCCAGTCATGGTTGGCGAGGTAGGTCGCCACGGCGTACTGGCTGAACGTCGGCGGGCACAGCGTCGCCGACTCCTGGGCCAGCACCAGCTTGTCCCGGATCGCGTGCGGCGCCAGCGCCCAGCCCACCCGGAATCCGGGTGCGAAGGTCTTGGAGAAGGACCCGAGGTAGACCACCCGGGCCGGGTCGTCGGCGCGAAGCGCGCGGTAGGGCTCGCCCTCGAAGCCGAGCAGGCCGTACGGGTCGTCCTCGACCACCAGGACGTCGTGCCGGTGACAGATCTCCAGCACCCGTTGCCGCCGGTCCGCGCTGAGCGAGACGCCCATCGGATTGTGGTAGCTCGGGATGGTGTACAGCAGCTTCACCCGCCGGCCCTGCGCCGCCAGGGAGGTGAGCGCGTTGTCCAGGTGCTCGGGCACCAGCCCCTGGTCGTCCATCTCGACGTGGACCACGTCGCACTGGTAGGCGGCGAAGACGCCGAGCGCACCGACGTAACTCGGGGCCTCGCACACGACGGTGTCACCGGGGTCGCAGAAGATCCGGGTCACCAGGTCCAGGGCCTGCTGGCTACCGACAGTGACTACCACGTCGTCGGGGTTGGCGTCGATGCCCACCTCGGACATCACGTCGGTGATCTGCTCCCGCAGCCGCGGATCTCCCTGGGCCGGGGAGTACTGCATCGCGACCGCGCCGTGGTCGACCACGAGTTCGTTGAGCAGGGAGCCCACGACGTCGAGAGGAAGCCCGGAGATGTTGGGGGAGCCGCCGGCGAGGGAGACGACCTCCGGCCGGTTGGCGACGGAGAACAACGCACGGATCTCGGAGGCGACCATGCCTTTGGCGCGCGCTGCGTACCGCGTGACGTCGGCGTCGAACCTCGTCTCGCGGTGTACTGGCCGGTGGTCCGGACTGCCCTCCATAGCGGCGTACGCTCCTCTCTTCGCGGAAGCGCGCAGCCACATGCCCCCTGGGCTGCCCACTCGCTACTACGATGCCCTATGGAGCGGCCTCGCGGGGAGCTGGGTCAGCACCAGAAGGGTAGTCATGCGGATCGTCACCTGGATGCTGATGGGCATCGGTGCGGGAGCGCTCGCCGGTTTTGTGAGCGCGCTACTGAGGCGACGACACCTCCGCGTGGGCGAACCCGTGGCCGAGTACGCCGGTGGATACGCCGCTCCGGTGGCCTCCGAGGACCAGACCGCCAGCTATCCGGCGAGCGTCCTGGTTTCCGGTAATTCGAAGAATTCGGACAATTCGATCGGTTCGGGCGATTCGTCGACCTCTGAGGCGAAGGCGGATCACGCCGGCCCCGCCCAGGCGCACCGGGTCGGTCACGCCGTCACCGCCGGCCGGGCCGATCGGGGTGGGCGCAGGTAGCGGCACCATGGGTACGACACGCCGTATCGTCAACATCACTCTCGACAACCTCGACGATCTGCCGTGGCCGTGCCGGCAGTGCGTCTTCTGGGAGCTCGACCCGGTCGCGCGCCAGCACGCCGAGGACGCGGGTGACCCGGGGCTTGAGAAGGAGGCGTGGATCTCCGCCGCCCTGCTGGAGTGGGGGTCGTGCGGAAAGGTCTGTTACGTTAACGAGGTGCCTGCGGCGTTCGTGATGTACGCACCGCCGTCGTACGTCCCCCGCTCGGTCGCCTTTCCCACCTCACCGGTCAGCGCGGACGCGGTGCTGCTGATGACGGCGCGCGTGCTCCCCGACTTCGCGGGGGCGGGCCTCGGACGGGTGATGATCCAGAGCGTGGTGAAGGATCTGCTCCGCCGAGGCGTACGCGCGGTGGAGGTGTTCGGAGACACCAGCTGGCATCGACCCGAGTGTCTGCTGCCCGCGGACTTCCTGCTGTCGGTGGGATTCAAGACCGTACGTCCACATCACCGGTACCCCCGGCTGCGGATCGAGCTCCGCAACGTCCTGACCTGGAAGGAGGATGTCGAGGCGGCGCTGGAGAAGCTGATCGACTCCATGACTCCCGAGGGCATTCCGAACCCCGCCTGACCGCCGGGCCCGGGTTCGGGCTGAGGGGATGGATCCGGTCCCTCCGTCCCACTGTCGACCCGGTCTTGTCACCCGCAGGGCGACGTTGACAGGAGGCCGTCTGCCAGGTCGATTCGCAATCACTACGACGAAGCCGGGAGGGACGATCATCGGCGACGTCCGGATTCACAGGCCGATGTTGACAGGCCGACGTTGACAGGGAGACGGTCGCAAGAGCCTGTTGACGGCACGCGACAGGCGACCGGGTCCGCCCGACCACAGACGGTACGACGAGCAAGCAGGGCCGGGCGATCAGCCGGACGTGGTCAGCGGATGAGTTCGCCGAGTTGGAGTACTCCGGTCGGCGCGTCCATCTCCGGCGGCAGGTAGACCCGCTGAACGGCCACCACGATCGCCTCGGCGACGACGTCCCGGAAGCCGGGATCGGAGATCCGGGCCGCGTCGCTGGCGTTCGTCACGTAGCCGAGTTCGATCCGGACGGCCGGCATCCGCGTGTAGCGGAGGAGGTCCCAGGTCTTGGCGTGGGTGTGACAGTCGCGCAGGTCGGTCCGGGCGACGATCTCGCGCTGCACCAGGCCGGCGAAGCGTTCGCCCAGCGTCGACGGGATGTCGTCCTCGTGGCCTGCGGCGCCGTAGTAGTACGTCGCGACCCCGCTGGCGTGTGGGTTGGGGTGCTCGTCGACGTGCAGTGACACGACGAGGTCGGCGTCGGTCTCGTTGGCGAACCGTGCGCGGTTGGCCTCGTCCGGGCTCGCGTCACGGCCACGCGAGAGATAGACGCGGACGCCGGTGGCCTCCAGCCGGCCCTCGATCCGGCAGGCGAGGTCGAAGGCGATCTCCGCCTCGGACAGGCCGTTGGCCGAGCAACCCCGGTCGGCGCCGCCGTGTCCGGGGTCGATGACGACCACCTTGCCCGGCAGCCGGGGGCCGGAGCGGTGGATGCGCTCGGACTCGCGGAGCGCATCGGCACGTCCACCGGTGACGATCGGCGACAGCCGGGCGAGCGCCTTGAACGTTACCGGGCCGCAGGTGCCGTCGGCCGGCGCGCCCACGCTGTGCTGGAACTCGCGTACGGCGTGTTCGGTGCTGGGGCCGTACATCCCGTCGACCCGGTCGACCTCGAACCCCAGCTCCATCAGCCGGCGCTGAAGCGTCGCCACGTCGTCACCGGTGAGGAGGTGGCCCGCGGTGTAGGACAGCAGCCGGTCACCGAGCCGCCACCGCGCCTCGTCGAGGACGCGGTAGGTCTCGGCATCGACCACCCCGTTGGCTGTCAGCCCGCGCTGCTGCTGGAACTGGCGTACCGCCTGGTCGACGCTGTCGTCGTACGGCGCGTCGACCTGCCCGGCGGCCTCCGCCGTCGCCGGCAGTATGCCCAGCTGGACCAGCTTCGTACGGATCTCGGCCACCGCGGGACCGCGGTCGCCCAGCCCGTATCGGTGCTCGGTCATGGGCGCCTCCGAAGTCGCGTACGCACAGGGCCCCGGCCTGGGCCCGGATCGGCGTCGCCATGCTATCCATGCCCGCTGGCAGGACTCATCCCTCGGGGCGGCCCCCGGCGAACGAGCCGAGCGTGGCGGATGCCATCCGCCCGGTGCAGGACGGGACCAGTGCGGTAGTCGTGGGGTCGGCCATGGTGGGTGGCCGGGCTCCTACCGACGGGCTCCCACCCACGGGCCCTACGGATGGGGGATCCGGGAGGGCGGGCGGCCCGAGGTGAGCGGGCTCAGTCGACCAGTTCGCCGGCGAGCGGGCCCCGACGAGGAAGTCGGCACCGGGCCGACCGCGAGGCCTGGAAGGGAAGTCGGCACACGAAAGGCCCCGGCCGCCGCCCGCCACCTCGTGCCCGCCGGGTTGGCGGGACGAGGCGATCGGTTCGTACGGTCGGGGCCTTCGCAGAACCCGGGGGCCGGTCGCCCCTCACCTGGTGCGGCTCGCCGCGACCCAGTGGTGCGTCCCAGCCGGTCAGGCGGTGACGAGGTCGGACAGCTCGGCCTTGATCGCGGCCTTGGGACGCGCACCGACCAGCGACTTCACGACCTGACCGCCCTGGTAGACGTTGATGGTCGGGATGCCGGTCACGCGGTACTCGAGCGGCGTCTGCGGGTTTTCGTCCACGTTCAGCTTGAGGAACGTGATCTTGTCGGCGTACTCCTTGGCGAGCTCCTCCAGTACGGGCGCCACCTGACGGCAGGGACCGCACCATTCCGCCCAGAAGTCGACGACGACCGGCTTGTCGCTCTGCAGGACCGTCGTCGGGAACTCGGCATCCGTCACCGGCTTGATATCGCCCACTGGTGTCTCCTCTTGAGGGTTTCGTCTCAGGCTTCCACGGTCTGTGCGGTCCGCACGTCCGTGTCGTCTTCCAGCGCCGCCAGGTAACGCTCCGCGTCCAGGGCGGCGGCCACACCGGTCCCGGCCGCGGTGGCGGCCTGCCGGTAGATGCTGTCCACGAGGTCACCGGCGGCGAACACTCCTGGCAGGTTGGTACGGGTGCTGGGGTGGTCGACCAGCACGTAGCCGGCCTCGTCGAGGTCGACCTGCCCACGGACGAGCTCACTGCGCGGGTCGTGCCCGATCGCCTCGAAGAACCCGGTCACGGGCAACGTCGACTGCTCGCCGGTCCGGGTGTCCCGCACCAGCAGGCCTTCCAGCTTGTCGGTGCCCTCGGCCGCCAGCACCTCGGTGTTCCACAGGAACTTGATCTTGGGGTTGGCCATGGCGCGGTCCTGCATGATCTTGCTGGCCCGCAGCGTGTCGCGACGGTGCACCACGGTCACCGACCGGGCAAACCTCGTCAGGAACTGCGCCTCCTCCATCGCGGAGTCACCGCCGCCGACGACGGCGATGTCCTGGTCGCGGAAGAAGAAGCCGTCACAGGTGGCACACCAGGACACGCCGTGCCCGGAAAGGTGCTCCTCGCCCGGGACGCCGAGCTTGCGGTAGGCCGAGCCCATCGCGAGGATGACCGCGAACGCCCGGTGCTCGACCCCGGCGGAGTCGCGAACGACCTTGACCTCGTTGGTCAGGTCGACGCTGTGCACCTCGTCGGCGACAAGTTCGGCGTCGAAGCGTTCGGCCTGTTTGCGGAAGTTGTCCATCAGGTCCGGGCCCATGATGCCGTCCGGGAAACCGGGGAAGTTCTCCACTTCGGTGGTGTTCATCAGAGCACCGCCGGCCTCGACCGATCCCTCGAACACCAGCGGTTGCAGCCGTGCGCGTCCGGCGTAGAGCGCCGCGGAGTATCCCGCGGGCCCGGAGCCGACCACGATCACATTGCGGACATCGGACACGGACTACCTCGCTCTCCAAAGCAACTGACGCTGCCCATGCGTAACCGATCCTAGGCGCCGGGCATTCCGGAGCCATCCGGTCGCCCGGTGGCCCGCACGCGCGGTGATGCCGCCGGTGACATCGGTGACAAACCGGTCGATGCCGGCCACAGCCGACGGGTGGGCGGTGGCGGGGATCAGCGCACCGGCACCTGCGCGGAGTGGACGATGTGGGCCTGCGCGGAAGGGCACCCCGCGACGGCGTACGCCCGGACCTTGGGTTCGCCCGCGGAGCCACCGCTGGTCCTGACCAGCGCGACGATCACGGGAGCACCGGCGAAGCGTGCTCCGACCGTGTCGAGCAGCGTCCCACCCGCACCCGCGTCGTCCAGGACACGGGTGACGCAGGGGCTCGGGTCGCCTGCGATGCCGTTGTTGCTCTGCGGGCCGATCGGTTTGCCCGGTGCCTTCGGGGCGGCCGCCTCGAGGACGGTGCCCACCTGGCTGCCGAAGCCGGCTGCGGAGAAGTCCGTCTTCGCCGCCTTCGCGCTGAAGCTGTAGCTCTTGGGGCGCATCGGTCGCACCGACGGAGAGGCCGTCGACGGAGACGGGGTGCGCGCCGCGGTGGAGTGTGAACCACCGGCCACCGGGACGTCGTTGCGGTCGGCGAGGAGGCTTCCGGCCACGCCGGCACCGGCAGCGAGGACGGCCACGCCGGCGGCGACGGCGAGGAGCCGGGACGGACGACGCCATCCGGCTCGGCGGTCGGCGCGGTCGCGGGCAGCTCCGCGGGCAGCAGAGAGCGAGCTCACTGCGGGCTGGTCGGTGGCCTGCTCGGTGGCGCGGTTGCGGGCCTCCGCCGCGAGGGCCGACTCCATCCGGTCGGCGACCGCCGACGGTATCTGGGTGGGGACGGCCGCGCTCTCCCGGAGCAGATGCGCGAGCTCCGCGTGTGCGTCCGCGGCGGCCGCGCACTCCGCGCAGCCGGCGAGGTGGGCGTCGATCCGGGCGTTCTCGGCATCGGACAGGAGCCCGGCGTGTGCGTCGGCCAGGGTGTCGTCGTCAACGTGCGGGCCGGCCGTCACTTCGCCTCACCTCCACGTCGTCGCGCGCCTCCTCGGCGGTGGGGGGCCGCCGACAGGGTGTGGTCGGGATCCTGGTCGCTCCGGGCCCCTCGAACGCGTTGGACGTCAGGTGCCGCCGGGTGGTTCCCCCCGGCTTCGGCGGCCTCGGAAACGGCTCCGGCTGTGGGCCGGAGGTGGGCCAGCAGCGGGACGAGCCTGGCCCGGCCCCGCGCGCATCGGCTCTTGATCGTCCCCGGGGCACAGTCGAGGATCTGGGCCGCCTCCTCCACGGAGTAGCCCTCCATGTCGACCAGCACGATCGCCGCCCGCTGGTCCGGATTGAGCGAGTCGAGCGCGGTGAGGACGTCGATCCGGAGCTCCTGCGCCTCGGCGGGGTCCGGCGGCCGGTCGGCGGCGAGCTCGGCCGCGCGGTCGTCGTCAGGCAGCGGGTCGGCCGCCCGGACGGCACGTCGCCGGATGCGGTCCAGGCAGGCGTTGACGACGACGCGGTGCAGCCAGGTGGTCACCGCCGAGTCGCCGCGGAACTGGCCGGCGTTGCGGAACGCCGAGATCAGCGCGTCCTGCAGGGCGTCGGCCGCCTCGTCCGGGTCGGACATCGTGCGCAGCGCAACCGCCCACAGCCGGTCGCGGTGCCTCCGGAACAGTGTGGCGAACGCCTCCGGGTCACCGGCCACGTGTGCCGCGATGAGGTCCCGGTCGCTTGGTGCACCGCCGCCCTCGGCGAGGGTGTCCGGGGTGCTGGTGGTCATCGGCGTACGACGATCTCCGCAATCCCGCCGCGGTAGTCAGAACCGTCGGGCGGCAGCTTGGTCAGCCAGACCAGCAGGAACCGGGTGCGCACCGGCTTGTCCGGACGCAGCGTCACCTCACCGCCTGCGCCGTCCTGCTTGGCGATCTGCTGCCAGTCGTCGATGGCGGACGGTGCGCTCGACGCGCTCTCCGGCGCCGCGCGCAGCTGGACGTCGGTGCCGCCGCTGCGCAGGCTGAGCTCGACCCGGCCCACGTCGGCCGGCTTGCCGAGGTCGAACCAGACGCCCACGCCCGGCTTGAGCCCGCCGAGCTGGGGGTTGTTGTGGTAGCTCATCGTCGTCCACAAGGTGGACTGGTTGCCGTCGTAGGCCTTGTCGACGTCCTCGGGGTGCTCCTCGCCGTTCCCCCCCGGCGGCGGGTCGAAGTCCTTCGCGCCGGTGATCCGGATGGGCGAGCCTGCCGCCGCTACGTTGGTCTTGGAGGGGGAGGGGCTGCCACCGGCCGAGGGTGTCCTCGTGGGACCGGGGCTGTCGAACGCCGCGCTCATCAGCTGGTAGCCCAGCAACCCGGCGCCGGCCAGCACCAGCAGCGCCACCAAGGCCGCGGCGATCCGCCACCAGCGTGGCCGCTGCTCACGCTCGTGCTCGGGGTAGTGGTGCGGCGCCTGCGCGGGCGGGTGCGGCGGGGCGTAGTTGCCGCGCGGATGCATCGCGGTGTGGGACATGTCGGCGGCGGCGACCCGCTGGGTCTGGTCGCCGAGGTCGCCGGCGGCACCGATGTGCTGGGTGTGGGCCGGGGCGCGGCCGTTGAGGTCGCCGCGGGTGGCCCCGACCGGCGGGACGCCCACCTGGGTGGGTGCGTCGGCGTAGTTGGGTGGCCCGCCCGCATGGTGACCGTGGTCGTGCTCGTCGCCCGACGCCGAGGCCGGCGGGAGCACTCCCTCGATCGGGGTCATGCCGACGACCTCGGTGAGCGCGGCCGCGATCTGCTGCGGCGTGGTCAGGGGGTCACCGTGCCGGGGCTGCTCGTCGAGGATCCGCTCGGTGATCTCGTCCAGGGGGCGTGGAACGCCTGCCCGGCACTGACGCGGGGACAGGAGTGTTCCGTCGGCCGCGCGGGGTGCGGCGTTCAGTCCGCTGCGTGGACCGGCCGGCCAGCGCGCGGTCAGCGCGGCGTAGAGGAGCCGGCCGAGGCCGACCGCGTCCTCACGCTGCGGATCGGTGCCGGTCTCCTCGTCGGTGCGAGCACCGCTGAGCGCGGCCTGGGTCGCCAGCCCGACGATCTTGATGGACCCGGTGTCGGTGACCACCACCGCGTCCGGATCGAGCCGCTCGTGGGAAAGACCCTGGTCGTGGGCGCGGGCGATCGCCTCGCTCACCTCACGGACCAGCAGTCCGGCCTGTTGTGGTGGCAGCGGTCCGTCGGCCAGCAGCGCGCCGAGGCTACGGCCGGCCACCCATTCGCGGACGACGTAGGCGACCCCGTCGTCACGGAGCGCGTCGAGCACCCGGATGAACCGCACGTCGGCGGCCGTCGCGGCCCGCCGGGACGCCTCCAGTAGATGGTCGACCCGCGGGTCGTCCGCGGCCAGCACGTGCACGACCACGGAACGTGAGAGGACCTCGTCGATGGCCCGCCAGGTCTGCGCTACCCCACCGTCGCCGGGCGTCTCCGCGAGAAGCTCGGCGACACGGTAACGACCAGCGAGCGTCACGCCCGGGTCGACATCGGTCGGATGCACGGCCCTCCTGCTCGCCGAGGGACGCGGATCCGTCCCGGACTGTCTGACTGCGCCTACATGCTAATGCCCGAATGCTACGAGCGCCTCGCCCGGCGACGAGCGCCGGAGGGCCGTCAGGCCGCGGACCGGCCCAGCCGAGCACGGAGAAGGCCGAGGAGCTCGGCGATCTCCCGGACCGCGAAGAGCCTCGCCAGCACAAGGTATCCCCCGAGCAGGACCACGCCGCCCACGGCCACCGCCAGCAGTTCCACCAGCGGGGACTCGCCGAGCCCCGCGGTGACGAGCCGGGCGAGGGCGTACGCGAGCGCACCGGGGATCAGGGCCGCCCCGCCGGCCCGGGCGTACGTACTGAACAGTCGGCGCCCGTCGACCCCGCCCATCCGGCGGCGCAGCACGACCAGGCTGCCGAGAAACCCGATCCAGTAGCCCAGGCCGTACGACGCGGCGATGCCCACCGTCTTCCACTGCACCGGCAGGACGGTGTAGGCGATCACCGCGCAGACGATGCCCACCGCGACCACGCCGATCTGGACGAAGACCGGCGTGCGGGTGTCCTCGTAGGCGTAGAAGCCGCGCAGCACGATGTGGTGGCTGGAGAACCCGATCAGTCCGAGCGCGAAACCCATCAGGACGTACCCCATGAACCGCGCGCTGGTGTCCGCGTCGCCGTGCAGGAAGAAGAACAGCGCGCTGGTCATGTCGGCGCCGAGGGCGAGGAACGCGACCGACGCCGGGATGATCGCCACCGCCGTGAGGCGCAGGCCGTACGACAGGTCGTCACGGACCGCGCCGTCGTCGCCCTCGGCCGCCGACCGGCTCATCCGGGGCAACAGGGCGGCCACGATCGAGACCGTGATCACCGCGTGCGGGAGCATCAGGATGAGGTAGGCGTTGAGGTACGGCGTGAGGCCGTATCCGCTGTCGTGCCCGAACTTCGTCAGCGCCTGCGCACTCACCGCGGTGGTCAGCCGGGTGGCCACGATGAACCACACCTGGTTGACCAGGACGAAGCCGATGGTCCAGATCGCCAGCTTGCCGGACTTGCCGATGCCGCCGCCCCGGAAGTCGAACCTCGGGCGGAGCCGGAAGCCCGCGCTGCGCAGCACGGGCAGCAGGCACAGCGCCTGCACGGCGATGCCGAGGGTCGAGCCGAGGCCGAGCAACAGGATCTGCGCGGTGGTGATCTCCTGCGGGCTGTCCGCGTCGGAGATCACGATGAACGCCACGAACACCACGATCGAGACGATGTTGTTCAGGATCGGCGACCACATCATCGGGCCGAACCGCCCGCGGGCGTTCAGCATCTGCCCGAGGATGACGTACAGGCCGTAGAAGAAGATCTGCGGCAGGCAGTACCACGCGAACGCCACAGCGAGGTCGAAGTACGGCCGGTTGGCCGGCGCGTTCATCGCGGCGCCGGAGTAGGCGCGCACCAGCAGCGGTGCGCACACTACGGCCACCACGCTCATGGCGGCCAGGACGAGGGCCGCCAGCGTGAGCAGCCGCTGGGCGAACGCCACGCCGCCGTCCGGGTCGTTCTTCATCGCCCGGACGAGCTGGGGGACGAAGACCGCGTTGAGCGCGCCGCCGGCGATCAGGATGTAGAGCGAGTTCGGGATCGTGTTGGCGAGGTTGAACGTGTCGGCGAAGAACGCCGTGCCGAGTGCCCAGACGAGGACCAGGCTGCGGACGAAGCCGGTGACCCGGGAGACCACGGTGCCGGCCGCCATGACCGCGCTGGCGCGCAGCAGGCTGGTCTGCTGCTCCTTTCGTGGTTCCTTCTTCTGGGGGACAGCGACGTCACCGTTCACCGCTTCGCCTTCGTCATGTCGGGGCCAGGAGAGCCGGGCTGGGATCCGGGCCGGGTGCCTGGATCCCTGTCGTGCGGCTGGGCGGACCTGCCGTTCGACCGGGCCGGGTTGCCCGGCGCCTGCCCGTCCGGAGCGGGTCCGTCGGGTCCGCCCGGCTCGCCGGCCGTGCCGGCCGCCTCCCCCCCGCCGTCGGCCGTGGCCCTCCGTGCCGCCGCGGCCGCCCGCAGCCGCCGGACGATACGCGTACCGGCGGCCAGCAGCAACAGCCCCAGGCCGACGAAGATGACCACCCAGCCGACCCGACCGTAGCCGGTGACCCTGACGAAGAACGGCTGGGTGGCGCCGAACGACGCTCCGGAGCGGGTCGTCACCCGCGCCTCCATCTGCACCGCGGACCGGACCGTGCTGTCCGCCGGGGCCTGCGCCGTCACGCTCACCGTCGCCTTGCGGTTGGGGTCGACGCGCACCGGGTCGATCGGGGCCACCTTGAGCATGTCGGGGTCGCGGGGGCGCACCTCGAGGCGTACCTCCACCGGCTGGCGGCCGCGGTTCCAGATCGTCACCGGGAACCGGCCGGTCTGGCTGGACAGGGTCACCAGGCGTGGCGGGACGACCTCGACCTGGCCGATGGCCTTGCGGATCCGGGAGTTCATGGTGTCGACGAGTTCGATCGCGTCGGCGTCGTCCCCCCGCCACGACGTGGACGCCGCCCGCAGGAACTCCCGGTCCAGCGCCGGTCGGGACCGCTCCGGCTCGGCCAGCATGTCCAGGAGCATGGCCGAGCTGGCCGCGAGGTCGCGCAGGTGCTGGACGTGCCGCGGGCTCAGCTCGGCGCGGGTGTCGCTGGGGGACGTACGCAGGGGGCCGCCGTAGGCCGTCGGCGCCTGGGACAGCAGCGCACCGACCGAGAGGGGGCGCAGCCAGGAGACGGACTCGACGGTGCGGAACAACGTGTCCCCGGAGGCGCCGGGGTTCCAGTCGCGTGGCATCGCCGCGACCATCCGCCGCAGCGTGGTGGCCGGGTCGCCGCCCTGCATCGCCGCCAGCGCGGTCTCGCTCAGGAACCGCTGCTGGATGCCCACCGGCGAGGACTGCCCGCCCGGTCCACCGGCGGTCAGGGAGGGGTCGGCGACGAGCGCGGTCACCGCGCCTTCGGGGGTGGCCAGCGACGCCACCGGGCTGGAGCCGTCCTTGGGCAGGGCGGGCAGGGCCCGCTGGGACAGCAGCACCGTGTGCGCCTTGCTGGCGGCGATCGTCTCCAGGGTGCCGGCATCGGCGTAGCCCGCCCCGGGCCAGACCAGGGTGCCGCCGGTCTGGTACTGGTCCGAGGCCTGGGCGGCGGCCCGGACCGCCTGGGGGAAGCGGTCGGTGAGGTGGTAGCGCTGCAGGGTGGGCAGGTCGGGGTCGGCGTACGGCAGCATCTTCGCGTCGCCCGCGGCGAGCACTCCCCGGGCGCGGTTGAGCCACCGGCGTACGTCCGCGGTCTGGTCGGGGCCGACCCTGGTGCCCGACGAGGTGGTGAACCCGTCGGACATCCGCCGCGCCTCGTCCAGCAGGGACGGGTCGACGAGGAAGCTCAGGTCGTGGTCGGCGCCGAGTTGGAGCAGCCGGCTCAGCCGCCCGTCGGGCGCGAAGTCCCTCAGCGCCACCGTCCCACCGGCGTCGTTGCTCGCGGCCGGGCCGTGCACGACGTCGCCGTCGACCAGGCGGGGCCGGGCGGTGACGGGCAGGACGAACGCCACCTCGACCGGCGTCAGTTTCGTGCCCGCGGGGAGGTACGGCAGGAAGGTACGAGCTCGCCAGGTTTCCCGCAGGCTGGAGTCCGGCGTCGTGGCCCGGATGTCGACGCCCACGACGTACACACCTGCCGCGCTGAGTCCCAGCCGTGCCAGCGGCACTTTGACGTCGAAGCGCGCGGACGCATGCGGCCGCAGCCTCAGCGCCACCTGGTCCACGAGGTTCCACGGCTGGTCCAGCCGGGTGCCGAGGCGTTCCCCCGGCTGCTCGGCGGCCGCGGTGGTGAGCTCGTCACGGGACGTGAGGGGTGACTGATCGAACCACAACATCGCGTTGACGGTGGACAGCGCGACATCCCCGGAGTTGACCACCCGGCCGGTGAGACGGAGGTTTTTCGTCCCTTTGGTGGCGTACGGCGTCACGGAGTCGATCTGGATGCGTACTCCCGGCACCTGGGCCGAGGCGGGCGTGGCTGTCCCCGTGACCAGGCCGCCCACGCAGGCCAGCAACGCCAGCACCGCCACGACGGCGGTCGCCAACCTTGCTCGACCCGCCAACACGCCTCGATGCTAGGGCATGTCCGTATGCGGGGTGCCTGACTCGGTCCCCGCCCGCCACGGCGTACCGGGCTCAGCCGAGGCCGTACGCTTGCCTCCCGTGTCGACCGACCACCTGAGCGAGGCCCAGCAGCGCGGAGTCCGAGAACTCCTGCGAATCGCCCCCGTGATCGACGAACTCGGCGCCAGGTTCCAGGCCGTCGGTGCCCGGCTCGCGCTCGTCGGCGGCTCGGTCCGCGACGCGCTGCTCGGCCGGCTCGGCCTCGACCTGGACTTCACCACCAGCGCCCGGCCCGTCGAGGTCGAACGCCTCCTCACCGGCTGGGCCGACGCGGTATGGGACATCGGCCGCGAGTTCGGGACGATCGGCGCCCGCAAGGGTGACTGGACGATCGAGATCACCACTTTCCGTGCGGAGGCGTACGACCCCGACAGCCGCAAGCCCGCGGTCACGTTCGGCGACACCCTGGAGGGCGACCTCGGCCGGCGCGACTTCACCGTCAACGCGCTCGCGGTCAACCTTCCCGACCGGGCGTTCGTCGATCCGTTCGGCGGGCTGAGCGATCTTGCCGCCGGGGTGTTGCGCACGCCCGGCCGGCCGAAGGACTCCTTCACCGACGACCCGCTGCGGATGATGCGGGCGGCGAGGTTCGCCAGCCAGCTCGGCTTCTCGGTGGCGCCGGAGGTGGTGGCCGCGATCCACGCGATGGCCGACCGGATCACCATCGTGTCCGCGGAGCGGGTCCGGGACGAACTGGTGAAGCTGGTCCTCGGCGGCGACCCCCGCGCCGGGCTGGAGCTTCTCGTGGGCACCGGCCTGGCCGACCACGTGCTGCCCGAGCTGCCCGCCCTGCGGCTGGAGCTCGACGAGCACCACCGCCACAAGGACGTGTACGAACACAGCCTCACCGTCCTCGACCAGGCGATCGCCATGGAGGACCGGGTGGGCACCGGCGGCCCCGACTTCGTGACCAGGTTCGCCGCGCTGATGCACGACGTGGGCAAGCCGGCGACCCGGAGGTTCGAGGACGGTGGCCGGGTGACCTTCCACCACCACGAGGTCAAGGGCGCCCGGATAACCACCAAGCGGATGCGGGCGCTGCGGTTCTCCGGTGACCAGGTGGACGCGGTGTCCCGGCTGGTCGAGCTGCACCTGCGGTTCCACGGGTACGGCGGCGGGGAGTGGACCGACTCCGCCGTACGCCGTTACGTCCGGGACGCCGGCCCGCTCCTGGACCGGCTGCACGTGCTCACCCGCGCCGACTGCACCACCCGTAACCGGCGCAAGGCGGCCGCCCTGCAGCGGACGTACGACCAACTGGAGGAGCGGATCGCGCTGCTGGCCGAGCAGGAGGAGCTGGCCAGCATCCGGCCCGACCTCGACGGCAACGAGATCATGCAGACGCTGGGGATCCCGCCCGGCCCCGTGGTCGGCCGGGCGTACAAGCACCTGCTGGAGGTCCGCCTCGACGAGGGGCGGCTGGACAAGGACGCCGTACGCGCCGAACTGCTGCGCTGGTGGTCGGAGCAGCCCGAGTCCGGGGCCTGAGCAGGGCCGGGCGGCCGGGTGATCAGTCCGCGGCCGACTCGGAGGAGGCCGGGGAGCGCGGCCACAGGCGTACGCCGGTGAGCCGGGCGTAGCCGGTCGCGGCGGCGGCGTAGGCCACCGCCGTGACGGCGAGGACGGCGTACGAGCGGCCGGTCGGCGGCAGCCACAGCGCGGCACAGGCAGCGGCGAGCACGACGACGAAGTTGAACAGCACGTCGTACAGCGAGAAGACCCGGCCGCGGTAGACGTCGGCGACGGTCTCCTGCACCAGCGTGTCCACGCAGATCTTCACGCCCTGGCCGCACAGGCCAAGGACGAACGCGGTCACCAGGACCGCCGGCACGGTGAAGAAGGTGCCCGGCACCACGACCGCGACCGCCCCGACGAGGAACAGCACCACGATCCAGGCCTCCTTCCGGATCCGCCGGACCGCGAGCGGGGTGAGCAGCGCCGCCGACCCGAACCCCAGCCCGGAGACCAGCACCGCGGTACCCAGGCCGGCGATCCCGGCCGCGGCGTCACCGGCGGCGAAGTGGTTGCGGTAGAGCAGGATGATCGCCACCGTGCACAGGGTGAAGAAGAACCGCTGGACCGCGATCGCCGCCAGGCCGAGGGCAGCCGGTCGGCACTCCACCACGTGCCGCGCCCCGTCGGCCAGGCCGCGCAGCACGTGCCGGACCGTCGCCGCGACCTCGGCGCGTGCCGCCGCCAGGTCAGGGCCCAGCATCGGCCGCGGAATGCGCAGCACCAGCAGCGCGCTGGCGGCGTACCCCAGGCTGGCGAGGACCAGCACGACGTACTCCGCGGTCGCCGGGGCGCCCCACCCCAGCGCGGCCACCGTCGAACCCACACCCAGGCCGGCGAGATAGACGAGCGTCCCGCAGGTGGGCGTGACCGCGTTGGCCAGCACCAGGCGGTCGTTGGGAACCACGTGCGGCAGGGACGCCGACAGTGCGGCGAGCAAGAAGCGGTTGACAGAAAGGCAGGCGAGGACAGCGAGGAAGAACAACGGCCCCTCGCCGCCCCCGCGCGTCACTGCCAGGACCAGCAGCACCAGCACCGCCCGCACGGCGTTGCACCACAGCATCGTCTGCCGCCGCGACCAGCGGTCCAGCAACACACCACAGAACGGGCCGAGCAGGGAGAACGGCAACAACAACACCGCGAACCCGACCGCGATCGCGCCGGCCGTCGGCTGGCGTTCGGGAGAGAACAGGACGTACGACGCGATCGCGACCTGGAAAACCCCGTCGGAGAACTGCGAGACCAGCCGGACGGCGAACAGCCGCCGGAAGAAGCCCAGCCCCAGCAGGGTGGCGACGTCACGCAGAAACCGCACTCCAGCAGGGTAGGCGGCTCAGCGCTCGACCTCCGGCCCTATGGTCGAGGTCTCGGCTTCGCTTGCTGCGCGGACGGCTCGTTCCTCGCCGGCCACGCCGCTCGCTCAGCGCTCGACCTCTCCGCGGATGAACTTCTCCACCAGTTCCCGCGCCACGTCGTCGGAGTACTGCTCCGGCGGGCTCTTCATGAAGTACGACGACGCCGACAGGATCGGCCCGCCGATGCCGCGGTCCTTGGCGATCTTCGCCGCCCGGATCGCGTCGATGATGATGCCGGCGGAGTTGGGCGAGTCCCACACCTCGAGCTTGTACTCCAGGCTGAGCGGAACGTCGCCGAACGCCCGGCCCTCCAGTCGTACGTACGCCCACTTGCGGTCGTCCAGCCAGGGCACGTGGTCGCTCGGGCCGACGTGCACGTTGCGCTTCTCCAGGTGGTGCGGGATCTGCGACGTGACCGACTGCGTCTTCGAGATCTTCTTCGACTCCAGCCGGTCGCGCTCCAGCATGTTCATGAAGTCCATGTTGCCGCCGAAGTTGAGCTGGTACGTGCGCTCCACCACGACGCCGCGGTCCTCGAACAGCTTGGACAGCACGCGGTGCGTGATGGTCGCGCCGACCTGGCTCTTGATGTCGTCGCCGATGATCGGCAGTCCCGCCTCGGTGAACTTCGCCGCCCACTCCGGGTCCGTGGCGATGAACACCGGAAGGGCGTTGACGAACGCGACCCCGGCGTCAATCGCGCATTGCGCGTAGAACTTGTCCGCCGCCTCCGAACCCACCGGCAGGTAGGAGACCAGCACGTCGGCCTCGGCCTCGCGCAGCGCGGCAACGATGTCAACCGGCTCTTGCTCGGACTCGCTGATCGTCTCCCGGTAGTACTTCCCGAGTCCGTCCAGCGTGTGACCGCGCTGCACCGTGATCCCGGTCGGGGGTACGTCACAGATCCTGATCGTGTTGTTCTCGCCGGCCCTGGTGGCGTCGGCGAGGTCGAGGCCCACCTTCTTGGCATCGACGTCGAACGCGGCCACGAACTCCACGTCCCGCACGTGATAGTCGCCGAACCGCACGTGCATCAGCCCCGGCACCTTCTGGGTGGGGTCGGCGTCGCGGTAGTAGTGGACTCCCTGGATCAGTGACGTCGCGCAGTTTCCCACGCCGACGATGGCAACCCGGATCGACTGCGGGCTCATGGACGCTCTCCTCGGTCTGTCAGTGCCCTTGGGCGTGGCGCTCTGGTGATCTCTTCGGGGTGGTGGACTTCTGGGTGCTGGTCCGCCGGGCGGCCCACGCGCTCGGAGGCGATCAGGTCGCTGAGCCAGTGCACCTCCCGCTCGACGGACTCCACGCCGTGCCGCTGGAGCTCGACGGCGTAGGTGTCGAGGCGTTCCTGCGTACGGTGAAGTTGGGCGCGCGTGCGGTCCAGGCGCTCCTCCAGCCGCCGGCGGCGGCCCTCCAGGATGCGCAGCCGCACGGCCGCGTCGGTCCGCGCGAAGAACGCGAGGCGGACGCCGAAGTTGTCGTCGTCCCAGGCGGACGGGCCGCCCTCGGCGAGGAGTTCGGTGAGGCGCTGCTCACCGGCGGGGGTGAGGCGGTAGACGATCCGCGCCCGGCGCCGGGCAGCGCTGCCGGGGGACGTCTGGTCGCCGTCGTCGGCCGAGGAGTCCTCGCGGACGCAGTCCCGGGCGAGTAGGGACTTCAGACACGGGTAGAGCGAACCGTAGGACAACGCCCGGCCCCAGCCGAATCTCGCGTTGAGGCGCTTGCGCAGCTCGTACCCGTGCATCGGGGCCTCGTGCAGGAGGCCCAAGACCGCGAGCTCGAGTACGCCACCGCGGCGTGCCATGCAGCTCACCGTCCTTTCCGGGCCGATGGCCGGATCCCGCGTCGGGATGTCCGGCCTGTCTCGCTTCGAGGGAGTTGCGGACATTTCGATGTATCTATTTGATACATCGAATCGAGATGTTCGGACGATAGAGCCGGGCGGCGTACGAGCGCAAGGGGTGACCGCACCGGGACCGATCGCAGCCGGGCCGATCGGCAGGTTTGATCGCCGCACCCGCGCCGTGGGACTCGACGCTCCAGCCGAAGGCCGTACTCTCGTTGACATGTGGTCCCAACGGTCCGTGGTCGATTACAGCCTGCAGCGCAAGGCGACGCTGCGGGCGCTACGCGGTGGCCGCGCGACCGTGATGGACGACGTGTGCGACGCCGACCCCTACCTCCTGCGGGCGGCGAAGTTTCACGGGGAACCAACCGACCGGCCCTGCCCGATCTGCCGGAAGGAGAAACTGACCCACGTCACCTACGTCTTCGGTGACGAGCTCGGTCAGTACTCCGGCCGGATCCGGCAGACGCCGGAGCTGGAGAGGATGGCCCGCGAGCACGGGGAGTTCCGCGTCTACGTCATCGAGGTCTGCCAGGGCTGTTCGTGGAATCACCTCACGCTCTCGTACGTCCTCGGTGACGGTGTGCCACGACGCCCGCCGCGCCGGCAGCGCACGGTGGAGGACGAGTACTCCTAGCCCAGGCATCTGCCGTACCCTCGGCAGCGCCAATCCGCTGTCGGGCAACCCCCTGGAACGCCACCGTGACACGCAGACACGTAGACAGGTACGCCGACGACCACACCTCCGTGGACGTCTACGGCGACTCCCGCGAGGGTCGGGGACCTCGCGCGGGTCACCGCTCCCGCAGGCGACCCCGGAGACGTCTGCGGCGTTTCCTGTTCGGGTGCCTGTTCGCGTTCCTCGGGATCGCCATCCTGGGCATCGCGGCGTTCGTGATCGGCTACGCGCGGACGTCCATCCCGGACCCGAACGCGATGCTGGACTCCAACACGACGACCATCTACTACCGCGACGGCAGGAACGTCCTGGGCTCCTACCACGCCCAGAACCGCATCTCGGTGCCGCTGGACCAGGTGCCCAAGAACACCCAGGACGCGGTGGTCGCCGCGGAGAACCGCAGCTTCTGGACCGACCGCGGCGTGTCGCCGACCGGCATCGTCCGCGCCGCGTGGAACACCGCGCGCGGACAGAACGTCCAGGGCGGCTCCACGATCACCCAGCAGTACGTCAAGAACTACTACCTGAGCCAGGAGCAGACCTGGACCCGCAAGGTGAAGGAACTCTTCATCACCTTGAAGGTCCAGCGGCAGCTGTCCAAGCAGGAGATCCTGCAGAACTACCTCAACACCAGCTACTTCGGGCGCGGAGCGTGGGGCATCGAGACCGCCTCACAGGCGTACTTCGGCAAGCACGTCCAGGAGCTCACGCCCCAGGAGTCGGCGGTGCTGGCGTCCCTGCTCCGGGCGCCGTCCATCTACGACCCGGCGGTTGACCCGACCAACCGGCCGCGCCTGGAGGCTCGCTACCACTACGTGCTCGGCGGGATGGCCAAGCTCGGGCACCTGTCCGCCGCCCAGGTCGCGCAGGAGCCGCTGCCGAAGATCAAACGGCTCAGCAAGACCACCAACAACGGCGGACCGGGCGGCTACCTCGTCAGCCAGGTGCGCAAGGAGCTGGTCAGGCTCGGCTACAGCGAGGCGCAGATCGAGACCGGCGGCCTGCAGGTCACCACGACCGTCGACGCCAAGGCCCAGCGCGCCATGCAGGACGCGTTCGCGAAGAACTTCCCGACCAAGAACGCCAAGGGCGTGTACGCCGGCGGCGCCGCCGTGCGCCCGGGCACCGGCGAGGTCGTCGCGATGTACGGCGGGAAGGACTACATCAAGCGCCAGTTCAACGACGCCACCCAGGCCAAGCTGCAGCCCGGCTCGACGTTCAAGTCGTTCGCGCTGGCGGCCGCGCTGGAGGACCGGGTGTCGCTGCGCAGCCGGTTCGCCGGCAACTCGCCGTTCGAACTCGACAACGGCGACGAGGTGCGCAACGAGTTCAACCGCGACTACGGCCGCTACGTCGACCTGATGCAGGCCACCCGGGACTCGATCAACACCGCCTACGTCGACCTGACCGTCAACCGCATCGGCCCGGACGCCGTCTACGACGCGGCCGTGCGCGCAGGCGTACCGGAAAACTCACCCGGCCTGGACAAGCACGCGAAGATCGCCCTCGGCTTCGCGTCGGTGTCCCCGATGGACATGGCCAACTCCTACGCGACGTTCGCGGCCGAGGGCAGGCGCGCACCGTGGCACCTGGTGGAGAAGGTCACCGCACCGGGCGGCAACGTCCTGCACGAGACGAAGGTGCAGGACAAGCGGGAGTTCTCCAAGCCGGTGGTCCGCGACCTCGACTACGCGCTGCAGGACGTGGTGAAGCACGGCAGCGCGGAGGAGGCGGCGCAGAACCTCGGCCGCCCCGCCGCGGGCAAAACCGGCACGCACGAGGACCAGACGGCGTGGTTCGTGGGCTACACCCCGCAGCTGGCCGCGTCGGTGGCGTTCTACAAGGACGCGAACGGCGACGGGAAGAAGGAGTCGCTGGACAACGTGGGCGGGATGAACACGTTCTTCGGCGGCGGCTACCCGGCGCGCATCTGGGCGCAGTTCATGAAGGAGGCGCTGGCAGGTCAGCCGGTACGCCAGTTCCCGCCGCCGGCCAACCTCGGGAAGGTCGTCAACCCCAAGCCGACGTTCACCCGGCGGCCCAAGCCGACGTTCACGCCCACGCCGACTCCCACACCGACGCCAACGGCGACTCCGACTCCAACTCCGACGGACACTCCCACACCGACCCCCACCTTCACCCGGAAGCCGCCGGGTCCGAGGCCCAAGCCGACCAACACCCTGCCCATCCCGACGCCCACCTCCTCGCCCAGCCCGACCAGGACCAAGGGACCCCACCGGCCGTTCCCGTGATCCTCGGCTCGGGACGGAGACTGCTGCCACGGATCGGAGCCGACGGGCCGTCCCGACCGTTGGTGCGGGGCAGGTCGTTCGGCGTGGCGCCGGGAGGGTACCCACCCCGTCAGCGCGATAGGGCACGATGGGCTCCGACGTGACGCCGGACCGGACGGAGGCGCGGGTGAGCAGGAGTCCCTCCCGGGAGGATCCCCTGGCCCGCCTTGCGACCACCTGGCTCGGCGGACCGGTCGGTGTGCACGCGCGCGTGAGTAGCTCCCGGTGGACACCGCTGGCGGTGGCGTTCGCGGTGACGACGGGGATGTTCGTCCTCGGTGTTCTGCAGAAGGTGCCCTGTCACGGCGTGGGCTGGCCGCGTGAGTCCGGGTACGCCTTCAGCCATCTCTGCTACACCGACGTGCCGTACCTCTACCGCGAGCGCGGCTTCGCCCAGGGCAACCTCGCCTACCTCGACACCGGCAACTACCCGCCGCTGGAGTACCCCGTCCTCACCGGCGCGGTGATGCAGGTGACCGCCTGGCTGACACAGGCGTTCGGGTCCGGGGACGCGGTGCGCGACAGCGTGCTGTACTTCGACCTCACCGTCGTGTTCCTGTTCGCCTGCGCGCTGGTGACCGTGTGGGCGCTCGCCCGCATGTGCCTTCGCCGGCCGTACGACGTGCTCTTCTTCGCCGCGGCGCCGGTGCTCGCGCTGGCCGGCACCATCAACTGGGACCTCGCCGCTGTCGCCCTCACCACCTGTGCGCTGCTGGCCTGGTCGCGGTCGCGTCCGTACCTCGCCGGGGTCCTGATCGGGCTCGGCGTGGCGACGAAGTTCTACCCGCTGCTGGTGCTGGGACCGCTGCTGGTGCTGGCGCTGCGCACCGGCCGGATGCGGCTGTGGGCGACGACGGCGCTGTCCGCGCTGGCCGCGTGGTTGGTCGTCAACCTGCCGGTGCTGCTGCTCGCGGAGAGCAGTTGGGCGGTGTTCTGGTCGTTCAACACCGCCCGGATGGGCGACTTCGGGTCGATCTGGTACGCCCTCGGGCTGGCCGGGCACCCGGTCAGGGCGGTCAACACGGTCTCCCTCGGGTTGTTCGGCCTGGCCTGTGCCGGCGTGGCGGCGCTGGGGCTGTTCGCACCCAGACGGCCCCGGCTGGCGCAGCTCGCGTTCCTGACCGTCGCGGCGTTCCTGCTGGTGAACAAGGTCTACTCCCCGCAGTACGTCCTCTGGCTGCTGCCCCTCGTGGCACTGGCCCGGCCGCGGTGGCGGGACTGGGCGATCTGGCAGGCCGGTGAGCTCCTCTACTGGCTGGCCATCTGGCTGCACCTGTCCGGCAGCCTCGCGGGCGGCGGTGCGGAGCGGCTCTACTGGCTCGCCGTGGTGGTCCGGATGGCGACGACCGGCTACCTGTGCGTGCTGGTGGTCCGCGACATCCTGCGGCCCTCCGCCGACGTCGTACGCGCCGGGGACCTGGTGGACGACCCGACCGGCGGGCCCTTCGACGGGGCGGCCGACGCCGCGTGGCGGAGAGGGCGCTTCCGAAGTCCCGAGCCGATCGAACGGGCCCTGCAGGAAGAGGGTGTGGCACGGTGAGCAACCGACGCAGGTGGACCGAGGAACCGCCGGACGGACCCGGTCGCGGTGACGGCGGGCGTGGCGGCGGGCGTGGCGCAGGGGGAGCCCCCGGCCTCGGTGGTCCTGCCGGCTCCGGCGGCTCCGGCGGCCGTGCCGGGCCCGATCTGTGGGGCGAGCGTTCCTGGCCCGGGGAACCCTTTCCGAGCCGGCCTGCGCGCCGGCGCGCCGACGGCGGACCGGACTGGCGGGAGACGCTGGCGTCGCGCCCTGACGAGCCGGTGGACGACCGGACGCCCCGGCCGGGTGCGCCGGCGCACGGCCGTCGTCGCCGGGAAGACGTCCCGCCCGAGCCCGTGACGGACACCGGCTGGTACGGCGCCTCCGACGTGGAGGCCTCCGCGCCGCCGTGGGACACCCGCGACTGGAACTCACCCCAGTGGACCATGCCGGAGCGGGGTACGCCGGAGCGATCGCTCGACACCACCACTCCGGCGTACCGGGCCGCCGGTGAGGGCGGCCGGTACGAGGGCCCTGACGACGGGGTGAACGACGGCCCGAAGGACGGCGTTGACGAGGATGAGCGGCGTCGTGCCGACCGGCCGCGTCCGTGGTGGTCGGACGAACTGGACGCCTCGGGGGGTGACGCGGACGACGACGTCTCCGAGCCGCTGACGCCGATGGGCGGCACCCCGGCACCGGCTCAGGATCCGGACGAGCGCGAGACGGACCGGCCGGCGCGGCAGCGCGAGCCGGGGCAGCCGGGCCGTCCCCAACCGCCGGCCGAACCGGTGGCCGAGCCGGCAGGAGCGCGTTCCACTCCGCCGGGGCCTGCGCCGACGACACCCTCCGGCTCCTCGACCTCGACGGCCTCGGACGCACGGGGGCCGCAGGGGTCCTCCCGGCTCCGGTGGCTGCCCGAACGGCTTCGCCCGACGCCCGGCGACGTGCAGGTGCTGGCCTGGTGGGCGGTCACCCGGCTCGGCATCCTGCTGGTCGCGGTGACCGGGCCGTGGCTGTTCCACGGCACCGGCAAGATCCCGAGCTTCTGGGACTCCTGGAAGCAATGGGACTTCTGGCACTTCGACCGGATCGCGACGTTCGGCTACTTCGCGCCCGGCTGGAGCACGCCGATCGAGGCGTTCTTCCCCGGCTTCCCGATGGTGCTGCGGCTCGGCGTCCTGGTCGGGATCCCCACGGTTGTGGGCGGCCTGCTGGTGTCGTTCGTCGCCGGGGGCGTCGCCGCCGTCGCGCTGGCCCGGCTCGCCGACCGCGAGTGGGGACCGGGCGCGGGCCGCTACGCCGCCGCGATGTGGATGCTGGCGCCGCCCGCGATCTTCCTCGCCGCGCCGTACACCGAGGCGTTGTTCCTCGCCCTGGCGATCCCCGCGTGGCTGTCCGCCCGCCGGGGCAACTGGTGGCTCGCCGCCGTGCTCGCCGCCGGCGCGTGCACGGTCCGGGTGTCGGGCATCTTCCTGGTCGTCGCGCTGGCCGTGGAGTTCCTCACCTCCGGCCGCCGGAAGGGATGGCTCGAGGGGCTGTGGCTGGCGCTGCCGATGGCCCCCGTGCTCGGCTACATGGCCTATCTGAAGGTGAACACCGGCGACTGGCTGCGGTGGTACCACGCCCAGTCCGATGAGTGGTATCGAGGCTTCACCCTGCCCTGGACCGCGTTCTTCAACACCTGGAACGCCGCGACCGGGCACACCGCGTTCGGCGACGTGAGCGACGCGCTGCGAGCCAACTTCGAGTGGATGTTCCGGGCCGAACTGGTGGCGATGCTGGTCGGCCTGGTGGTCACGGTCGTCCTGCTGACGCTGCGCCGGTGGGGCGAGGCAACCTGGGTGGGCGTGCAGGTGGCCGCGTTCGCGACGTCGTACTGGTTCTTCTCCGTTCCCCGCGCCACGCTGCTGTGGTTCCCGCTGTGGATCGGCCTCGGTGCGCTGGCGGTCCGGCGGCCATGGGTGTGGCGGGCGTACGTCATCCTCGCGGTGCCGTTGTTCGGAATCTGGGCGGCCGCCTACCTCACCGGTCGCTGGTCCGGCTGACCTGGCCGGGCAGAGCCGAACCCCGGCTGGTCAGGACGGCCCCGCCTCCCAGGTGAGCCGGAACCACCGCCGCCGGCCGATCCGGAGCAGCGCGCCCTCCCCGGCGCCGGCGGGCAGCAGTTCGTCGGCGTCGGCCAGCACCCGGTCGGCCAGGCGTACCCCGCCCTGGTCCACCAGTCGCCGGGCGGCGCTGCGGCTCAGGTCCGGCTGGGCCAGACAGACGAGGTCCCAGACGGTGAGCCCGCCCGTCCCGGTGGGAGCGGCGGACAGCACCGGCACTTCGGTGGGTTCGCGCCGGGCGGAGAACGTCGAGCGGAACCACTCCCGCTCGGCGGCGGCCTGTTCGGCCCCGTGGTAGCGCGCGACGACCGCCTCGGCCAGTCCGAGCTTGGCGTCCCGGACCTCCCGGCCGCCGCGTTCCATCGCTCGCCGGGCCTCCTCGACCACGGCCGTCGGCACGGTCGTGTAGACCTCGAGGTAGCCGGGCACGAGGGCGTCCGGAATGCTCATCAGCTTGCCGAACTTCTCCCGCGGCGGGTCGGTCAGCGCGACGTAGTTGCCGAGGCTCTTGGACTGCTTGGCGCGCCCGTCGATACCCGGCGTGATCCTCGTGGTGATCACCACCTGCGGCTTCGCGCCCAGCCGCTGCTGGTAGTGCCGGCCGAGCATCTCGTTGAAGAGCTGGTCGCTGCCCACGATGGTGAGGTCGGAGCGCATCGCCCACGAGTCGTACCCCTGCAGGACGGGGTAGACCAGCTCGTGCATCGCGATGTCGCGGCCCTCGGCCACCCGGCGGCGGAACATGTCCCGGGCCATCAGCTGGCCGTGGGTGACGTGGGCCAGCAGAGTCAGCCAGTCCCGCGTGGTGAGGGTGTCGTACCACTCGGAGTTGCGGCGTACCTCGAACACCTCCGGCTCGGTCCGCAGCACCGTGCCGGCCTGCTCCAGGAACGCCGCGGCGTTCGCCTCGATCGCGGCCCGGGGCAGGACCGGCCGGGTCTCCGTGCGACCGGTCGGGTCGCCGACCTGGGTGGTCACGTCGCCCAGCAGGAAGACCACGGTGTGGCCGGCGTCCTGCAGGCGGCGCATCATCCACAGGTTGACCGCGTGGCCGAGATGAAGGAACGGCGCGGTGCAGTCGACGCCGTACTTGATCCGCAGCGGGCGGCCGGATTCGAGCAGGGCCTCGAGCTCGGGCCGGCTCACCACCTCGTCGGTGGTGCGGGCGAGGTCGTCGAGCAGGGCAGCGTGGTCGGCGGCAGGCGGGTTGGCGGCAGAGCCGCCCATGGTGGCAGACACGGGTCGGGATCCTTCGAGGTCAGCAGCGAAGGGCGCACCCTGAGGGCGGCCCGGGGACGGCGCGCGTCAGCGCCGATATCGCTGCTGGGTCCCGATCACGCGGGCAGTCTAGGCCATGAGCGGGGTACGGTCCCGCCGATCGGCCCGCCCGGCCGCATTCGGCCCGCTCGCACGAACCGGCGCTCACCCGTACCGGCCCGCTCGGCCGGATCAGTCGAGAACGACCCGGTCGAACTTCGTGATCGCCATCCCGACGTTGACCGGCAGCTCGGTGCCGACCTCCGGCGGGCGGATCGAGTGCGGCAGGAAGAGCACGCTCACCTGCATGTGCGGCGGCTCGGCGAACCACCGCCGCTTCCCGGCCACGGTGTACGGCGACAGCGCCCGGCCGGTCGCCTCCAGCCCGCTGGCGGTCAGCACCCGGGCACGGGTGCGCAGGTCGGCGACGTGACTCGGCGCCTCCAGCGCGATGCCGTGCGCGGTGCCGCCGCTGGCGACGACGAGGTGCCCGGCGCCGGGCACGCGGCGGCGGCGGTAGCCGAAGCGGTCGCCCTTGCTGACCGGATGCACGTCGAGCACGTGCGCCCGCGCGGCGTAGGCCTCGCGGTCGGCCAGCCACAGCCGGGTGCCGATCCGGGACCGGATCTCCAGGCCGGGGTGGGCGGCGGCGAGAGTGCTGAGCTCCTCGGCCGTCAGGTGGGAGACGAACAGCCGGTCGTACGCCACACCGGCGTCGTTCAGCCGTTCGATCCAGGTGGTGACCTCCGGCCCGTGCCGCCCGGCCGAGGGCAGCGGCAGGTGCAGCGCGAACCCCTCGCAGCGCACACCCTCCAGCAGTTTCACCACGTCGGCCAGCTCGTCGGCGGGCACACCGTGCCGGCGCATCGAGGTGAACAGCTCGACGACCACCCGCGGACGTCCGGGGCCGTCGGCCAGGGACCGCAGGTCGGCTACCCGGCTCACCGTGGAGATCACCCGCGGGTCGTCCGGCACCTCGTCGAAGGGCCGGATCGGGGTCAGCACCAGCAGGTCGCCGGCGAACTCGTCGCGGACCGCGGCCAGCTCCTCGTACGTCCCGACGGCCAGCATCTCGACGCCCATCCGGGTCGCCTCGGTAGCCAGCAGCGCGTGCCCGAAGCCGTAGCCGGTGCCCTTCACGACCGGGACCAGCCGTGGGTACGCCGCGGAGACGGAGTCCAGGTGGCCCCGCCAGCGGGCCGTGTCGACGTGCAGCGTCAGCGACATCTGCGGGCTACCCCCGTCGGCGCATGTAGAGGTCGAACGCGGTGTACAGCAGCCGGGAGATCGGCAGGTCCCACTCGCCGAGGTACTCCGCGGCCTCCCCGCCTGTGCCGAGCTTGAACTGCAGCAGCCCGAAGTGGGAGTCGGACTCGTCCATGGTGTCGGTGATGCCGCGCAGGTCGTAGACCCGGGCACCGGAGGACAGGGCGTCCCGGATCATCTCCCACTGCAGCGCGTTCGACGGGCGGACGTCGCGCTTGGCCGTGGACGACGCGCCGTAGGAGTACCACGCGTGGGTGCCCACCTGGACACCGATCGTGGCCGCGGCCAGCTCGCCCTCGTGGTGGGCGAGGTAGAGCTTGGCGCGGTCGGGGTGCTCGGCGTTGAGGGCGCGGAACATGGTGACGAAGTAGGCCAGCGGACGCGGGGTGAAGTGGTCGCGCCGGGCGGTTTCGACGTACAGCTGGTGGAAGGCGGGCAGGTCGTCGGCCGACCCCCGGCTGACCTCGACACCTGCCTTGGCGGCCTTCTTGATGTTGCGCCGCCACAGCTGGTTCATCCCGGACAGGACGGTCTTCTCGTCGCGGTCCTCCAGTGGCAGCTGGAAGACGTAGCGGGGCTGGCCCGCGGCGAAGCCGGAGGCGTTCTCGGCCGGCGGACGCCAGCCCAGGGACCGCAGTTGGTCGGCCACGGCGAGCGCGGTGTGGTCGCTGCTGTCGGGTGTGACGTCCCCGAGGGTGCGCGGACCCGAACTCTCCTCCGCCAGGGCGGCCTTGACGGTGGCCGCGGACCAGCGGCGGGCGATCACCGGCGGGCCCATCCGGATCCCGAAGGCGCCCTGCGCGCTCACGTGCTCGGTCAGCGGCGTCAGCCACCGGCCGAGGTCGGCGTCGGTCCAGTCGATCACCGGGCCCTCGGGGAGGTAGGCGAGCGAACGCCGCATCCGGGGCAGCCGGCGGTAGAGCACCAGGCCCGCGCCGATGACCTTCTCACCGTCGTCGCCGGCGTCGACCCAGCCGACCGACTCCGCTCGCCACTCGCGCTTCACCTCACCCCAGGCAGGGGTCTGGAGGAAGCTGGCCGACTCCCGGGACTCCAGGAAGGCCAGGTGCTCGGCAGGGGTGAGAGTTCGTACGCGCAGGACCACGCAGGCGAGGCTACCGGTCCTGCGGCACCCGCGCGCCCGGGCGGCCCGGCTTCCCGGTAAGCCGGAATCCGGGCCCGGCCGGAGCCGTCACCGACCGTCCAGGTGCCGACGCAGCCAGTCGATGTCGGCGCCCTGGCCGTCGGCCCCGCCGGGGGTCTCCACGATCACCGGCGCCCCCGCCGCCCGGACCACGGCCAGCAGGTCGTCGCCGGCGATCTTGCCGGAGCCGAAGTTGGCGTGCCGGTCGCGCCCGGAGTCGAAGGCGTCCTGGGAATCGTTGGCGTGCACCAGGTCGATCCGTCCGGTGATCGCCTTCACCCGGTCGACGACGGTGGTCAGCTCCTCACCACCCGCGTGGAAGTGGCAGGTGTCCAGGCAGAACCCGACGGTGTCCCCGCCCTCGGCGTCGGTGACCGCCGCCCACAGCCGCTCGATCCGGTCCAGGTGGCGGGCCATCGCGTTGTCGCCGCCGGCGGTGTTCTCGATCAGCACCGGGCACGGCATGTCCATCCGCTCGATGCACTTGCGCCAGTTGTCGAAGCCGACCTCGGGGTCGTCGCTCTTGGAGACGTGCCCGCCGTGCACGATCACCCCGCGCGCACCGATCTCGGCCGCCGCGGTCACCGTCTGCTGGAGCAGTTTGCGGGACGGGATGCGGATGCGGTTGTTGGTGGTGGCGACGTTGATGACGTACGGCGCGTGGACGTAGAGGCCCACCCCGGCGTCGTTCGCGGCGGCCACCAGCGCCTCGGCGCCACCCTCGTAGGCGAACTTCGGGCCCTTCCACCCCTGAGGATCACCGAGGAAGAACTGCGCGATGTCGGCCGAACGGGCCCGCGCCTCGGCGATCGGGTCCTCCTGGTCGACGTGCGCTCCGAGCGGCAGGCTGGTCATGCACGGCACCCTACGAGGGACCACCGACACAGCCCGCGACGCCCCGCCACAGCGCCGTACGGAAAGGCAGGCTCGATGAACGCAGGCCCGACGACCGCAGGCCCGATGAACTCTGTCCCGACGAACGCGGCGCCCCGCACTCTCCGCGAACTCCGCGACGGCATCGAGGCCGGCCGGCACACCGGCGCCCAGGTGTACGCCGCGGTGGACGGCCGGACGGTTGTCGACCGCGCCCTCGGCGAGGCCCGCCCCGGCGTACCCATGCGGACCTCCACGATCGTGGAGTGGGCCTCGGCGACCAAGCCGGTGACCTGCGTGGCCCTGATGAGGCTGGTCGACACAGGTCTGCTCGGCCTCGACGACCCGGTGCACAAGCACCTGCCGGAGTTCACCGCGACCGGCGACTTCCCGGGCAAGAACGAGGTCACCGTGCGCCGCCTGCTCACCCACACCGCCGGCCTCACCAGCACGCTCACCGGGGTGGAGCCGCCGGAGCGGATGGTGGCCGACATCTGCGCCTCACCGCTCGCCCCGGGCTGGCGCCCCGGGCAGCGCAGCGCCTACAACTCGGTCGCCATGTGGATCGTCGCCGCCCTTGTCGCCCGGCTGTCCGGCCGGCGGTTCGGTGACTTCGTGCGTACGGAGGTGTTCGGTCCGGCCGGGGTCGAGGAGGCGTGGATCGGCATGCCGGACGAGGAGTACGACGCGCGGTGGGACGACCTCGCGGTGATCGACGGCTTCCCGCGCTCGGGCACCCGGGACTGGGTCACCTGGGAACGCCCCACCGGCGGGTGCCACGGCCCGATCCGCGAGCTCGGGCGGTTCTACGCGGCGTTCCTCGCCGGGCGGCTGTGCTCGCCCGGGGCCGTCGCGGAGATGACCCGCCCCCAGGTCGCCGGCGTGTACGACGAGTACGTCCACGCCACCGTCGACCGCGGGCTCGGCTTCCTGCTCCGCTCCTCCTACGCCGGGCACGGCTACGGTCCGCACGCGTCACCGGACACATACGGACATGGCGGGCGAAACTGGTGCGTCGGCCTGGCCGACCCCGCCTGCGGACTGGCCGCGGCGGTGTACTGGAACGGCATGGCCGACGATGACGTCCAGGCGGTCCGGCAGCCCGCGACCCTGGCCGCGCTGTACGCCGACCTCGGCCTGGTAACCTAAGTCGCTGGTCCGCTGGGAAGACCCGCCCCATGGCGGAAGGCACCCGGACCTGACGCAAGCCCTCCTGTCACGGAAAGACCGTGACCGCCCGAGTCCAGAGGAGGTGGAGTTCCGCATGCGTCGTTACGAAGTCATGGTGATCCTCGATGCCGATCTTGAGGAACGCACCGTAGGCCCGTCCCTCGACCAGTACCTCTCCCTCGTTCGTCAGAACGGCGGGACCGTGGAGAAGGTCGACATCTGGGGCCGTCGCCGGTTGGCGTACGACATCAACAAGAAGTCCGAGGGCATCTACTCGGTGATCGACCTGACCGCCGAGCCCGCGACCGTCCTCGAGCTGGATCGTCAGCTGACCCTGAACGAGTCGGTGCTGCGGACTAAGGTCATCCGCCCCGACACCCGCTGATTCACGGGAGGCGTTCATGGCAGGCGACACAGTCATCACACTCGTCGGCAACCTCGTCGACGACCCCGAGTTGCGTTTCACCCCCTCCGGGGCGGCAGTGGCCAACTTCCGTCTCGCGTCCACCCCTCGCACCTTCGACCGGCAGAGCAACGAGTGGAAGGACGGCGAGACGCTGTTCCTGACCTGCAACGTGTGGCGGCAGGCGGCGGAGAACGTCGCCGAGTCGCTGCAGCGCGGCATGCGGGTCGTCGTCCAGGGCCGGTTGAAGTCCCGTTCGTACGAGACCCGCGAGGGTGAGCGGCGGACGGTCTTCGAGGTCGAGGTCGACGAGGTGGGACCCAGCCTCCGTAACGCGACTGCCAAGGTCACCAGGACCAGCCGTGCACAGGGCGGCTTCGGTGGCGACGACCCGTGGCAGACGCAGCAAGGTGGCGGCGGTGGCGGCGCCCGACAGGGCGGCGGCCAGCAGTCCGGCGGAAACGACCCCTGGGGCGGACAGCAGTCCGGCGGATCCCAGGACGAGCCCCCGTTCTGACCAACCGACGTCATCCCGTTCGATCCCCATCCGCGACCATTCCCGCGTGAAGCGGGGCTTCCTGGAGGAGCACCACGATGGCCAAGGCACCAGTACGCAAGCCCAAGAAGAAGGTTTGCGTGTTCTGCAAGGAGAAGATCTCCTACGTCGACTACAAGGACACGACTCTGCTGCGGAAGTTCATTTCCGACCGCGGCAAGATTCGTGCCCGCCGGGTGACCGGCAACTGCACCCAGCACCAGCGGGACGTCGCGGTTGCCATCAAGAACTCGCGCGAGGTCGCCCTGCTGCCCTACACCAGCACCGCGCGCTGACGAGGAGGTTGACACGCTATGAAGCTCATCCTCACCCAGGAAGTGTCCGGTCTGGGCACCCCGGGCGACATCGTCGAGGTCAAGGACGGCTACGGCCGTAACTTCCTCATCCCGCGCGGTCTCGGCATGCGCTGGACCAAGGGCGGCGAGAAGCAGGTCGCCTCGATCCGCAAGGCGCGCGAGGTCCGGGAGATCCGCGACCTCGGCCACGCCGAGCAGATCAAGGGCCAGCTCGAGGGCCTGTCGGTGAAGCTGCCGGCGCGGTCCGGCGACAGCGGCCGGCTGTTCGGCTCGGTCACCGTCGCCGACATCGTGGCGGCGGTCAAGGAGGCCGGCGGCCCCGACATCGACAAGCGGCGGATCGAGATCGGCCAGCCGATCAAGACGCTCGGTTCGCACCAGGTGTCGGTTCGCCTGCACCAGGAGCTGAGTGCCAAGCTCTCGATCGAGGTCGTCTCGGCCTGAGCGCTCAGGGCGCCGTGAGCACCTGAGCACCTGAGCTCGACGCAGCAACTGCCCGGAGGGGCGGTCCCGGAATCCCGGGGCCGCCCCTCCGGCGTTCTGCCGACCGTGTGTTGCCGGTGGGTGCAGTCAGCGGCGGGCGGCGCCCGCGCCGGTCACCAGCCAGGCGTCGCTGCGGGCCCGCACCGCGAGGGTCGCCAGCCGGGCCACCATGAACCCGCCGAAGGCCCACCACAGCGCGAGCAGACCTCCGTGGGTGGCGTACACCAGCACCGCGAGCGGCAGGAACGCCACCAGCGTCACCAGGCCGGCGTAGGCGAGGTACTTCCCGTCGCCCGCGCCGATGAGCACGCCGTCCAGGACGAACACGATCCCCGCGACCGGTTCGAAGCAGGCGAACACGAGGATCGCCTGCGCGAGCAGCGCCTGGACGGCCGGGTCGGCGCTGAACAACGGCACGTACACCGGTCGCGCCAGCACCACCACCGCACCGAACACCACGCCCGCGCCGATGCCCCACTCCACCATCCGGCGGGTCGCCGCCCGGGTGCCTGCCACGTCCGACCCGCCGAGGTACCGCCCGACGATGGCCTGCCCGGCGATCGCGATCGCGTCCAGGGCGATGGCGAGGGTGTTCCACAGCGTGAACGCCACCTGGTGGGCGGCCAGCGGCACGTCACCGAACGACGTGGCGACGTACGCGGTGACCAGCAGCGCGGCCCGCAGCGTCAGCGTGCGGATGATCAGGGGTACGCCGGCGTGCGCGCTCGCCCGGATGCCGGGCAGGTCCGGCCGCAGCGGGGCGCCGTGCCGGCGGGCGGCCCGGACCACCACGACGACCAGCGCCACCGCCCCGGCGGTCTGGGCGAGCACCGTGCCACACGCCGAGCCGGCGATCCCCAGGTGCAGCCCGTAGACGAAGAGCAGGTTGAGCACGACGTTGCCGACGTACGACGCGCCCGCTGTCCACAGCGGCGTACGTGTGTCCTGCAGGCCGCGCAGCACGCCCGTCCCGGCGAACGTCAGCAGCAGCGCGGGCATCCCGAGCACGGCCACCCGCAGGTAGGTGACGGCGAACTCGTGCACCTGCGGCGAGGGCCCGAACGCGCCGACCACGGCCGGTGCCGCCAGGGTGCCGACCAACGCGAGCAGCACCCCGAGACCGAGCGCCAGCCACAGCCCGTCGATCCCGTACGCCAGCGCCGACCGGCGGTCCCCCGCGCCCAGGTGACGGGCGACGGAGGCGGTGGTGGCGTAGGCGAGGAAGACGAACACGCCGACCAGCGTCTGCAGTGCGGTTCCGGCCAGGCCGAGGGCGGCGAGCTGAGGGGTGCCCAGGTGGCCGACGATCGCGGAGTCGGCCAGCAGGTAGACGGGTTCGGCGATCAGGGCGCCGAACGCCGGAATCGCCAGGCGGAGGATGTCCCGGTCGTACGGGCTACGGAGCCGGGTGAGGGACACGGGCGGGGTACCTCCGAAAGACGCCACGGCTCGGTCCCGGACGGGGTCCGGGTGGAGCCGGGGCAGGAGTCGCGAATCGGGCGGGCTCGGGTGGGGGTGGCCCTCCCTATGATGCGGTCGGCGCGAGCGTGGTCCGTCGTCGGCCCCGGGCGGACCGCGTTCCCGACCGCCGCGGCCGCGGCACGCCCGGTGTGGACGACACGCCCGGGCAAGCAATTGCCGGGCACTTTCTCCGGACACACGTCGTGTCCACAGCGTGGGGATGCCGAACGCGCAGGCGAACCGCCTGATCGCCGGTCGCCCGAGATTTTCTCCACAGAGAAATCCCCAGGCTGTGCACAGTGAATCCCCAGGCAATCCCCCGGCTACCCACAGCCCCTGTGTACGACAGAGTTGCCGTTCACCGCCCTGCACGGCGTACGGTCGCCTCTCACGTCGAACCCTGTCCGTTCGCGCCGCTTGTCGGCGTTGTCGGTGGTCGCCGCTAGAACTGTCGCACAGGTGTTCGTCACGGGTGGAGCGTCGGAGGTAGTGCGGCAGTGAGTGTCAGTGAGTTCCCTGTCCCGCGCGCGGTCGAGGGTGCCCCCGACCGGATGCCGCCGCAGGACATCGCCGCGGAGCAGTGCGTTCTGGGCAGCATGCTGCTGTCCAAGGACGCCATCGCCGATGTGGTGGAGGAGATCCGCGGTCCCGACTTCTACCGTCCCGCGCACGAGACCGTCTACGAGGCGGTGCTCGACCTCTACGGCCGGGGTGAGCCCGCCGACGCGGTGACCGTGGCGGCGGAGTTGCAGCGCAAGGGCGAGCTGGCCCGCATCGGCGGCGCTCCTTACCTCCACACCCTGATCGCGTCGGTGCCGTCGGCGGCCAACGCCGGCTACTACGCGGTGATCGTGCGGGAGAAGGCGATCCTGCGCCGGCTGGTCGAGGCGGGCACCAAGATCACCCAGATCGGGTACGCCGGCGACGGTGACGTCGACGACGTGGTCGACCGGGCGCAGGCGGAGATCTACAGCGTCACCGACAAGCGCAGCAGCGAGGACTACGCCGTCCTCGGCGAGATCATGGAGTCCGCCCTCGACGAGATCGAGGCGATCGGCTCCCGCGGCGGCCAGATGGTCGGCGTCCCCACCGGCTTCACCGACCTGGACGCGCTGACCAACGGGCTGCACCCCGGCCAGCTGATCGTCGTGGCCGCCCGCCCCGGTGTGGGCAAGAGCGCGCTGGCTCTCGACTTCGCCCGGGCGGCGTCGGTCAAGCACGGCCTGGCGTCGGTGATCTTCTCGTTGGAGATGAGCCGTACCGAGATCACCATGCGGCTGCTGTCGGCGGAGGCGCGGGTCCCGCTGCACCACATGCGGCAGGGCAGCATGACCGACGACGACTGGGCGCGGATGGCGCGGCGGATGGGCGAGGTCTCCGGCGCCCCGCTCTTCATCGACGACTCGCCCAACATGACGCTGATGGAGATCCGGGCCAAGTGCCGGCGGCTGCGCCAGCGCAACGACCTGCGGCTGATCGTCCTCGACTACATCCAGCTGATGACGTCCGGCAAGCGGGTGGAGAGCCGGCAGGTGGAGGTCGCGGAGTTCTCCCGAAACCTCAAGCTGCTGGCCAAGGAGCTCGGCGTCCCGGTCGTCGCGCTGTCCCAGCTCAACCGTGGTCCCGAGCAGCGCACCGACAAGCGCCCGATGCTCTCCGACCTTCGCGAGTCCGGCTGCCTCACCGCTGACACCCGGGTGCTGCGGGCGGACACCGGGCAGGAGGTGGCGCTGGGGGAGTTGCTGGCCTCCGGTGCTCGTGACGTGCCGGTCTGGTCCCTGGACGAGCGCCTGAAGCTGGTGCCGCGCACGATGACCCACGTCTTCTCCAGCGGGGTGAAGGAGGTGTTCCGGCTCCGTCTCGCGTCGGGCCGGGAGATCAAGGCCACGGGCAACCACCCCTTCCTCACCTACGACGGCTGGAAGGCGCTTCGTGAGATCGCTTCGGGTGCCCGCCTCGCCGTCGCGCGCCACGTCCCGCCGCCGCTGCAGATCACCCCGCGGGGCGACGACGAGGTCGCCACGCTCGCCCACCTGCTCGGCGACGGCTCGCACGAGAAGTTCGTGCCGGCCGGTGTGTACTCGCTGCCGAAGCGGCAGATCGGGCTGTTCCTGCGGCACCTGTGGTCGACCGACGGGTGCGTGCACCGGGACGCCGCCGGTCAGGTGCGGATCTACTACGCGACGACCAGCCGCCGGTTGGCGGACGACGTTGCCCGGCTGTTGTTGCGGTTCAACGTGTTCACCCGGATCAGGACCGTCCGCAAGGAGGGGTACCGGGACTCCTACCACGTACATGTGGTGGGTGCGGAGAACCAGCTCCGGTTCGTCGAGGACGTCGGGGTGCATGGCGCACGTGGTGCGGTTGCCGCCGAGGTGCTGCCCGCACTTCGCGCCGTCACCGCCAACCCGAATGTCGACACCGTGCCCAAGGACGTGTGGGACCGGGTCCGCGAGGTGCTCGCCGAGCGGAAGGTGAGCCACCGCCAGTTCGCGGCGGCGATGGGCCCCAGCTTCTCCGGCTCCACGATGTGGAAGCACGCACCGAGCCGTACCCGGCTTGCCAAGGTCGCCTCGGTGCTGGACTGCGCCGACCTGGACGTCCTCGCCACCAACGACGTGCTGTGGGACACCGTGGTGTCCGTCGAGAGCCTCGGTGAGCAGGAGGTCTACGACGCGACGGTGCTGGGCACGCACAACTTCGTGGCGGACGGGGTCGCGGTCCACAACAGCATCGAGCAGGACGCGGACATGGTGATCCTGCTGCACCGCGAGGACGCCTACGAACGCGAGTCGTCCCGTCCCGGCGAGGCCGACTTCATCGTCGCCAAGCACCGCAACGGCCCCACCGCCAACATCACCGTCGCCTTCCAGGGCCACTACTCCCGCTTCGTCGACATGGCCCAGGGCTGATCCTGTCGGTCACCTGCTCACACGCGGCCACCGACTGAAATCAGGACTCACAGGACGGGTCCTGGTGCTGCGGGTCCTGGTGCTGCGGGTCCTGGTGGTGGTGTTCCGGCGTGTGGACTGCGCAAAGCACCTCGGTCAGGAGGTCGCCGCGCGCTCGGCCTGGCTGCGCAGAACGCAGAACTCGTTGCCCTCGGGGTCGGTGAAGACCACCCAGCCGGTGCCGTCGGGGTTGCGCCGGTCGTCGAAGATGGTGCCGCCGAGCTCGAGGACGCGTTCGACCTCGACGTCGCGGGTGGTTTGCGGCTCGAGGCACATGTGCATGCGGTTCTTCACCGTCTTCGGCTCGGGCACCTGAAGGAACAGCAGCGGCGGCCCCTCGGGCAGCTGCACCAGGACCTCGGGGTCGCCGGGGAAGTCGTCCTCGCCGAGCGGGGCGTCGAGGAGCTTGCTCCAGAACTGGGCGAGTGTGTACGGGTCGTTGCAGTCGATGGAGAACGTGCGGACGCGAGTGGGCAAAGGAACTCCGGGGGGTCTGGTCGCTGGAGGTGTGGTGCCGGAAGCTACCAGCCGGGTCCGACGGCGCGTAGAGGTCATCCGTACCCCCACCAAGTACCGGCAAGTACCGGCAGTACCCGCATCACCGGCCTCAGCGCTTGGTGAACGCCATCGGGTCGTCGACGTCCACGATCTGCTTGCCCATCGGGAAGAGCGAGATCGGGACCAACTTGAAGTTCGCCAGCCCGAGCGGAATCCCGATGATGGTGAGGCACTGCGTGACGCCGGCGACGATGTGGGCGAGCGCCAGCCACCAGCCGGCGAGGATCAGCCAGAGCACGTTGCCGATCAGCGATCCGGCTCCCGCGTCCGGCTTGTCCACGAGTGTGCGGCCGAAGGGCCAGAGCGTGTAGTTCGCCATCCGGAACGCCGCGATACCGAACGGGATGGTGATGATCAGGATGCACAGCACGACTCCGACGACGGCGTACCCGAGAGCCAGCCACAGTCCGCCGAAGATCAGCCAGACGAGGTTCAGGATCAGCCGCACCTCTCCAGTGTCCGTGGGCGTTCCCGTTGCCGGTAATCACCGGATCCACTGGTGACCGAAGCGCCCCTTCTCACCCGGCTCGACTTGAATAGACCAGTTGGACCAAATAGGGTCCGAGCGGCAGGCGCAACCTGGCGGTACGAGAAGCCGAGGCGTGAGAAGCCGAGAGGGGTGGTGGGTCGTGCGGATCCGGCCGACGCTGTTCACCGACGCCGACACACTCGGCCGGGCACTCGCGGCCGAGATCGCCGACGGCATCGAGGCGGCGAACTCCCGCGGCCGGCGCTATCTCCTCGGCTGCCCCGGCGGTCGCAGCCCGATGACGACCTACGCGGCGCTCGCCGACCAGGTGCGCATCCGGCGGATGGACCTGTCCGGCCTGGTGATCGTGATGATGGACGAGTACGTCGAGGCCGGCCCCGCGCCCGGCTCGTTCGTGTGTGTCGCCGACCACCTCGCCCACAGTTGCCGTGGCTTCGGCCGGGACCTGATCGCGGCCCCGCTGTCCGCCGCCGCCGGCCCGGGCCGGGGCGTGCAGGAGGAGCACCTGTGGGTGCCCGACCCGGCCGACCCCGCCGCGTACGACCGGCAACTCGCCGCCGCCGGTGGCATCGACCTGTTCGTCCTCGCCTCCGGCGCCTCCGACGGGCACGTGGCGTTCAACCCGCCTGGAACTCCCGCAGACGCGCAGACCCGGATCGTGCCCCTCGCTCGGAGCACTCGGCAGGACAACCTGGTGACGTTCCCGCATCTGCGCATCCTCGACCGGGTGCCGACCCACGGCGTCGGTGTCGGCGTGGCCACCATTCGCAAGCAGGCCCGCCGGGCGGTCATGGTGGTGCACGGCGCGGACAAGGCGCGGGCCGCCGCCCAGGTGGCCGCCGCCGACCACTACGACCCGGCGTGGCCGGCGACGATCGTCAGCGAGTGTGCCCGTCCCGGTCTCTACGTCGACCAGGCTGCCGCCGTCGGGCTCGGCCGCGGTGACCCCACGCATCCGCTGATCAGCCGCGCGGACCGGCGCCATGGCAATCCCGCAACCTCGGGTTGACATCCGTGCACGACTCGCCGCCAAGCACACCTTGACACCACGAACACCCCGCCCGCACACGAGACCCTGACAGCCAAAGAGCTCGGAGGACCACTGATGGCCCGGATCAAACTTGCCTACCTCGGTGGCGGCTCGACACGCGCCGCCGGGACGATGGCGTCGTTCGTGCACCACGGCGCGGAGTTCGACGGGTCCGAGGTCGTCCTCATCGACCTGGACGCCGACCGGCTGGCCCTGATCAAGAAGCTGGCGGAGCGGATGGCACGCAACGCCGGGCTCGACCTCACCATCACCGCCACCACTGACCGGCGCGAGGGCCTGCGCGACTGCGACGCCGTACTCTCCAGCTTCCGGCCCGGCGGCTTCGAGGCTCGCGCCCTCGACGAGCGCATCCCCCTCAAGCACGGCGTGATCGGCCAGGAGACGCAGGGACCCGGGGGCTTCTTCATGGCGCTGCGGTCGATCGCGGTGATGAAGGCCGTCGCCGACGACCTCGCCGCTGTGGCCCCGAACGCCAGGATCTTCAACTACACCAACCCGGTCAACATCGTCGCGCAGGCGATGACGAGCTACACCGACATCCCGATCGTTTCGCTGTGCGAGGGCCCGATCATCTTCCCGCGCATCGTCGCCGAGGGAGCGGGCCTGGACCCCGACCTCGTCAGGACCACGATGTCGGGCATCAACCACAACTGCTGGAGCACCGAGCACACCTACGAGGGCAAGGACCTGATCCCGCTGCTGCGCGACGCCTACGAGGCGCGCCGCGACGATCCGAGCGTGAGCGCGGACACCAGGCGGCTGCTGCGGCTCGCGGTCACGATGGAGTCGGTGCCGTCGTACTACTTCCTCAACTACTACTTCCGCGACGAGGTGCTGCGGCACCTGCAGGGCAAGCCGACCACCCGCGCGGAGGACATCGTGGCGGAGGTGCCGGGCTACTGGCAGCACTACACCGAGCAGGCCACGTCGGAGACGCCCGAGCTCGACCCGGCGCGTTCGCGCGGCGGCATCCACGAGCTCGAACTCGCCATCGACGCGATGAACGCCTTCTACAACGACACCGGCGAGGTGCTCCCGGTCAACCTGCCCAACACCGGCGGCGTGCTGCCCGGCTTCGACGAGGACGTCGTGGTGGAGGTGCCGACCCACGTGGACGCGAAAGGTTTCCGGGCCCTTCCGCAACAGCCGCTGCCGCACGCGGTCCGCGGGCTGGTCCAGGCCCTGGCCGAGCACCAGGTGCTGGCCGCCAAGGCCGGCTGGGAAGGCGACCGGAACGCCGGGGTCCGTGCGCTGGCCGCGCACCCGCTGGTTCCCTCGCTGCCGGTGGCCGAGGAGTTGTACGCCGAGATGGCCCACGCCCACGCGGCCCACCTGCCCGAGCGGCTGCTTCCGTAGATGGAGCCACTGCACCTCGGCGTGGACGCCGGGAACAGCAAGACGGTCGCGCTGGTGTGCGACGCGGACGGTCGCGTCGTCGGGTACGGCCGGTCCGGCAACGGCGACATCTACGGCGCGGAGTCGGCGGCGGCCGCCGTGGACGCGGTGGTCGCTGCTGTCAAGGACGCATTGACAGCAGCCGGCACCCGGGAGGACGACGTCCGTGCGTCGGCGTTCCGGCTGGCCGGGGTGGACTGGCCGGAGGACCACGCGTACTGGATGGACGCTCTCGCCCGGCGACTGCCCGGCCTGCTGGCACCGTCGGTTCTCAACGACGGGTTCGCCGCCATCCGGTGCGGGGCATTGGACGGTGCCGACGGCGCGGGCGGTGGCCTCGATCCTGTCGGTGCCGGCGTGGCCGTGATCGCGGGTACCGGCTCGGCGGTGGCCGGGCGCGGGCCGACGGGTACGGAGTGGAGCATGAGCTTCTGGATCCAGGACGCGCACGGCGCCTCCGGTCTGGTGGGGAGCGCGCTGCGAGCGGTCTACCGCGCCGAACTCGACCTCGGCCCGGCGACGGCGCTGACCTCACGGCTGCTGGCGTTCTTCGGCGCCACCGACGTCGAGGCGCTCCTGCACTCGTTCACGGGCCGGGAGACCGGGCACGGCTGGGCCCGGCAGGCCGCGGCCGCGCGGGAGGTGGTCGCGGCGGCCGTCGGCGGGGACGAGGTGGCCGCGGCGCTGGTCCGTGACCAGGGTCGGCACCTGGCCGACTACGCCCGGGTCACCGCCCGGCGGGTCGGCTTCGCCGTCGACGCTGACGGTGCGGACGGTGGGCGCGGCGTGCCGGTCGTCCTCGCCGGACCGGTGCTGTGTGCGGCGGGTTCACCGGTGACGGCCGCGCTGCTGGAGGCGCTGGGCCGGGTCTTCCCGGTGGCCCACCCGCGTCTCGCCATTCTGCCCCCGGTGTCCGGCGCGGTGCTCGACGCGCTCGCCGACGCAGGCGTCGAGCTCGTACCCGCCGTGTACGAACGGCTGCGGGTTACCGCGCCGCCACCGGCGTTCCTGGCCACCTGAGCGAGTGGCCGATGAGGACGAACGACCGCCCAGCCGTCGACACCGCCGCGGGCGCGACCGCCGAGACCGACACCGCCGATCCCGACACCGCCGTCGGCAGCGCGGTGGCACTGGCGTACGCCCAACTCGCCGACGCGCTGCGCCGCGGTGTGTACCCAGAAGGGACCCGGCTGCCCGGCGAACGTGACCTTGCAGCCCAGGTCGGCGTCAGCCGGATGACTCTGCGGCAGGCCCTCGCCCGCCTCGCCGGCGAGGGACAGCTCGAACGCTCCGCGCAGCGCGGCTGGTTCGTCCCCCGGCGGATGGTCGGCGAACCGCCGAGCGTCCTGCAGAGCTTCACCGAGATGGCCAGGGCGCGCGGTCTGCGCCCGACGTCGCGGGTGCTGGGCACCGAGGCGCGTCCGGCCACGCCCGAGGAGGCGCGGCGGCTGGGGCTGGCCGAGTCGGCGACGGTGCTGCAGATCCGTCGGCTGCGCGGCCTCGACGGCGCACCCGTCTGCCTGGACACCACGGTCCTCGCCGGTGACCGGGCCGGCGCGCTTGCCGAGGCGGACCTGACCGACCGGTCGCTGTACGAGGCGCTGCACACGCTGTGCGGGGTGGCGGTGGCCCGCAGCTCCTACACGGTCCAGGCACACGCGGTCGAACCGGAGCCGGCCCGGCTGCTCGACCTGCCGGTGGGTGCGCCGGTGCTGGTCGGCTCCGAGGTCGCCTACGACACCGACGACCTGCCGGTGCTGTGCGGCACCACGCTCTACCGCGGGGACGCCTACCGGTTCCAGGCCGACCTCTACCGCCCGCTGTCCTGACCGCGGCGCCGTGGCGCACGCCCGATCCCGGCCACTTGTGCGACCGGAGCGTCTCACCCCCGTGACGTTGCCGGCGGTCTCTCGTTGTTCACGATGCCGGTTGCCTGGTCTGGCCACGTGGCCACTTCGGGCCACCTGGCAACCTGACCGGGTCGCTCGCGCGAATCTGCGTGTGGGAGCGACGACGAATAGCATCATCTAGCGGAAGAGAGACCAACACTCATCGGTCACAACCGTCTCGGTCAAGGAATGCATCGTCTGCGCCATGGGGGTGGCATGGGGACAGGCCTGCTGGAAAGTAGCGACGTCGGAGCCGACCGGATCGAGGTGCGCCTGCTCGGGCCACTGCGGGTCCGCCGGCCCGACGGCTCTGTCGTCCCCAGTGGCGGGTGGCGCACCGGCAAGACCACCGACCTTCTTCGGCTGCTCGCCCTGAATGCCGGCGACCCGGTGCCGGCGATGACGTTGACCGAGACCCTGTGGCCCACGGTCGACGAGTCCCGTGCCCGGGCGAGTCTGCGCACCGCCGCGTCCCAGATCCGCAAGGCCGTGGGTGTGGACTGTGTGGGTCGCCGCGCCGGTGGCCTGGTGCTGCTGGACGCCTGGGTGGACGCCGTGGCCTTCACCGGTCTGGCCGCCGAGGCCGCCCGGGCCTACCGCGAGGGACGCCACGCCGACTGCCTGACCGTGACCCGCGAGGCGGAGGCGCTCTACGTCCACGACTTCCGTGCGTACGACGTCGACTCGGTGTGGGCGAGCGAGCACCGCGAGCGGCTCGCGGTGACCTATCTGTCGCTGCTGTCCGACGCCGCGGACGCCGCGGTCGCCCTGGGCTGGATGCACGACGCGGTGGAGTTCGCGTCCCGGGTGCTCGCCATCGACAGCTGGTCCGAGCGGGCCTACCGCGCGCTGATGTACGGCTACGGCGGCCTCGGCCAGACGGCGCAGGCGCTGCACGCCTTCGAGCGGTGCCGGTCCGTCCTCGCCGAGGAACTCGGTGCCGATCCCTCGCCCCAGACCCGGGCGGTGCACCTCCACCTGCTGTCCGCCGACCCGGTGACCCACACCGAGTGTCCGTTCGTCGGGCGTACGGCGGAGTCACGGTGGCTCGGCGACATCGTGCGGTCGACCGTCGACAGCGGCCTGCCGAGCATCGTGCACCTCGGCGGGGAGCCGGGCGTCGGACGGACCGCGCTGGTCACGGAGGTGTGCCGGAAACTCGACCTGCCGCTGGTCCGCGCTGACGGCGACGGCCCGAACGCCGGCCGCGCCGATCTGGTCGATCGCGTCGTCGCGAGTCTCGACCAGGGAGCCGACGGAGGCGAGCCGCCCGAGCGACTGGCCGCCGCGATGTCCCGTTCGGCGCCCACCGTCGTCCTCCTCCGGGAGAGCGACGACGCACCGCCGGCGTACCGGAACGCCCTGTGCCGGGCGGTGCTCCGGTCGACCGGCCCGGTCGTCGTCGTACTCGTCTCCGGCACCGGAAAGGACACCTGCGAGCTGCTCTATGTGCACAGGGGCGGCACGGACGAGCGCGTGCACCGCCTGGACCTGCCGCCGCTGGACGCGACCGAGCTCACCGAGCTCGCCGAGGGCCTGCTCGCGGGTACGCCGACCGAGCCGCTGGTCACGGAGCTGCTGGCGGTCAGTGCCGGCCTGCCCGGCCGGGCCATGGCCACGCTGAACACCTGGTCGCGGCGCGGACGCATCGTCTCCACCCCGGACGGCCTGGCGCTGATGCCGGCCCGCGAGCCCGGCGTACCCACCGTGCCCGAGGTCGACGCCGTCGGCGGCCGGGTCGACGACGGGTACGAGGATGTGGGTGCGGCCCCGCAGTCGGTCCTCGCCCGGGCGTTCGACCACCTCGACGCGGAGTCGCTGACGGTTCTGCAGTACGCCGCGCTGCTGGAGCGCCCGCTGACCCCGGAACTGCTGGTTCCTCTGCTTCGGCCCGACGACCCGGCCGCCGACCCCGCCACCGCGGTCACCTCCCCCTACGCCGTCGGACGGTCGGCGTACGGCGGGGTCACCGACGTCGCGGATGCCGGCGACGCAGCCGTCGAACGCCGACGGGTGCAGGCGCGTCTCGACCGGCTGCTCGACCTGGGCCTGCTCGTCCGCGACTCCCGGGGCGCGGCGGTGTTTCGTGACCCGTTGCGCCGGTCCGCTGTCCGCTACTGGCTGCGCCCGACGGTTCGACAGCGGCTGCACGGCCGGATCGCCGCGCAGGCCCCGATCCCGACCGGCGACCGCGTGCACCACTGGCTGCGGGCGGGTGAGCCGCAGCTGGCGTACCTCGCCGCCGTCGACGCGGCCAACGAGGCGGGGGCCGAGGGCCTGCTCGAACAGGCGCGGGACTTCCTGTTGCGGGCCCGGGCACTCGGCCCCGCCGACTCCGACGCGCTCGACCGCGCCGATCTGGACGAGCGGATCGCCGACGCCGAGGCGACCATCGGCCGGCGGGAGGAGGCCCGGGAGACCTACGCCAGCGCGCTGCGGATCGCCCGCGCGCACGACCTGCCGGTGCAGAGCCGGCTCGTCCGGAAGCTGCGCACCCTGGACGACGCGCCCGGCCGCGACGCCATGTCGGGTGGCTCCGGCCTGCTCGCCTCCGGCGGTCCGGGCGGCGCCAGCCGGTCGGTCCAGCACTTCCCGGCGCCGCCCCCGGCCGGCGGCAACGGCGAGTTCGGCGTCGAACCCGGTTCGCCACCCACCGCCGACGCCGAGCGTGTCCTGCGGGCGGCCGTCGAGGACGCCGACCGGGCCGGCGCTGCCGACGCCGGTGCCCACGCGCGGTTGCTGCTCGCCCGCATCGTTGCGTTCCCCCGGCGCAGCCTCCACCAGGGCCGGCACCTGGCGCGGGAGGCCCTCGCCCTGGCGACCCGGCCCGACCTGCGGGCGCAGGCCCTGCTGGTCGCCAACCTTCCGGACGTCGTCCTCGGCAGCCCGAGCGTCCTGGAACGCCCACTGGCGGAGGCGGCCGAACTGGCCGCCGGTGAGGGCATCCACCCGTCCCTGCTCGGCCGGATCAACCTGCTGCGGTGCCTGGCCGCGCACGACGCGGGCTCTCCCGCGTTCGAGACGATGTGGGCGGAGTACCTCTCCGCGTATCCGCGGCCCGAGGACGACCCGTCGTTCGCCTGGGCGCGGGTCCGGATCCACACCGAGCGCGGCGACCTCGAGGCCGCGCAGGTCGCGGACCGGGTCGACCTCCCGGCGGCGTCCGGGCCACTGCTCGCGCAGCTGCACGCGGGTGCCCGGGCGGACCTGCTGATCGCGCTCGGCCGGCTCGACGACGCCGCCCGGGTCACGCAGTCGCTGCTGGACCGTGCGACCGAGGACGGATGCATCCTGATGGTGCCCGAGGCCGCCGCCCGGTTGGTGGTGCTGCGGTCCCCGACCGATCTGCGGGCGGCGCACCAGTACTTCGACCTGCTCGACTGGGCGATCGGGTCCGAGGGCGACCTGGCGCGGGAGAGTTGCTGGCGGCTGCTCGCCCGGGCCGCGATCCGCACCGCCGACGGCCGGCCCGCCGCCGCAGCCGGCGCCAGTGCCCTCGCCGCGCACGTCGCGGAGTCTGCCGGGCTCGTCCTACTCTCCGCCCGGGCCCAGCTCGACCGCGCGCGGCACCTCGTGGCCGCGGGGTCCTGGGTGGACGCCCGGCTCGCGGCCGCGGCCGCCGGGCGCGCGTTCCGCTCGGCCGGGCTGGAGCACCTCGCCCGGGCGGCGGACTCGGCCACGTCGTCGGCTCCACGGAGCAACGCCGCCGGCGAGCGCCCGGTCGGCTGAACCCGCGACCCGGACCTACGGCGCCACCGGACCGGCGCCGGGTTCGGGTGATGTCGGTGCGACCCGCACCAGGTGCGGCCGGATGATGCCCAGGTTGCGGTCCTGCCAGGCCATCCGTACGTACCACAGCACTCCGAGCAGCGGCATCACCAGACTGACGAACAGCATGTAGAACGGGACGAGCAACAGCACCGGCCCGCGGTGCTTCCAGTGCAGGTACGCCACAAGACCGGCGTACAGCACCAGCGCACACAGCAGCGACGAATACAGCGTGAAGCTCGTGACCACGCCGTCCACCGCCAGCCAGCGCAACGGCGCCAGCGCGATGGTGATCACGCCGCCGTACACCCAGAACCACGGATGCCGGGTCACGAATCGCGCGTTCACCACGAACAGCCGGAACTCCCCGCCGGCCCAGGCCAGCCGCTGCCACCACCACCCCCGAGGCGTGGCGGGCACCGTCGTCGGCACCTCGAACGGGATGTGCGCCACGCGGTAGCCCAGCGCCCGGGCGATCAGGCCCACCTCCACGTCGTTGCCCTGGAAGAACAGCGAGTGGCGGCTCATCACGTCGGCGAGGACCTCGGTCCGAGCGACATGACACGCGCCCGAGACCAGCCAGGACGCGAGGAACCGGAACTGCATCGCCAGCCGGTACTCGTAGTGCTGGAGTCTGGCGAGCAGGGTGTCGGAGTTGAGCGGAACGAGCCGTACCGACGCGAGGTCGGCGCCCTGGCGTTCGAGCTCGCCGACCAGGACGTCGAGCGGCCGGACCGTCGTGGTGTCGGCGTCGAGCGGAACGACGTACTTCGCGCGGACGAGGTTCAGCGCGTCCCGGATCAGCCGGTCCCGCACGGTGCCGGACGTGGCCCGGCGACCGCCGGTCCGCGGGGCGGTGAACGACGCGACGAACACCCGGAACCCATGCTGCCGTGCCAGCGCGTACAGGTCGGAGTAGAAGTCGTCACTCTCACCGGAGGGCGTGCACAGCACCACTCGGTTACCGTGTGCCGCGAGGTAGTCGGCGTTCTCAAGGTACCTGATGTCGCCCCAGATCGGGACCAGCACCTCGAAGTCAGAGTTCGCCCGGGTGCCGGCGAACGCGTAGACCCGCCCGCGTGCCCGCAGACTCGCCAGTGCGTCCACCGCCACGGCGAGGACGGGCACGGCTACCACCGCGAGGACGATCAGGGCGGTCGTGGTGGCTGTCGTGTTGGCGGGTGTGACGGCGGCCGACAGGGCGGCCAGATCTGCTGTCATCGCTGCCGCGCCCTCAGCTCGCCAGGGCGGCGAGGTCGGCGCCGGCCAGTAGTTCGGCCATCGCCCGGCGTACCTCGTCCGGGTGCGCGGTGGCGGCCCGGGAGCACAGCGACCTGATCGCCGCCCAGGACGCGGCACCGGTCTCGGCCACGTCGACCTCCCGGATGCGGGGGTGCGCCGTGGGCCGCTGCGCCTCGGATGGGTCGAACAACTCCTCGTGCAACTTCTCGCCCGGACGTAGACCGGTGACCACGATCTCGGGTTCGGGCGCACCGGAGAGGGCGGCGAACCGCCGGATGAGGTCCAGGATGCGCACCGGCTCACCCATGTCCAGCACGTACGTCTCACCCGCCTGGGCCAGCACGGACGCCTCGATCACCAGGCCGGCGGCCTCCGGGATGGTCATGAAGTAGCGCGAGGCGGCCGGGTGGGTGAGGGTGACCGGACGACCGGCGTCGAGTTGCCAGCGCAGGGTCTCCACGAAGGAACCGCGGCTGCCGAGCACGTTCCCGAAGCGCACCGAGGCGACCGTCGTGGCGCCGGCGGCACTGCCGGCACTGCCGGCCACGACCATCTCCGCCAGCCGCTTGGACATCCCGAGCACCGACGTGGGCCGGGCCGCCTTGTCGGTGGAGATGTTGATGAACCGCTCCACCCCGTGCGCGATGCACGCCTGCAGGACGACCGCGGTGCCGAGGACGTTCGTCCGTACGGCCGCCTCGGGGGAGTTCTCCAGGAGCGGCAGATGCTTACGAGCCGCCGCGTGGTAGACGATGCTCGGCCGCGCCCGGGCGAGTACGCGGTTCAGCTTCGCCTCGTCGGCGACGTCGGCCAGCACGAAGTGCGAGTCGTTCAGCAGCGCGTTGCCCGACAACTCCCGCTGCAGCGAGTACAACGCGTACTCGTCGTTGTCGACGAAGAAGAGCTCGCCTACTCCCAGTCGCGACAACTGCCGGACCAGCTCGCTGCCGATCGAGCCTCCGGCGCCGGTGACGAGGACTCGGCGGCCCGTGACCAGCCGGGCTGCCTCCTCGCCGTAGACCGGTTCGGCCGACCGGCCGAGGATGTGGGCGGGCGAAACTCCCAACATATGGTCGTGCTCCTCCTGACGTCGACCGGCCGAACGGCCGGAACCACGGAGCAGCCTCGCGTCCGACCGTGACGGTGACGTCAAGTCATGTAGTTGACGGAAGCCCCCTGACGCTCCGTACCTTGTTCACGCTCCGTTGACGCCGAGTCCGCATGCTCATCCACAGCAACTGGGGGGCGGCGCGACCGGGCTGGGGGGCCTGGCCGAGCCAACGTCGGGGGGAAGGGCGCGGCCGGGATCGGGGACCCGACCGCGCCACTCTTGGGGGGACGGGGCGGCGCGCGGCCGGATTTCCGTACGGACTCCGGCCGGTGTCGCCCCGGACAAGCAGTAACGGGGGACGTACCGGTGAGACGCTGGAGGGGAGCGTCTCACCGGTACGCCGTTTCAGGGCAGGTCCCGGCCCCATCCCGCCGATCGGGCGCGGATCGTGGCCGGTTCAGGTGCCGCCTTCACCCGGTTCACCTCCCACCTCCTGCATTCCGTACGCGTTCCCTCTGTATTCCGCTCGGCCCACCTCGCGCATCCCGCCCGGCCACCTCGCGGACAGGCCGATCACAACTGTCGGCACGACGGCATAGGCTCGGAAATTCCGCGCCACGGCGATGGCGCGGGCCTGGGGCAGACCCTAGGACGACGGTCGTTCGACAGGGGGAATCCAGCGATGGGCGAGACCCGCAACGGCGGCAACACCGGCAACGGCGACAACACCGGCAACACCGGCAACACCGGCTACCTCCGGTTTCCGACGATCAGCGGCGACACGGTGGTCTTCTGCGCCGACGACGACCTGTGGAGCGTGCCGGCGACCGGCGGCCGGGCCTTCCGGCTGACCGCGGGGGTCGCCGAGGCCGGCCGGCCCCGCCTGTCGCCTGACGGCTCCCGGATCGCGTTCGTCGGTCAGGAGGAAGGCCCCGGCGAGGTCTACGTCATGCCCGCCGCCGGAGGGGAGTCCCGGCGGCTCACCTTCGAGGCCGCGCGGACGACCATCGCGGGCTGGCTGGATGCCGACACCATCGCCTACGCCAGCACGACCGGCAGGCCCGTCGACGAGTACCGCCTGCGCACCGTGCGTGCCGACGGCGGGCCGTCCGCGGAGCTTCCCTACGGCCAAGCCCAGTCGATCGCGCTCGGCCCGGCGGGTGGGGTGGTGCTCGGCCGCAACACCGCCGACCCGGCCAGGTGGAAGCGCTACCGAGGAGGCACGGCCGGACGGCTGTGGACCGACCCGGACAACAGTGGGGAGTTCCGCCCATTGGTCGCACTGCCCGGCAACCTCGCCAGCCCGTGCTGGGTGGGTGACCGCGTCTACTTCCTGTCCGACCACGAGGGCATCGGCAACGTCTACTCTTGTACGCCGGAAGGCGACGACCTGCGCCGGCACTCCGACCACGGCGACTACTACGCTCGCAACCTCTCCTCCGACGGCGCCCGGCTGGTCTACCACCACGCGGGCGACCTGTATCTCCTCGACCCGGCCGAGGACGAGCCGCGGCAGGTCCCGGTCGAGTTCGGGAGTTCCCGTACGCAACGCAACCGGCAGTTCGTCCCCGCCGGTCACCACCTCGACTCGGCCACCCTGGGACCCGACGGCAGCGACCTGGCCATCACCACGCGGGGCAAGGCGTTCTCCTTCGCCCACTGGGAGGGCGCGGTCCGCCAGCACGGCGAGCCGGACGGCGTGCGCTACCGCCTGCTCACCTGGCTGAACGACCACGCCCGGCTGGTCGCCCTGGCCAGCGACGACCGGCCGGAGGAGCGCCTGGTCGTCCTCACCGCCGACGGCAGCGCGCCGCCGCGGTGGCTGGACGACCTCGACCTCGGCCGCGTCGTGGAGCTGGCCGTGTCGCCGCACGCGGACCAGGTGGCGGTGACCAACCACCGCAACGAACTGCTGCTGGTCGACCTCGCCGCCGAGCCCGCGGCCGTACGCCCGATGGACCAGACGCCGCACGGCTCGATCACCGGGATCACCTGGGCGCCCGACGGCCGGTGGCTCGCCTACTCCCGGCCGAGCAGCGCCAAGGTCCGCGCGATCACCCTGTGCCGGGTCGACAGCGGGGAGACCTGGCCGGCGTCGCGTCCGGTGCTCGCCGACCACTCGCCGAGCTTCGATCCCGACGGGAAGTACCTCTACTTCCTCGGCCAGCGCGACTTCGTGCCGGTGTTCGACGCGCTGCAGTTCGAGGCGGGCTTCCCGCTCGGCACCCGCCCGTACGCCCTCGCGCTGCGCGCCTCGGTCGGCTCGCCGTTCGTTCCGCAGCCCCGGCCGGTGGTCAGCGAGGCGGCCGCCACCCAGAAGAAGGCGGAGGAGGAACGCAAGGCGGAGGAGGAGGTCACCAACGACCACGTGCCTCCGGTCGAGATCGACGTGGACGGGCTGCCGGACCGGATCGTCGCGTTCCCCGTGCCGGAGGGCCGCTACGAGCGGGTCGCCGGGATCCGCGGCAAGGTGCTGTACTCCAGTTGGCCGCTGCAGAGCCCGCCCGAAGGGCCCGGTCACCGTGAGAGCGGCGGGGCCCTGGACGTCTACGACTTCGAGACGCAGAAGTCCGACCGGCTGGTCGACGGGCTGTCCGACTTCACCCTCGACCGCGGCGCGCACACCCTCCTCTACTACACGGGCGAGCGCCTGCGAGTGCTGCGCGCGGGGGAGAAGCCGCAGGACGAGGGCGACGACCCGAGGCGCGCAACCGGCTGGGTCGACCTCGGCCGGGTCAAGGTGTCGGTGCGGCCCGGCGCGGAGTGGCGGCAGATGTTCCGCGAGACCTGGCGGCTGCAGCGCGACCACTTCTGGGTGGCCGACATGTCCGGGATCGACTGGGACCGCATCTACGACCGCTACCTCCCGCTGGTCGATCGGGTGAGCACGCGTTCGGAGCTGTCGGACCTGATCTGGGAGCTGCAGGGCGAGCTCGGCACCTCCCACGCGTACGAGATGGGCGGCGCCTACCGGCCCGGACCGCACTACGCGCAGGGATTCCTCGGCGTCGACTGGGAGCTCGACCCCGGCACCGGCCGCTACCGGATCGGGCACCTGCTCGGCGGCGACCGCTGGAAGGACGACCTCACCTCCCCGCTCAACCGGCCCGGCGTCAACGTCGCGGTCGGAGACACCGTGCTCGCCGTCAACGGCCAGCCGATCGGCACCTCCGCCGACGGCACCCACCTGCCGCCGGGCGCTCCGCTGGTCAACCAGGCCGGCGAGGAGGTTCAGCTGACGGTCGTACGCGGCGACGACGCACCGCGCACCGTCACCGTGCGGGCCACCGGCTCCGAGCGGGCCGCCCGCTACCGCGACTGGGTGGAGGCCAACCGCGCCTACGTCGCCGAGCACACCGACGGCCGGGTCGGCTACCTCCACATCCCGGACATGGGCACCCGTGGGTTCGCGGAGTTCCACCGCGGATACCTCCGGGAGTACGACCGGGACGCGCTGCTGGTCGACGTGCGCTTCAACGGCGGCGGCTTCGTCTCCGGGCTGTTGCTGGAGAAGCTCGCCCGGCGCCGGCTGGGTTACGACTTCTCCCGCTGGCTGGAGCCCGAGCCGTACCCCTACGAGTCACCGCGCGGGCCGCTGGTCGCCCTCACCAACGAGTGGGCCGGCTCCGACGGCGACATCTTCTGCCACGCGTTCAAGATGCTCGGCCTGGGCCCGCTCGTCGGCAAGCGCACCTGGGGCGGTGTCATCGGCATCTCGCCCCGGCACGCCCTCGCGGACGGGACGGTCACCACCCAGCCCGAGCACTCCTTCGCCTTCGACGACGTGGGCTGGCGGGTGGAGAACTACGGCACCGACCCCGACATCGAGGTCGACATCACGCCGCAGGACTACCGCGCCGGGCGAGACCCGCAGCTGGACCGGGCGATCGAGGCGGCGCTGGCCGAGCTGGCCGCGAAGCCGCCACACACGCCGCGCCCGGCCGAACGCCCCCGCCTGGCCGCACCCACCCTCGCACCGCGAGACCGCTCGTGACCCCTGCTGCGGGGTATCTGCGGTGACAGCCGGGCCAGCTCCCGCCGGGCTGGACCTTCGCGTTCGACTTCGATGTGATCGTCGCCGACGACCACACCAGGCGGCCGGACCTGGCAGTTGTCCGCGAGGAGAGCATCGACGTCGACCCGACGCCGCCGAGCGAGATCGAGATCGCGATCATCGTCGAGGTCGTCTCGCCAGGCTCCGAGCTGCCTGACCGCAAGGACAAGCCGGAAGAGTACGCCCAGGCGGGGATTCCGGTGTTCTGGCGGATCGAGACCCGGGGCACCCTCGCGCTGGTCGCCCACGAACTCGTGGGTGCGGACTACTCGAGCACGCCCCGGTGACCGGCACCTTCCCCACCCGGCAGCCGTGGCCGCTGGAGATCGACATACCGGATCTGGCGCGGGTCGGGCCAGGCGCTGACTCAGCCGTCAGCTGTCAGCGGGCCGGCTGCGTCCTGGGCGGCGGAGCCGACTCCGAGGGCGCGGGCGGCAAGCTGGGCCAGGTGGGCGGGTTCGCGTTCGCCCGCCTGGCGTACCTGCGTACGGCAGCTGAACCCGTCGGCGAGCATCACCACGTCGGAGTCGGCTGCCCGCACCGCCGGCAGGAGCTTGCGTTCGGCGCAGTCCATCGACACCTCGTAGTGGCCCTTCTCGAACCCGAAGTTGCCGGCCAGGCCGCAGCATCCGGAGTCGAGCACCTCCGCCTCCACGCCGAGCGCGCCGAGCACCTTCCGGTCCGCGACGAAGCCGAGTTCGGCGTGCTGGTGGCAGTGCACCTGGACGAGTGCGCGCTGGCCGGGCCGGCGTACGTCGAGGTCGTCGGTGTGCTCGGCGAGTACCTCGGCGAGGGTGCGCGTCTGCGCCTTGAGCGTTCCCGCGGCGGGTTCGTCCGGCAGCAGGTCGGTCAGCTCACCGCGGAACAGCGCGGTGCAGCTCGGCTCCAGGCCCACCACGGGGACACCGGCGTCAAGCCAGGGTTGCAGGGTCTGCAGCGTGCGGCGCAACACCCGCTTGGCGGTGCCGAGCTGCCCGGTCGACACCCAGGTCAGCCCACAGCACACCGGCTTGTCCGGGACCTCCACCCGGTAGCCCAGCGACTCCAGCACCGCCACCGCGTCCATGCCGAGATCGGGGTCGAACGCGTTGGTGAACGAGTCCGGCCACAACAGCACCCGGGGTGCGTCCGCCGGCAGCGCGGGCGCGGGACGGGAACGGAACCGGCGTACGAACGTGGTCGGCGCGAACTCCGGGATGTCGCGCTCGGGAGCGATCCCGCCGACCCGCTTGGCCAGCGCGGCCAGCGGCCGGACCTTCGTCGCCGCGTTGGCCAGCCGGGCGAACGGCGCGGCCAACCGCAGCCACAGCGGCAGGAAGCCCATCGAGTAGTGCGACGCCGGCCGCACACGTCCCTTGTAGTGCTGGCTGAGGAATTCCGCCTTGTAGCTCGCCATGTCCACGTTGACCGGGCAGTCGGTCTTGCAGCCCTTGCAGGACAGGCACAGGTCCAGCGCCTCGCGTACCTCCGCAGAACGCCAGCCGTCCTTGACCACCTCGCCGTTGGCCATCTCGAACAGCAAGCGCGCACGGCCCCGCGTGGAGTGCTTCTCCTCGCGGGTGGCGCGGTAGCTCGGGCACATCACGCCGCCGTCGGCGGACAGGCACTTGCCCACGCCCATGCAGCGCCGGGTCGCCCCGAAGAACCCGTCCTCGTCGTGGGCGAACGCCAGCGTCGTGTCCGCCCGGATCGTCGGCGGCGCCACGAACACCCGCAGGTCCTCGTCCAGCTTCGCCGGCGAAACGATCCGCTTCGGGTTCATCAGACCGTCCGGGTCCCACGCCGAACGGAAGTCCTCGAACGCGCCGAGGATCGCCGGTGGGTACATCCGGTCGAGGAGTTCGGCCCGGGCCTGCCCGTCGCCGTGCTCGCCGGACAGTGAACCGCCGTGCGAGGTCACCAGGTCGGCCGCGTCCTCCATGAACCGCCGGAACCCGGCCACTCCCTCGGCCGAGAGCAGGTCGAAGTCGATCCGGACGTGGATGCAGCCGTCGCCGAAGTGGCCGTAGTAGATGCCCTGCCGCCCGTGCTCGGCGAGCAGCGCGTCGAAACCGCGCAGGTAACCGCCGAGTCGCTGCGGCGGCACCGCCGCGTCCTCCCAGCCTGGGTACGCCTCGCTGCCGTCCGGGAGCCGGGTGGTGCTGCCGGCGCCGTCCTCGCGCACCCGCCACAGCGCCTTCATCCGGCCGGGGTCGCTCACCACCACGCTGGTCGCGCCGTGGCCCGCCATCACCCGGGCCACCTCGCGGCCGCGGGCCTCGGCCTCGGCGACCGACTCACCACCCGTTTCGACGTACAGCCAGGCGCCGCCGTCCGGCAGCGCCTCCAGCGCGGGGTTGGAGGGGTTACGGGCGCGCACGATGGCGACGATCTTCGAGTCGACGCTCTCGATGGTGAGCGGGTGCAGGTCGAGCAGCGGTACGACGTTGTCGGCGGCCACGAACTGGTCCGGGAACCCGAGCACGGTCAGCGCCCGCGCCGGCGGCGACTCGACCAGGTGCACCTCCGCCTCGAGCAGCGTCGCGCAGGTGCCCTCGCTGCCGACCAGCGCCCGGGCGAGGTGGAAGCCCTGCTCGGGCAGGAGCTGGTCGAGGTTGTAGCCGGAGACCCGGCGGGTCAGGTCGGGGAACTCCGTGCGCACCAGGTCGCCGTAGGTGTCCCGGACCGCGCGCAGGTCGCGGAAGAGCTGCCCTGTCCGGCCGGGGTCGGCGCACAGGCGGGTCAGTTCGTCTTCGCTGGTGGGGCCCGCGGTGAGCCGGGTGCCGTCGGCGAGAACGACGTCGAGGTCGGACACGTTGTCGACCGTCTTGCCCCAGGCCACCGAGTGCGAGCCGCAGGCGTTGTTGCCGATCATGCCGCCGAGCGTGCAGCGGTTGTGGGTGGACGGGTCGGGTCCGAACGTCAGGCCGTACGGCGCGGCCGCCTTGCGCAGGTCGTCCAGCACCACGCCGGGCTGCACCCGCGCCCGCCGCCGGTCCGGGTCGACCGAGACGATCGCGTCGAGGTGCCGGCTGAAGTCCATCACCACCGCGGTGTTGACCGCCTGTCCGGCGATGCTGGTGCCGGCGCCGCGCGGCAGCAGGGGGACGCCCAGCCGGTGGCACACGTCGACGGTGGCGAGTACATCGTCCACGTCGACCGGCTGCACGACCCCGACCGGCAGGTGGCGGTAGTTGGACGCGTCGACGGAGAACATCGCGCGGGACCCGGCGTCGAACCGGACCGCGCCGCGGACGACCTTCGCGAGTTCGCGGCGTACAGATTCGGTCAGTTCGGTGTCGATGCCGCCGGCGCCCGCCGACCTCGGTCGCAGTGCGGCGCTGTTCTGGGTCTGGGCGGAACTCTGCACGGATACGAGCCTTCCACGCGCCGCCCGGCCGGTGGCGACGAGGGGTAGGACCCGGCCGCGCGCTTCGGCCGCTCGCGCCGGTTCTGTGCCGGTTTCTGCCTGCATGGACGCGCTGCGGCAGAATCGGCACGTCGTACGACTGGCTGGCCTGAGCGGTCCCGCCACCTGTCAGGAGCGCCCGGACCGGGCGTCCTCCCAGCTCGCGCTGGTTCCGAAGTAGGTGTCATACAGCTCCTGGACGTCCAGCAGGCTCTCCGGCGGCACCTTCCCGTAGGCGATGCGTTCCAGGTGGCGGAAGTACTCGAACCGCTCGACGCCCGGGGTGATGACGATCAGGATGTCGGCGTCCTCTCCCGGCGCGGCGGCGAAGGCGTGGGAGAGACCGGGTGGGACGACGACCAGGTCACCCCGCTCGGCGGTGACGACCTGCTCGCCGGACAGCAGCTGGGCCGTACCGTCCAGCAGGTAGAAGAGCTCGGCCGAGTTGGCGTGGTGGTGCGGCTTCGCACCGTCCGCGCCGTTGGTCAGGCTGACCCGCTGGGTGGACAACGCGCCACCGGTGGAACTGCTGTCCGCGAGCAGCCGGATCGTGGTCGGGGCGCGCCCGACCACCTCCGCGTCCACGGAGCGCACGATCACCGAACTGTCGAAACGCGGTGCGATCAGCGACATGCGACCGGTCCTTTCGATAGGCACATCAGGGAGTACGAGAAACGTTGTGGGGTTGAGGGTCGCAGCTATCGGACCGCGAACAGCAGCCCCGCGCCGAGGAGGACGACCACGGCCGTGGCGAAGTGGACGCCGAACGCGGTCGCCCGGCTTCCCCCGTGGCGGAGCACGATCAGCGTGTCCCCGAGCGGTGCGAGAGCGACCGCCAGCATGAACCACGCCTCAGCCTGGGCGCCGGCGAACGCGAGCAGTGCGAGTCCGACCACGCCGTAGGTTCCGTCGCGCACTCCCTTGATGGTGAGGTACGCCGGATCGCCGTTCTCCCTGGCCGGGACGCCGTAGCCGGCGGCCGCCGCACGGGGTGCCAGGAGGAACCGCGCGCCGATGAAGAGGATGAACAGGTTGAGCACGATGGCGAGCCCGTAGGCGAGGTAGGTGAGCACGTCAGCTTCCATTCTGCTAGCACCGCTAGATTCTGGAGTGACGCTAACATGCCGTCGACAGGAATGCTAGCGGTGCTAGGCTGACGGCCATGCCGATCCAGAAGCGCCGGGAACGCGAGCGGGCCGAGCGGGAACGCCTGATCGTCTCGGCCGCGCGTGAGCTGGCCGAGTCCGAGGGCTGGGACGCGGTGACCACTCGGCGGCTCGCAGACGAGATCGAGTACAGCCAGCCCGTCCTCTACAGCCACTTCAAGGGCAAGAACGCGATCATGGCCGCGGTGGCGCTGGAGGGTTTCGCCGAGCTCGCGGCCGACCTGCACACCGCCCGCACCTCCGCGTCCGGTGCTCGGGACGCCCTCGCCGACGTCGCCACCGCGTACGCCACCTTCGCCGAACGCCGCCCAGCGCTGTACGACGCGATGTTCACCCTCCCCGTCGACCTGCCGTTCGCCAGCCCGGAGTCCCCAGCTCCTCTGCAGCAGGGGTTCGCCGAACTCCGCGAGACGTTGCGGCCACTCGCGGGAAAGGAAAGTCCGGACGTGCTGGCCGAGACCTTCTGGAGCGCACTGCACGGGCTGGTCACCCTGATGCGCAACGGCCGGCTCCGGGTGGCCGAGCACGAGGTCCGGATGGCCGCCCTGATCAGCCGGTTCTCCGCCTAGCGACTCGCAGCGGGCCGGCCACCGAAGCTCCAGAGATGCACCTCGGTGTGAACGTCACCTCGTGCGGGGAGCAGGGCTGCCGCGGTCTCGGGGTTCGGTGCCTCCACGGCGGCCGCCCGGCCGAGGAGGGTCTCACCGTCGAGGCCGCGCAGACCGCCGTACACGATCAGGTGTGGTGACGTGAGCGGCTCGGGTCCGGAGCCGTCCAGGGCGACCAGCAGGTACCGGTCGTAGCCCTCGACGGCTCCGGCGAAGTCCCACATCGTGTGCCCGAGCACGTTGTCGAAGCGGCACAGCAGCACCGACTCGAAGGCGCCCGCGCGGAAGTACGGCTCCTCGTAGGCGAACTCGCGGGCGGCCCGCCGGTCCGGGAGATCCACGATGTGCAGGCTCCCCGTGGATTCCGCGTCGTCGCCGCGGCCGGTCAGCGTCGGACCACGGGCGATCAGCCGGTCGGCGTAGCGATCCATGAAGTCCCAGTGCTCGTTGCTCAGGCGCACCTTGAGCGGGAACGCTCCCGGACGATCGCGGCCGTAGACGAAGAACTGCACGGTCGCTCAGCCTAGATAACCCGGCGGCCGGCGTGGACAACGGCAGGCTCCCGTCGGTCGCCAAGCGCGACCATGAGCATTGCGCACACAGTGGTGCGACGGGCAGCCTCAGACCGTCGCGGCTCCCTCCGGGTGGAGGTCGGAGGAACGAGCCAGGCGCAGGACGTTCGCGACCAGTTGATGCCCGGCGCGCCCGGTCGCGCTGAGGATCGACTCCGGATGGAACTGCACGGCCCAGCGTCGGCGTACGTCGTCCGCGATCGCCATCGCCACCCGCGCACCGCTCGGATCGTCGGTGACCGCGACGACCTCGAAGCCGGGAACGGCCTCCGGTGTCGCGTACAGCGAGTGGTATCTCCCCGCGGTGAACGAATCCCCAAGCCCGGCAAGGATTCCATCGTCCGCCATGGTTTCGCCGGCGACGACGCGCACCGAACCCGGCTTGCCGTGCGCGGGCCGGGGGAGCAGGTCGAGCGTTCCACCGGCGTACTCCACCATCGCCTGCAGGCCGAGGCACACGCCGAACACGGCAAGCCCGCGCGCCTCCACCGCCGCCAGCAGGCGGGCGCAGTCGAAGTCCGCTGGCCGGCCCGGTCCCGGTGACAGCACCACGAGGTCCGGCGCCAGGGTGTCGAGTTGCTCGATCGGGAAGCCGTACCGCAGCGTCACCACCTCCGCGCCGTGCTGGCGGAAGTAGTCGCCGAGCGTGTGGACGAAGGAGTCCTGGTGGTCCACCAGGAGCACCCGCAGGCCCGCACCGACGGATTCGTCCACGCCCGTGGCGAAACGGCGAACCCCGCCGGACGGATCCGGGTCCGGATCGGGTTCGGACATGGTGTCAAGGAGAGCTTGCGCCTTGAGCCGCGTCTCGCGTTCCTCCTCGTCCGGGTCGGAGTCGTACAGCAGCGTGGCACCCGCGCGCACGCTGGCGACGGAGTTCTCCACCTGGGCGGTACGCAACGTCAGCCCGGTGTTCATCGACCCGTCGAAACCGACGAACCCGACCGCACCGCCGTACCACCGCCGCGGCGTGGACTCGACGTCCTCGATGAACTGCATCGCCCACTGTTTCGGTGCACCGGTCACGGTGACCGCCCACATGTGCGTCAGGAAGGCGTCGAACGCGTCCATGCCCGGCCGCAGCCTGCCCTCGATGTGATCGACCGTGTGGATCAGTCGGCTGTAAAGCTCGACCTGACGACGGCCGATGACGCGCACGCTCCCCGGCACGCACACCCGTGCCTTGTCGTTGCGGTCCACGTCGGTGCACATGGTGAGTTCGCTCTCGTCCTTGGTGGAGTTGAGCAACGCCGCGATCTGGGTGGCGTCCTCCAGGGCGTCCTGTCCCCGGCGGATCGTGCCCGCGATCGGGCAGGTCTCCACCCGGTCCCCGTTCACGCGTACGTACATCTCCGGCGAGGCCCCGACGAGGTACTCCCCCTCGCCGAGATTGCAGAAGAACTCGTACGGCGCGGGGTTCTGTGTGCGCAGGCGCTCGTAGAAGGCGGCCGGTGAGTCGCAGCGCCCACTGAGGACATGGCTCGGCGTCACCTCGAACAGGTCTCCACGCAGGAAGCGTTCCCGTGCCGTACGGACGATCTCGGCGTAGCGCCCCGGCTCCGGCGGCGCGGGCACCGGACCGGCCTGCGCCCGGGGTGTGGGTGCGGTCCGCCGCACCAGACCGGCCGTCGTCCGTCCGCCCACCTCGAAGTCGTACGCGTACCGCATGCTCGTCTCCCGCTTGCGGTCCACCACGACGAGTTGGTCCGGCAGGTGCAGGACGAGATCACGGTGCGGGTCGGCCGAACGGTCGTGCCGCAACCGCACTGGTTCGAACTGGAACGACAGGTCGTAGCCGTACGCGCCGTACAGTCCGAGGTGCGGGTCGACCGGACTGGCGAACGCCGCGACGACCGCCCGCAGTGCGGTGAAGACCGTCGACTGCCGGCTGCGTTCCTCCTCGGTGAAGGACTCGGCCGACTCGGGGACGTGGACCGCGCAGCACGACTCCTCGTCGACCACGACCTCCCCGGTGCCGGACATCGCGGCGGCCACCACGGGCAACAGGACGAGTCCGCGTTCGTTGAGCGCGCGGGCCTCGATCCGCCGGCCGTACGCGACGAGTTCGATCGGCGGGTTGAGGTAGCCGAGGTGCCAACGGCTGTAGCGGCCCGGATAGTCGACGCCGGACGACAGCACCGCGCCACGGCGGTTGTCGAGGTCGGCGACCAACTCGGTGAGCACGCTCTCCTCGACGGGAGTGGCGGTCCGGGTGACCGCTACTCCGCCGGCGGTGGCATAGACGGTCGTGGCGGGCTGGGGTGGTTCGAGCACGTCGGTGGGCCTTTCGGGAGGGCCCGCACCGGTGGCTCGGCGTCCGTGCCGTAGGCGGTTCCACCTGCCGGACAACGGAAAACGACCGCCGGTGAGGGCGGTCGTCGCTTGGAAACGCGTCAGGATGCGCAGATCGGGGCGGCCGCCGGAAGGGGGCGCCACCACCACTGCAGCACGCGACTACGCATGCCGGGAAGCCTAACCCACGACCGCGTTCGCAGGTAGGGGAAACGAGGACGACGTTGCGCGCAAGGCGGTCACTGTGACCACCCGCCCGAGCACTCAGGCGACCTCAGGCGACCTCAGGCGACCTCGGGCAGCGGCGCCATGCCGAACGTCGTACGCAGTCCGTCCTCGCCGGCCCCGGTCACCCGGACCCCGCGGCCCGTCCCCACCCGGGTGAGCCACTCCAACGCGAACAGCCGCTCGGTCAGGGCGGCGCCGACCGCGCCGGCGAGGTGGCTGCGGCGTTCGGTCCAGTCCAGGCAGTCGCGGACGAGCGGACGGCGGCCGCGGGCCAGGCCGGCCACGTCGACGCCGAACTCGGTGAGCGCGTCCCGGCCCGCCGGGGTGAGGGTCGGTCCGTCGTCGGTCAGGATCCCGCGGGCCCGCAGCGCGTCGGCCAGCGCGACACCCGCGCGTCCGGCGAGGTGGTCGTAGCAGGTACGCGCGGCGGCGAGCGCGCGGCCGCGGGAGGCGGCCCGCAGGCTGGTGACCGGCGTGGGAGGCGCGATCAGCAGGAGGGGTTCGATGGCCTCGGCGATCTCGGTCCCGGCCAGCCGGTAGTACCGGTGCCGGCCCTGCGTCACCACGGTCGCGAGGCCGCCGGAGACCAGCCGGGCAAGGTGTTCGCTGGCGGTCGACGGGGCGATCTCGGCGGCCCGGGCGAGCTCGCTCGCGGTCCAGGCCCGGCCGTCGAACATCGCCAGCAGCATGGCCGCGCGGCTGCGGTCGGCGAGCAGTCCGGCGATCCGGGCCAGGTCCACTTCTGCGGGCATGCCGCCACGGTACCCACCGCACGTTTCGGCCCGGCCCGAACGATCCGGAGCGGCTCGGGCGGACGTTCAGGGCCGAGACGTGAGGAAGGTCGTGAGCTCGTCGTGGGTGGGGATGCCCGAACGCCCGTCGATCGCCCGGCAGGCCAGGGCGGCCGCGCCGTTGGCGTACCGTACGGCGTCCGGCAGGTCCAGTCCTCGGTCCACCGCGAGCAGCAACGCGCCGTGGAAGACGTCGCCCGCCCCCAGCGTGCTCACCACCTCGACGGCGAATCCGGGCACGTGCACCGGCTCGCCACTTGCCGGCAGCAGGTGCGCACCGTCGCCGCCGGCGGTGGCGACCACGAGCCCGGCGCCGCCGGCCCGGGCGCGTTCCAGCAGCACGCCCACCGGATGGTCGCCGTACGTCAGCCGCAGCCGGTCGACGGTCGGGCCGTAGAGGTCCACGCCGCGCGGGTGGAAGCCCGGGATCGGGTTGCCCTCGTCCACCGAGATCCTCGGCTGCGCCGGTCGCTCCGAGATGTCGGCCAGCACGTCGCGAGCCGCCGGCCAGCCCAGGTGGTCCAGGTGCACCCAGGCGGCGGCCGCCACGAGGTCCCGAGCACGCGGCCCGAGCTCGAACGCCGGCAACGCCCTGGTGCAGATGGCCCGCGTCCCCGAGGACCGGTCGACCAGGACGACGCTCGCGCCGCCGGCACCGGCGGGTACGGGGACGACGCCGGACACGTCGACGCCTTCCCGGGTCAGGTCCGCGACGATGCGTTCTCCAGTCGGGTCCTCGGCGATCGGCCCGACGAACGCGACGTCCCCGCCGAGCCGGGCGGCGGCCACCGCGGCGGTCGCGGAGTTGCCTCCGCCCGCGTGTACGAGCGCCTCGGCGAGCAGCCGCTGGTCCGGTCCGGGGATGTGCGGGACGACCGCGATCGCGTCGTCGTTCACCGAACCGACGAAGACCAGCCGGCTCATGCGTCCGTCCAGGGGCGGGCGTTCGCGGACACGATCGCGGCGAGTTCGCGGAGGTACGGCACGGACTCCTCGCGCAGCAGCCGCTTCCGGTCCGCGGCGGGGAGCGCGTTCGTCCACAGGGCCCGGCCGGCGAGCATCCCGGACGCGCCGCCTCGGCAGCACGCCGCCACCGCGGACGGGAAGTCGGCGCGTTCGACGTGGGAGGACAACACCACCCACGGGCAGGTGATGGAGCCGGTGAGCTCGGCCGCGGCGGCGGCGATCCGGTCGGCGTCGCCCCGGCCGAAGTACGGCACCTCCGCCTTGTACAGCGAGGGTTCGACCGTGCCGAGCTCCCGCGCGCACCGCAGCAGCGTCGCCTCCCGGTCGAACGTGCCGTTCGCCTGCTGCTCCGCGGTCGGGCGTACGACACCCTCCACGATGCTCGGCATCCCCGCGTCCCGGCAGGCCGCGACGAACCGGGCGGCGTCGGCCACCCGTTCACCCATCCGGTCGTCCTCGCGCCACACGATCAGCAACTTCGCGGCGACCACGCCCTGCGCGGCGTACTTCGGCAGGTCCAGCGTCTGGTCGAACCACGCGTCGCCGACCACCTCACCGGGGCGGCTCGACAGCCGGTCGGCGGCCACGATCCGCCCGGTCTCCGCACCGGGCGAGGGACTGCCGGCGAGGATGTCCGCGCCGAACTCCGGGTCGGCGAGGAACCCGGACGCCTCCGGTCCCAGCGCGACGGCCACGTCCTGCTTGAACTCACCGAGCTCCGCGTCGGGGACCGCGTCGGTGGTGCGGCCGGAGGTCTGGGCGAGCATGCCGCGCAGCGACTCCCGCTGGTCCATCGCGACCATCACGAACGTTCCGTCGGGGCGGGCGAGCCCGCGCAGGCCGGGATCCGGCATCGGTGCCTCACAGTCCTGGGATCGTTCCCACATGGCTGGTCAGTTGTCGTTCGCACAGCTCGGTCCAGCACGATCATGCCAGGGGCGAGTCCCGGCTGGTCGTGCCGGACATCCGCGCACCTGTGGTGCCGGCCTGGTGTCAGCTCATCGCCGAGGGCGTGAGTGAGACGTAGGGCCCGACCGACCCGGGGCATGGAGGCAGGCCCCTCGCATGTCCGGATTTTCAACAAGGATGTCCGTCCAGGACCTGCGGCCGCACGGTGCGCGACGCCTACCGTCGAACGCGTTGCCGATGCGCATCTACTCTCTCCCCGAACCGCAGGAGGAATCCCCATGGTGGACGAGACCCAGCTCGCGTCCCACGCCGCCGCGTACGCCGAACACGGCTACGTGCTCGTCAAGGGTCTGCTCGACAAGGCGGAGGCACGGGCCTACCGCGAGGAGAGCCACGCGCTGATCGAACGCATGAACCGCGACGCCGACCCGACCTGGGAGAGCGCCCGGCAGCTCGGCATGGGCGACCGCACCGAGCTGAAGCACTGCCACGACGTGCAGTTCCACGCCGCGGCGTTCTCGAGGCTGCTGGTCGATCCGCGGTTCACCGACGTGGCCGCCGCGGTGATGGGTACGCCGAACGTCCAGCTGCACCACACCAAGCTGTTCGTGAAGCCGGGGGAGTTGGGGTCGCCGTTCCCGATGCACCAGGACCACCCGTTCTTCCCGCACGCGAAGCACTCGGTGGGTGCCGCGATCTTCCACTTCGACGACGCCCCGCTGGAGAAGGGCTGCGTACGGGTGATGCCGGGCAGCCACCGCAACGGCCCGCTCACCCACCAGCCGGAGGGAAGCTGGCACCTGCCGTACTCGGACTGGCCGCTGGACGAGGCGACGCCGTGCGAGGCGGAGGCCGGCGACGTCCTGTTCTTCACCTACCTCACCGTGCACGGCTCGGGCGTGAACACCACGTCGGAGGCGCGGACGACGCTGCTGGTGCAGTACCGCGACCCCGCCGACCCGCCCACCGAGGACCTGCACACCCACTCGCTCGGCCAGGGCATGATCCTGCGCGGCATCGACCCGACCTCGCGGGGCGCCGCGGCCGCGGCAGCGATGTGAGCAACCCGCAGGTGTCCGGCCATGAACGCCAGCCGCACCCGCCCGGTCCGCCGGCGAACGGCCGGGCGCTCGCGTCGCTGACCGCCGCCCGCGTCGGTGCCGACGTGGCCGGACAGCGTGCGGAGTTCCTGTACTGGGGCTACTACGAGCCGCGCCCGTGGCGGAACTACCTGCACACGCACTCGTTCTTCGAGATCTGTTACGCCTACGCCGGTACGGGCGTCTTCCGGACCGGCGAGCAGGAGCACGTGGTCGGCCCGGGGACGCTCTTCGTGGCCCGCCCGGGCGACGTGCACGAGATCGTGTCCGACACCGCTGACCCGCTGTGTATTCACTACTGGTCGTACACGCTGGTGCCCGCGCGGCCCCGCCGCAGGTCCATCCCGAACCCGGAGCGGACCGAGGGGCGGGATGTGCTGGACCTGTTCGCGGCGCCGGGTGCGCGGGTGCTGTCGCAGGCGACGGAGCGGATCCCGGCGGTCCTCGACCTGCTCACCGCCGAGGCCGCCGCACCCGGTCCGGCGTACGAACACCTGCTCTCCGCGCTGGCCGGCGCTCTGGTGGTGGAGACAGCGCGGGCCGTGGTGGACGAACCCGGCCTGCGCCCGCGACCCGGCGCGGACTCGGCCGGCCGCGACGAGCGGACCGCGGCCACGATGGTGCGCTATCTGGAGGACAACCACGACCGGCCGGTGGCGGTCCGCGACGTCGCGGCTCAGGTGCACCTCGGCGAGCGGCAGGTAAGCCGGTTGTTCCGGGCGCACACGGGCACCACGGTGCACGCGTACCTCACCCGCTACCGGCTGGAGATCGCGGCCCAGCGGCTGCTCGAACGCTCCGCCGACGGGGAGTACGCCGCCATCGCAGAGGTCGCCCGGGCGTGCGGTTACCCCGATGTCCGTCACTTCACGACCGTGTTCCGCCGGCACTGGGGTGTCCCGCCGGGCGCCTTCCGGGACGCCGGCGGCACGGCGCAACTGGGACAGACCCTGGGGGACCGGCCGTCCACAAAGTAGCCGCCCCCGGTCACCGAACGTTGACGCTCCATCGGGCCGATGGTTACCGTCCGGTAGTCCATGCCGAGATGTCAGTATTTTTCGGTCACGGAGAGCGTCGGACGACGTTCGCTCCGCCACAGCCCTCTTCTGGAGGTTTCGTGCCCCAGTCGCGACGATGCGCCGATGCCGCCGCGTTGCAGGTCGCCCCGGCCACCGCCCCGAGCGCCACCGCACCGGCGGTGCCCACGCCACCGGTCGTCCCCGGCGCACCGGCCAGGGCGACGCTGGCCGACGTCGCCCAGCGGGCAGGGGTGTCCCGCTCGACGGCCTCGCGCGGGCTCACCGGCCGTGGGTACGTCGCACCCGCCGCCCGCGAACGCATCCTGCTCGCGGCGGAGGAGCTCGGGTACGTACCCGACGGCAACGCCCGCAGCCTCAAGGCACGGCACACCCCGGCCGTCGGCCTGCTGGTGTCCGACCTGCGCAACCGCTTCTACGCCGAGGTCGCCGCGGGGGCGAGTTCGGTCCTACGGGAGCACGGTTACACGATCGTGCTGGTCGACGACACCGGCAGCGACCCGGAGGAGGTGGCCGCGGCCCGTACGGTGCTCGCGATGCGGGTCGCCGGCGTGCTGGTCACGCCGGTGTCGGCCGAGGCCGGCCGGATGGTGGCCCGGCACGGCGTACCTCTCGTGGAGATCGACCGGCAGTTCTGCCGGGGAGAGTGCGACGCGGTCCTGGTCGACAACGTCACCGGCGCGCGCGAGCTCACCGAGCACCTGCTCGGGCTCGGCCACCGGCGGATCGCCCTGCTGGTCAACGAGACCGGATGGACGACGAGCGCGGGGCGGATCAAGGGCTACCACCAGGCCTGGGCGGCGGCGGGCAGGGAGGTGCCGGCCGACGGGCTGGAGCCGGTGGGCTTCGACCCCGCCCGGATCGAGGAGAAGGTGGGCGAGGTGCTGTCGCGCCGGCGCCGGCCGACCGCGGTGTTCGCCGCCAACAACGTCGTGGCGGAGGCGGTCTGGCGGCAGTCGGCCCGGCTCGGCCTGCGCATCCCCGAGGACCTGTCGTTCGTGGCGTTCGACGACTCGCCGTGGATGAGCATGGTGAGCCCCGGCATCACCACGGTCGCGCAGCCGTCGGTGGAGCTCGGTGCCCGGGCCGCCCGACTGCTGCTGAACCGGATGGCCAAACCCGGTCGCCCGCGCACCACCCGGCTGGACTGCCCGCTGATCGTGCGCGGATCCACCGCCAGGCTGGGCCGTCGGCGTACGGCTTCGCGCGGTGAGCGCGGTGACGGCCGGGCAGGCCTCGGGCGTCCGGCCGGCGCGTTGACGTAGATCGCGGGGCCCCTCTACGTTCGTGTGGGAACGATGCCAGCGCGGGCCCGCCGGACCAGTCCTCAGAGGAGTGCCTCACCGATGTCTCGACCAGCGGCCGCCCCCGCGCGGCTCCTGCACATGATCGGCAACGCCCACATCGACCCGGTGTGGCTGTGGCAGTGGCCGGAGGGGTTCCAGGAGGCCCGGTCGACGTTCTGGTCGGCGATCCACCGGATGGAGGAGTATCCCGACTTCGTCTTCACCTGTGACCAGGTGGCGCTGCTCGCCTTCGTGGAGGAGGCCGATCCCGCGCTCTTCGAGGAGATCCGCAAGCGGGTCGCGGACGGCCGCTGGGTCAACGTCGGCGGCTGGTGGGTCGAACCCGACTGCAACATCCCCACCGGTGAGTCGTTCGTACGCCAGGGCCTGCTCGGCCAGCGTTACCTGGAGGAGAAGTTCGGCGTCACCGCGACCGTCGGGCTGAACGCCGACCCGTTCGGTCACAACGCGAACCTCCCGCAGATCCTGCGCAAGCAGGGCCTTCAGGCGTACTGCTTCCTGCGCCCGGGTCCGCACGAGGCGGAGCTGCCCGGCAACCCGTTCTGGTGGGAGGCGGCCGACGGCTCCCGCGTGCTGGCCTACCGCATCCCGCACGAATACTGCAGCCCGCGCGCCGACGTCGCCTACCACACCGACAAGGCGATGGCGCAGCTCCCGCCCGGCCTCGGCACGGCGATGGTCTTCTACGGCGTCGGCAACCACGGCGGCGGGCCCACCAAGGACAACATCGACAGCGTGCACCGGCTGGACCGGCTCGGTTCGTACGGCGAACTCCGGCTGTCCAGCCCGCCCGCCTACGTCGAGGACGTGCTCGCCTCCGGGGTGGAGCTTCCGGTGTGGCGCGGCGACCTCCAGCACCACGCCGCCGGCTGCTACGCCGCCCACTCCGGCATCAAGGCGTGGATGCGGTCGGCCGAGCACGCGCTCGTCGTGGCCGAACGCTGGGCGAGCGTTGCGGCCGCCGTCGCGGGCACGCCGTATCCGCACGAGGCGCTCACCCATGCGTGGAAGCAGGTGCTGTTCAACCAGTTCCACGACATCCTGCCCGGCACCTCGATCGAGCCTGCCTACGACGACGCCCGCGACCAGCTCGGCGAGGCACGCTCCATCGCCCGGCGTACTGTCAACCTCGCCTTGCAGACGCTGGCGCGCGACACCGACATCCCGTTCCGCGAGGGCACTCAGCCCGTGCTGGTGTTCAACCCGCACCCGTGGCGGGTCCGCGCCGACGTCGAGTGCGAGTTCGGCCTGTCCATCGAGCGCCCCTGGGTGGAGGACGACGCCGGGCAGCCGGTGCCGTCCCAGTTCACCCGCGCACTGGCCACCACGTCCAACCCGAAGCGGATCGCCTTCCCGGCAGACCTTCCCCCGTTGGGACATCGGCTGTACTGGATCCGGCCGGGCTCACAGGCGCCTGTCTCCGTTGGCGATCGGGCCTTCGAGGCGCTCACCGAGGCGGCCGGGTCCGGGCCGGTGCTGGAGAACGCCCACCTGCGGGCCGAGGTCGACCCGGCGACCGGCTGGCTGAGCAGTCTGCTGGACAAGGCGACCGGCGCCGACCTGATGGCAGGTGTGGCTGGTGTGGCCGGTGTGGCAGATGCCGCCGGTGCGCAGGCACCCCACACCGTGGTCACCGAGGACCCCACCGACACCTGGGGCCACCGGGTGGTGTCCTACGCCGGGCCCGGTACGCCGTTCACCTGCACCTCGGCACGGATCGTGGAGAGCGGTCCGGTGCGCACCGTCGTCCGGGTGGAGAGCGCGTACGGGAAGTCCACGCTGGTGGAGGAGATCATCCTCGCCGCGGACGCCCGGCACCTGGAGGTGCGCGTCGATCTGGACTGGCAGGAGAAGCTGCGGCTGCTGAAGCTGCGCTTCCCGGTCGGCCTGGCAGAACCCACCGCGACGTACGAGATTCCCTACGGCCACCTCGCCCGGCCCGCCGACGGCGCGGAGGAGCCCGGCCAGTCCTGGGTGGACGTGAGCGGCACGCTCCCTGGCGGGGCACGAGCCGGGCTCACCGTGGTCAACGACGCCAAGTCGGCCTACGACGTGAGCGGTGCGGACATCGGCATCACCGCCGCACGCAGCCCGGTCTACGCCTGGCACGAGCCGCGTCAACTCGAGCCTGACGGCCTCTACAGCTACCAGGACCAGGGCCGGCAGACGTTCCGCTACCTGCTGGTGCCGCACGCGGGCGACTGGCGCGACGCCGGGGTGGTGCGGCTGGCAGCGGAGCTGGCCGAGCCCGCCCAGCCGACGTACGAGTCGTTCCACCCGGGCCCGCGCTCCGCGACGGAGTCGTTCGCCGTGGAGAGCGAGGGCGAGAACGCCGGCGGCTCCGTGGTCACGACCGTGCTGAAGCGCGCCGAGGACGGTGACGGCCTGGTCGTCCGAGCGTACGAGTCGGCAGGGGTGCAGGCGACATGGAGCCTGGACCTCGGCTTCGCCGGGCGTACGGTCGCAGCGACCTTCGGCCCGCACGAGATCAGGTCGTTCCTGGTGCCGTTCGACGCCGACCGGCCGATCGTGGAGACCGACCTGCTGGAGCGTCCGCTCATCGAGACCGAGAGCGCGGAGACCGGGAGCGCCGAGACCGGGAGCGCCGAGACCGAGAGCGTCGACGGTGCCGGCACAGGATCCGGCTCCGCGACGGCGACCCCCGAGGTGTCGGGGGCCGTGGCGGCCGCGACGAGTTCCACGGACGAGGGAGTCACCGAGTGATGCACGACCTTCTGGCCCGGCAGTTGGCCGAGCACGTCGACACGGCGCGGGCGGTCGAGCCGCTGCTGGGGCGGGTCGGAGAGCTCGGCGAACTGCTGTGTACGACGTTCGCGGCCGGGGGCCGGCTCTACACGTTCGGCAACGGCGGCAGTGCCGCCGACGCCCAGCACCTGGCCGCGGAGCTGATCGGCCGCTACAAGCGCGAACGCCGTCCGCTGCCCGCCGTGGCGCTCAGCGTCGACCCGTCGGTGGTGACGTGCATCGGCAACGACTACACCTTCGACGACGTGTTCGCCCGGCAGGCCACCGCGCTGGCCCGGCCCGGCGACGTGGTCGCGGGGTTCACCACCAGCGGTACCTCCGCGAACGTCGTGGCCGGACTCGCCGCCGCTCGTGAGGCGGGCGCCCGGACGGTCCTCTTCGCCGCCGGCTCGGGCGGGAAGGCCGTCGAGCACGCCGACGTGTCCCTGCTGGTGCCGTCGAGCACGACCGCGCGGACCCAGGAGATGCACCTGCTCCTGCTGCACCTGGTCAGCGAGTGGGTGGACGCCTGGGCCGCGGGCGAGGCCGACGAACGCGGCGTCGCCCTCCAGCCCGCGACGGCCGGCTGACCGGGTGCGAGTCAGGCGTGGGCGGCGACGAACTCGCGGATGAGCCCGGCGACCAGGGCCGGCTGCTCCAGTGGCATCGCGTGGCTGGTGTCCAGTCGGTTGACGGTGATGGCGGGGTTGGCGGCCGCCAACCGGTCGAGGTCGCGGTCGAGTCCTCGCCGGTACGCCGCCATCAGGTCGCCGAACCCCTGCGCGGCGGGGAGATCCTTCGTCGCCACGCACAGCAGAGTGGGGCAGCGCACCTCGTACAGCGTCTCCAGCACGTCGCCGTCGCGCAGCAGCGGCCGGATCGCGCGGACGGTCTCCGCTTCCGGCCGCAGGAAGGTCTGCCCGTCGCGCACGACCAGGCCCCGGTCGAACACCTCGTTCGCCTGCTCGGCCGGCAGGCCCATCGCGGTCATCGTGGCGAGCAGGTGCTCGCGCATCGCCGCGACCTGCTTCGGCGCGAGCGGCTCGGCCATCGCCGCGGCCTGGTCGGTGAAGAGCTGGGACAGGGCGGCGAGCTCGCGGGCAAGGCGGTCGGGATCGAGACCCGGGTAGTTGTCCGGAGCGGTCTCGGCGCCGCGGTGCCCGTCCAGGTCCACGACCGCCGGGCAGTCGGGGTGGCTGCGCCCCCACCATGCGGCCAGGCATCCGCCCAGGGAGTGGCCGACGACGATCGGCTCGGCCAGACCGAGGTGGTCGGCCACCGCCTCCACGTCGGCGAGGGCGTCGGTCCAGGTCCACGGCCCGTCGCCGGAACGCCCGTGCCCGCGCAGGTCCGGGGCGACGACGCGGAAGTCGGGAGTCAGCAGCGGCGCGAACGACGTCCAGGCGGCGAGGTTGGCACCCGCACCGTGCAACAGGAGCAGCGGGCGGCCGCTTCCGCCGAAGTCTCGTACGGCAATGGGTACGGGGCCGGTGTCGACCACGAGATCCGTTGTGGCGTTGGCGGCAGACGCGGACATGTGAGCTCCTCCGTACTGAGGTTCGGCCGGCTGGCTCGGCTCGCTGGGTGTCGGGTCGGAGCCTGAGGCAAAGCGTGGTTGACGTTGACAAGCTGGGATTGACGGTCACCAGCGGCGGTACGCGGCATCGCGTTGGCGGAGCCGCTCGCGGACCGACGCGACGGTGACGCCGCCGTCGGGATGGCGGTCCAGCCGGCCCCGGGTGAGCAGGTCGTGTACGCCCTGCCGGGTGACGCCGAGCATCGCCCCCGCCACGGCGTAGGTCACCGCCGTGGCCGTCGGGTGGCCGACCCGGCGAGCCGCGACCTGCCCGAGGGGCGTCCGCCACCACGAGGCAGGTGGGTCGAAGGCCTCGTCACCGGGCCAGAGTGTGCCGATCAGCCGGGCCAGGGTGTGGGCGGCCTGGCGTTCGGTGTCGTCGATCAGGTCGGAGGCCCACTCGGCCGCCTGGGCGACGGCGCGGTCGCGCAGTTCGTCCAGTTGCGGGCCGGTGCCGAGCAGGATCTCCAGCGGGTCGAACAGCCGCCGTTCCAGCAGGTGCAGCAGGTGGTCGGCGAGCTCGCGGTGCTCCCGGCCGGCTGCGGTCACACCTGCCTCCTACCCGTCGTGGGACACCTACTTGACACGCATCGTCAAGCAGCTGGACGGTTGTTGTCAAGTTACCTGACGGATGATGTCAAGCATCGCCCTGCCGCGTCCGAGAGCTCAAGGGCTGCTGAGCGACCCGGCTGCACGAATGCGGCGTTGGGCTGCCGGCGGCCGGTCTGGCAGGCTCGGAACCGTGACGATCCGCCGCGACGGAAGGGGTCAGTGAACGATGCGAACGACGACGCTCGGAGCCGGAGGTCCGCAGGTCGGCAGGATCGGGCTGGGCTGCATGGGGATGTCCTGGGCGTACACCGAGGCCGACCGTGACGACGCGGCCTCGATCAAGGTGATCCATCGCGCGCTCGACCTCGGCGTCACGCTGATCGACACCGCCGACGCGTACGGCCCATACTCCAACGAGCAGCTCGTCGGCCGGGCGCTGCGCGGCCGGCGCGACCAGGCGGTGCTCGCCACCAAGGTCGGGCTGGTCCCGGACGGCAACCGCCAGCTCCACCGCAACGCCCGCCCGGAGTACATCCGCGGCGCGATCGAGGGCAGCCTCGCCCGTCTGGGTGTCGACCACGTGGACCTCTACCAGCTGCACCGCGTCGACCCGGCCGTCCCGCTGGCGGAGAGCTGGGGCACGCTCGCCGAGCTGGTGACGCAGGGCAAGGTCCGCGCGATCGGCCTGTCCGAGGCGACGCTGGAGGAGATCAAGGAGGCGCAGGCGATCCATCCGGTGGCCAGCGTCCAGTCCGAACTCTCGCTGTGGACCCGCGGCCAGCTCGACGAGATCCTCCCCTACACCGAGGAGCAGGGTATCGCCTTCCTGCCGTTCTCCCCGCTCGGGCGCGGGTTCCTCACCGGCGCGATCACCTCCGCGGCCGACCTGCCCGAAGGCGACATGCGCAAGCAGTTGCCGCGCTTCCAGGGTGAGGCGTTCGACGCCAACCAGGCACTGGTGGCGAAGGTGCGCGCGGTGGCCGAACGCGTCGGTGCCACGCCCGGCCAGGTCGCCCTCGCCTGGGTGGCCGCCCAGGGGCAGTACGTCCTACCGATCCCCGGCACCAAGCGGCTGCGCTACCTCGAGGAGAACGCCGCCGCGGGCGACCTGGAGCTGCCGGCCGACGCGCTGGCCGAGCTGGACGCGTTGCCGCCCGCGGTCGGCGACCGGTACGGCTCGGCGTTCGCCGGGGCCTCGACCGCAGGGGCCTCGACCGGCTCCAGGTAGCCCACCCCGGGCGAGGGGAGCGCGGGCGCAGGCGCTCAGCCGAGCTCGGCGAGCGCCCGCGCCAGCCGCTCGGGTTCGGACAGCATCGGCCAGTGCCCGGTCCGCACCTCGGCGAAGGTCCACTCCTTGCCGGCGAACCCGGCGAAGTACGGATGTCCCTCGGCGACCATGGCCCGCACCTGTTCCACGGGAAACATGCAGGTGACCAGGGTGTGCGGCAGAGCGTCGCGGCGGCCGCCGTCGGCGAGGTCGAGCGGCTGGGCGGTGGCGTTGAGCGGCTGCGGGACCGCCAGGGCGGTGAACAACGCCCGGGCCGCCTCGTCGAGTCCGGCGTACACCGGCGCGCCGGAGGCGAGTTCGGCCGCCGACGGCGGCGGAAGGAGCCAGCCGTCCTCGCGTTCCTTCATCCGCCGCAGCGTCGCCTCGCGTTCCTCCGGCTCGATCATGTCCAGCTGCGACGTCCCGCTCGGCAGTGGGCCGCTCTCGACGTAGACCAGGCGCGCGATCCGGTCGGTCACCCGCTCGGCCGCACCCGTCACCGGGAAGCCGCCGTAGCTGTGGCCGACCAGGATCACCTCGTGCAGGTCGGCGTACTCGATCGTGTGCACGACGTCGGCGACGTGGGTGTCCAGGTCGACCTCGGGGGACGCGAGGTGTTCCCGGTCGCCGAGACCGGTGAGCGTGACGGGGTGGACGTCGTGGCCGTCGGCACGCAGGCGTGCGGTGACGCCGGACCATGCCCAGGCGCCGAGCCAGTTGCCGGCGACGAGTACGTACGTGGCCATGTGCGGATTCCTTCCGGGAGCGCTCGGGGGAGCGGGGAGAAACGGACGAAGCGGAGAAGCGGCTGGTCAGGGGAGGCCGGGCAGACCTGCCCCCGACCAACGACAGCCACGCTAGAACCAAATCCGGACCGAACCCGCCCGCATTGCACGGCATCCTGGGAACATGTCGCCGAACTCCTCCCCCGCCGAGCGACCGCACCCCACGACCCGGGTCCTCGCGCTGCTCGAACTTCTGCAGGCCCACCACCGGCTGGGCGGCGCCGAGCTGGCCGAGCGGCTGGGCGTCGACCAGCGCACCGTCCGTCGGTACGCCACCCGGCTGAGCGAGTTCGGCGTGCCCGTGGAGGCCGAGCGCGGCCGCTACGGCGGCTATCGCCTGCGCGCGGGCTACAAGCTGCCTCCGCTGATGTTCACCGACGACGAGGCCACCGCCGTCGTGCTCGGACTCGTCGCGGCGCGCGCCGCCGGGCTGTCCACCACCACGACGGCGACCGCCACCGAGAGCGCGCTGGCCAAGATCTCCCGCGTCCTGCCCGACGCGGTGCGCGACCGGGTGACCGCCGTGCAGGAGACCCTCGGCCTGACCCGGCCGGCCCGGACCGACGAGGTGCCGCCGACCGCGGTGGTGCTCACCCTCGCCTCCGCCGCGCGGCGCCGGCGACGGGTGCACCTGACCTACGCCGGTCGCGGCGGCGAGCGGTCCGAGCGCGACCTCGACCCGTACGGCCTGGTCGTCGACCGGGGCAGGTGGTACGTCACCGGCCACGACCACCGGCGCGACGAGGTGCGCACCTTCCGGGTGGACCGGATCCTCGCGGCGACCCCGACCGGCGTCGGCTTCGAGGCGCCGGCCGACTTCGATCCGGTCGCCCGGGTGAGCGAGTCGCTGGCCCGGGTCCCGTGGGCGCACGAGGTCGAGGTCGTCCTGGACGCGCCACTGGACGACGTACGCCGGCGGGTCCCCGCGACGCTGGCCACGTTGACGGAGGTGGACGGCGGGGTGCTGCTGACCATGCGGGCCGAACGCCTCTCCGGTGCCGCGCTGATGCTGGCCGGGCTCGGCTGGCCGTTCGAGGTGCGCCGACCGGAGGAGTTGCGCGCCGAGGTGCGGGCGCTCGGTGAGGCGCTGCAGTCGTACGCCGGCCGCGGTGCCTGACTCCTCGGATGCCGGTCCCGCTGCAGGTGTCCGCCTTGCTCAGGTGTCGGTGCCGCGCCGCCCTCGGCGGAGCTCGGTCCCGAGCGCGTCCAGCCGCTGCGTCCAGAACCGCCGGTATCGCTCAAGCCACTCGTCCACCTCGCGCAGCGGCGCGGCGTCGACGGCGTACAGGCGACGGGTGCCATCGGCCCGGACGTTCGCGAAGCCGTTCTCGCGGAGGACCCGCAGGTGCTGGGACACCGCCGGCTGGCTGATCCCGAACTCCGCCCGGATCGTCTCCACGATCGCGCCGGCGGACTGCTCGCCGTCGGCGAGGAGTTCGAGGATGCGCCGTCGTACGGGATCGCCGAGGACGTCGAAGGCGTGCACAGGTCGATCCTTCAGACCGTCCCGGGCTCGGCCGCACCCGGGTCGGGGCCGCCCACGTCGGAGCCAATGTCGGAGCCGGGGTCGGTGCCTACGGTGGTGGTGCGTACGTCCATGACTGGCGGCCTCCGTCCTCGGCCCCGCGGGATCGCCGGGGCAACGCCGTCATCATTTGCGATCGACTTATATAAGTCAAGGTGAATCATAGGGCCGCCGCCGACGTGGACAGCAGCCGTCGGTGGCCGCTTCCAGCCGCTTCCGCCCGCCGGGCGAGCCACTGGCGCTGGTCGCCGTAGTCTGCGAGCCGACAGACTGCCGGCAGAGTGCCGACAGAGCGGACCGGGCTACGCACGGCGGGAGGCGGACGCGGGTGCAGACGGAGTCAGGGCGCGACCCCCGGACCCCCGGCGCGGGGCGGGGCGCGGGACCGGTGACCCGGGTGGTCGGCCTGATGTCCGGTACGTCGTACGACGGAATCGACGTGGCGGCCGCGGACCTCGCCTTCGACGGGACCACGATCGTGCTCCGCCCCCTCGGCGCGCTGGCCCACCCCCTGGACCCCGACATCCGCGAGCTGATCGGCGCCACCCTGCCGCCCGCGCCGACCTCGATGGCGGACGTGTGCCGGCTGGACACCGTGCTCGGCCAGGCGTTCGGCGAGGCGGCCGCCCGCGGCGTGGAGGAGCTGGCCGGTGGCCGGGCCGACCTGGTCGTGTCCCACGGCCAGACGCTGTTCCACTGGATCGACGACGGCCGGGCCCGCGGCACCCTGCAACTCGGCCGGCCCGCCTGGATCGCCGAACGCACCGGCGTTCCCGTCGTCTCCGACCTGCGCAGTCGCGACATCACCCGGGGCGGGCAGGGCGCGCCGCTGGTGAGCATCCTCGACGTCCTGCTGCTGCCGCCGGGGCCGACGGCGTGCGCGGCTCTCAACCTCGGCGGGATCGCCAACCTGACGCTGGTCCGGCCCGACGGCGGTGTCCTGGCGTACGACCTAGGGCCGGCCAACGCGCTCGTCGACCTCGCCTGCCGGCGCTACTTCGACCAGCCGTACGACGTCGACGGGCAGATCGCGGCGTCCGGTTCGGTGAGCGAGAAGCTGCTCGCCGCGCTGCTGGACGAGCCGTACTTCCGCCGTACGCCGCCCAAGTCGACCGGCAAGGAACTGTTCCACGGCGGCTACCTCGACGCCGCGCTGCTCGGCGTCCCCGACCTGCCGTCGGACGACGTCGTGGCCACGGTCACCGAGCTGACCGCCCGGCTGGTGGCGACCGAGTGCGCCACCCACCGGATCGGTGAGCTGGTCGTGTCGGGCGGCGGGGTCCGGAACACGTGGCTGATGCGTCGGATCCGGGAACTGACCGGCGCCGCGGTGCGGATCCGGCCGATCGACGACCTGGGACTCCCGTCGGACGCGAAGGAGGCCTATGCCTTCGCCCTGTTGGGCTTCCTCACCTTCCACGGGGTGACCGGAACGGTCCCGGCCTGCACCGGTGCGGACGCGGCGACCGTCCTCGGGAGCATCACTCCCGGTCACAACCCGCTCCGACTCCCCGAACCACCCGGCGTGGTACCGACCCGACTGCGGATCGAGCCGCCCGTAGCGAGAGGATCGAAGGCATGACCGAAACGACGACCGAGCCCGGCGGCACAGCCGCGAAGCCGGAGCCGTCCGAGAAGGAGGCGTCCGTGCAGACGCCTGAAACGCCGGACAAGGCCGACATCGCGGTGACCGGCCTGGCCACCATGGGGCGCAACCTGGCCCGCAACCTCGCGCGGAACGGCCACACGGTCGCGGTGCACAACCGCACTCGCAAGCGCACCGACTCCCTGATCGCGGAGTACGCCGACGAGGGCAACTTCATCGCCTGTGAGTCGCTCGCCGACGTGGTCCGCAACCTCAAGCGTCCGCGCAAGGTCATCGTGATGGTGCAGGCCGGCGCCGGCACCGACGAGGTCATCGACCAACTGGCGGAGCTGCTGGAGCCGGGCGACATCCTGGTCGACGGCGGCAACGCCCACTTCATCGACACCCGGCGGCGCGAGTCGGCGCTGCGCGAACGCGGCCTGCACTTCGTCGGCACCGGTATCTCCGGCGGCGAGGAGGGCGCGCTGAACGGCCCGAGCATCATGCCCGGCGGCACCGCCGAGGCCTACAAGACGCTCGGACCGATCCTGGAGTCGATCTCCGCCCACGTCGACGGCACGCCGTGCTGCACCCACGTCGGCGCCGACGGCGCCGGGCACTTCGTGAAGATGGTGCACAACGGCATCGAGTACGCCGACATGCAGCTGATCGGCGAGTCGTACGACTTGCTGCGTACCGTCCTGGACAAGACGCCCGACGAGCTCGCCGAGATCTTCCGGACGTGGAACACCGGCGACCTGGAGTCGTTCCTGATCGAGATCACCGCCGACGTCCTCGCCGCGAAGGACCCGCGTGGTGGCGATGGCTCGTTCATCGACAAGGTGCTCGACCAGACCGAGCAGAAGGGCACCGGCCGCTGGACGGTGCAGATCGCGCTCGACCTCGGCACCCCCGTGTCCGGCATCGCCGAGGCGGTCTTCGCGCGCTCGGTGTCCGGCCACGCCGAGCAGCGCGACGCTGCCCGTGGCGTCCTCGAAGGGCCGTCGCAGAAGGCGGCCGGCGAGACGGTCGACAACCCCGACCAGTTCGTCGAGGACGTGCGCCGCGCGCTGTACGCGTCGAAGGTGGTCGCCTACGCGCAGGGCTTCGACATGATCCGGGCCGGTGCCGAGGCGTACGACTGGAACATCGACCTCGGCGCGATGGCCACCATCTGGCGCGGCGGCTGCATCATCCGGGCACGGTTCCTGGACCGGATCCGCGAGGCGTACGAGAAGACGCCGGACCTGCCGTCGCTGCTGGTCGACCCGTACTTCGCCCGTACGGTCAACGAGGGCCAGGAGGCCTGGCGCCGGGTGGTCGCGACCGCGGCCGCCGCGGGTGTCCCGGTGCCCGGGTTCGGTGCCGCGCTGTCCTACTTCGACGCGCTGCGCCGCGACCGGCTGCCGGCAGCGCTGCTGCAGGGGCTGCGCGACCTGTTCGGTGCGCACACCTACCGCCGGACCGACGCCGAGGGCTCGTTCCACCTCGAGTGGTCGGGCGACCGGTCCGAGACCGAGGTCTGATCGCCTGCGCCTGATCGAGCTCTCGTTCCACGTGGAACGAGCGGCCTGAATCCGTTCCGCCGTTCGGCGTACATGTCGGTGGGTTCCGGGCTTCCCCGGGACCCACCGACGTGTCGTTTCCGGAGTCGTCCGGAGTACGTTCACTGACATGCGCATATCGGTGTCCTCCGACATGGCGGCCGGCGTCGCCGACGCACTGGTCGCCGACCTTCGCCGCCGCGGCCACGACGTGCTGGCCCACGGCGCGCTCAACCCCGGCGACGACGGCGACCGTGACGACTGGGCCTGGGCCAGCGAGGCGGCGGCCCGCGACGTCGCCGAGGGCCGCGCCGACCAGGCCGTGGTGTGCTGCTGGACCGGCACCGGCGCCTCGATCGCGGCCAACAAGGTGCCCGGGGTGCGGGCCGCGTTGTGCGCCGACGCCTACACCGCCACCGGGGCCCGGCGCTGGAACGACGCGAACGCCCTCGCGCTCAGCCTGCGGGTGGTCTCCGAGCCGCTGCTGGCCGAGATCCTGGACGCGTGGTTCGAGGGAGAGCCGAGCGAGGAGGCCGACGACCGGGCCAACGTCGCCCACGTCGACGCCATCGCGGGCGCCTGACGTCAGCCCCGACTCCGACTCCGGCCCCGACTCCAACCGCAAAGTCACGCTGTCGCGTCGTCGGGACCGCGTAGCAGGGCGTTCACCTCGGCGACCTGCGACGGGGTGAGCGGACCGTGCGCCAGCGCGCCCGCGTTGTCCTCCACCTGGGCGACCGAGCGGAAGCCGGGGATCGGGATCGTCCGGTCGCTGCTGCCCCAGATCCAGGCCAGGGCGCCCTGGGCGAGCGTCCGGCCGCCGCTGCGCAGGATCTCGCGTACGCCGTCCAGCTTCGTCAGCAGCGGGGGCGAGGGCCGGCCCCGGTCGAACCACGGCTGCCAGGTCGCGACCGTGCGTACGTCGTCGGCCGGAAGCTGGGAACCCCGGCCGTACTTCCCGGTGAGCAGGCCCATCGCCAGCGGTGTCCGGTTGATGCTGGTCAGGTCGTGCCGGGCGCAGGTGGCGAGCAGTTCGGTGGCCGGGCGGAACAGGTTGAGGTCGTGCATGACCGCCGCGCAGTGGGTGCCGGAAGCGAAGAACTCCGCGCGTTCGGGGTCGTCGGTGCTCCAGCCGTACGCCCGGATGGTGCCGGCGGCCACGAGGTCCTCCAGCGTCTCCATGACTCCGAGCGCCTCGCTCGCCGGCAGGTCGCCGACGTGGAGCTGGTACAGGTCGATGTAGTCGGTGCCCAGGCGCCGCAGCGAAGCCTCGCAGGCGCGCCGGACGTACGCCGGTGAGGTGTCGCTGCCGGTCAGGTCGCGGCGTTCCTCGTCGTAGGTGTAGCCGAACTTCGTGGCCACCGCGACCCGCTCCCGGTCGGCGCCGAGCGCCCGGCCGAGCACGCGTTCGCTGTGCCCGGTGCCGTACGCGTCGGCGGTGTCGAAGAAGGTCACGCCGAAGTCGAGCGCGCGCCGGATCGCGCGCACCGACTCCTCGTCGTCCACCTCCCCCCAGCCGTCGGGCTGGCCGAACATCGTGAACGGCCCGCCGATCGCCCAGCAGCCCAGGCCGAGGGCGCTGGGTTCGATGTCGGTACGGCCGAGCCGCCGGGCGAGGGAGGGGCTGGTGGTGGGGGAGTTGCCGGTCCGCTGGAAGGTGCCGGTCTGCTTGAGAGAACCGGTCTGCTGGTTCGTCATGCGTTCACCGTAGGAGCATGCGGACCGGGTGGCTGAGCCGAATGCCGCTGGCGATTCCAGACCAATCCAACCGCTGTCACAGCCCGCCACCTCTGTCGCTCGCCGGTCCCCTCCGGATGGCCTACGGCCGGCCGTCGCGAGGTCCGTACGTCAGCCTGCGGAGCACGAACTCCGCCGGCCCCGGACGGCCGCGGCGGTCGAGCCGGTCCGCGGCCACGACGGTCCCGAGCCAGACGGCGACCGCGACCACCAGGCCGGTGACGGTGGGGCTGCCGAACCGGCCGCCCAGGGCGATCGTGAACGGAGCCAGCAGGACGAGCCAGGCCACCGACTGGGTGAGGTATCCCGACAGCGAGCGCCGGCCCAGGGCGGAGAGGGCGCCGACGACCGGTCCGGGCCCGGTGGTCGTGGCCACGCGCGCGGCGATCAGCCCGAACAGCGCCACGTAACCCGGCCCGGCGAACATGCCGCTGGCGCCGTGCAGGGTGAGCGCCAGGGCTGCGACCGACTCGTCGGCGTGCAGCCAGCCGGCGGAGACCAGCGCGGCGGGCAGGCCCCCGGCGACGGCGATCCCCAGTCCGGCGAAGGCGGTCCACCCGAGCAGGGTCCGGTGCCGGGCGGGCTCCTCGAGGACGCGGCGGCGCGCGGCCCACATTCCCAGCCAGGTGATGACGATGAACGGCAGCACGGTCAGCGTGTGCGCGGGCCACTCGCCGAGGCGGTCCAGCACGGACGCCGGGTAACTCGCCGCGGCGAGTGAGTCGATGTGCTTGGGCGGGAGGCCCGCGGAGCCGCTCGCACCTCCGGTGAGGCGGCTCACCACCAGCACCGCGAAGACCGTGACCTCCACCAGGGTGAGCGCCCAGATCGCGAGCACGATCCGGTGGAAGCGGTCGCCGCGGCGCAACAGCACCAGCGTCATCACGATCCCGACGATGCCGTAGGCGCCGAGGAAGTCGCCGTAGTACAGCAGGGCGGCGTGCGCGAGCCCGAAGACGACGAGCCAGGCGTTGCGGCGCAGCAGCACCGAGCGGACGGACCGGGGTGTGGCGCCCGCGGCTTCCTGGCGCCGGGCGAGCTGGACGATCCCGTAGCCGAACATCACCGCGAAGACGGGATAGCCGCGGGCGTGCACGAGGTCGAAGAGCCAGAAGTTGAGGATGCGCTCGGCGCCGTGCGGTGTGGTGTCCAGGCCGGGCTCGCCGGCGAAGACGACTCCCGCGACGTTGGCCACGGCGATGATCAGCAGCATCGCTCCCCGCGCGAGGTCGGGCGCGAGGGCGCGTTCGGCGGGCCGGACCGGCCCTCTTCGGGTCGAGGGTGCGACGTCGACGTTGATGGTGTCCCCCATGGTCGGGTTCAGCGGATGCCGACTAAGTTTGATCAACAAACTATCAGAGGGAAACTAACTCTGTCTGGCAGGATGACGGTTACATTCCGGCACATTCGCGGGCGGGAACGAGGGGGTCATGAGCAGCGACGACGACCACGTGCCGGCGCCGCTGCGCCGGCTGTGGCGAATCCCCGAGCCCTCCCGGCTCGGGCGGCCCGCCGCTCTCGACGTCGACCAGGTGGTCGCCGCGGCGGTGGAGATCGCCGACCGTGAGGGCCTGGCCGGCGTGACCCTTCCCCGGGTCGGCAAGAAGCTCGGCTTCACGGGGATGTCGCTCTACCGGCACGTCGGGTCCAAGGACGAACTGCTCGCCCTGATGGCCGACTCGGCCCTGGGTTCGCCGCCGCCGATCGACCCGCAGGACTGGCGGGCAGGGCTGCGTACGTGGGCGTTCGCGCAGCGCTCGGTGTTCCGGCGTCGGCCGTGGCTGACCCGGATACCGGCCACCGGACCGCCCGCGGGACCGCACCAGATCGCCTGGATGGAGGCCGCGCTGACCGCGGTGTCCGGCACCAGCCTGGACTGGGGGCCCAAGGTGGGCATCCTGTCGCTGATCAGCGATTACGTCGCGCAGTCGGTACGCAGGTCAGGTGAGTTCGCCGAGAGCAGGCCCGAGGGGCTGGGGCAGGTCGAGGCCGAGCGGGCGTACGGCCGGGCGCTGGAACGCCTCGTCGAGCCGGGGCGGTTTCCACAGATGGCCCGGCTGTTCGCGTCGGGACTGTTCGAGACTCCGGCGCCGGACACCCCCGACGCGGCCGCGGACGACGCCGACTTCGCGTTCGGGCTCGAGCTCATCCTGGACGGGGTCGCCGGAAGGGTCGAGCCCTCCGGCTCGTGAGGCCCTCGGGGCCGAAGACCTGAGCCGGGCCTGGCGCGGGCGGCCGGTCCTGCCGGTCTACTCTCGGAGCGTGACCGAAGCCGCACGTGTCCGGTACGCCTATCTCGGTCCCGCCGGGACCTTCACCGAGGCGGCCCTGCGCACCCTGCCCCACATCGACCGGATCGATCCCGAACCCTGCGCGACGGTCCCCGCCGCCCTGGACGCCGTACGCTCCGGCGCGGCCGACGGTGCGGTGGTACCCATCGAGAACTCCGTCGAGGGCGGCGTCCCCGTCACCCTCGACGAACTCGCCGGTGGTCACCTGGCGATCACCCGGGAGATCCTGCTGCCGGTGTCGTTCGCGCTGCTGGCCCGCCCCGGCACGCAACTGGCCGACTGCAAGCGGATCAGCACCCACCCGCACGCCGCCGCGCAGTGCAGGCGCTGGCTGGCGGACAACCTTCCGCAGGCGGAGGTGACGCTGGCCTCCTCCACCGCTGCCGCTGCCGCCGCCGTCGCGGAGGACGGCTCGGAGTTCGACGCGGCGGTGGCACCCCGGATCGCCGGTGAGCGGTACCGGCTCGAGGTGCTGGCGAACGAGATCGAGGACAACGCCGACGCGGTGACGAGGTTCGTGCTGGCCACCCGGCCGGCCGCGCCGGGGCCGGTGACCGGCGCCGACAAGACGTCCCTGGTGGCGTTCATCCGCGACGACCACCCGGGGGCGTTGCTGGAGATCCTGGACGAGTTCGCCGTACGCGGGGTCAACCTCACCCGGATCGAGTCCCGGCCGACCGGGGACGGCATCGGCCGGTACAACTTCTCCATCGACTGCGAGGGACACGTCGCCGAGGCGCGGGTCGGCGAGGCCCTGATGGGCTTGCGCCGGGTGTGTGCGGAGGTGCGCTTCCTCGGCTCGTACCCGCGCGCGGACGGCGCCCGGATCCACCTGCGCAGCGGCACCGCCGACGCCGACTTCCGCGACGCGGCGGACTGGCTGGCGCGGGTGCGCGAAGGCCGCGGCTAGGACACGCCCTATAGCCGCAGCGCGCGAGACCGGCCCCTGGGGTTCCGCGGTGCTGTGCTGTGTGCTCGTGCTCTGGCACCGCGGCGGGCGTGGGTCGCCGCGGTGCCGGCACGAGAACACCATGGCAGGGACCACCGACATCCGCGTGATCCCGCGCCGTCGACCTGGTGTCGGAGCCCGTCGGGCCACCGGGTCAGCGGTCCGGCTCGGCGAGCGTCGGATCATCCGGGCGAGCTCGCCGGCGCGCTGACGGCGCTCCCGTTCTCGCCCGCACCTGATCCGGGCCTGCTTCAGTGCCGGAAGAGGCGCACCCCGGTCCGGACGAGGCCGATCCCGTGCTCGCGGCAGGCCTGCGCCACCTCGTCGTCGCGGATCGAACCGCCCGGCTCGGCGAACCACCGCACGCCGTGCCGGGCGGCCTCGTCCACGTTGTCTCGGAAGTTCACCATCGCGTCCGACCCGAACGCGACCTCGCCGGGCCGTTGCTTTCTGCGCTCCCACCAGGCGTCGGCCTTGGCGCCGGCGATCCGGGTGCAGGCGATCCGGGACTGCTGGCCGGCGCCCACTCCGAGGGTCATGCCCGCACGGACGTAGACGGTCGAGTTGGACTGGGTGTGCCGGAGCACGACCTGGCCGAGGAGCAGGTCCTCGACGGCGCGTGCCGGCAGCGGACGTCCTGTCGTGTCCACGCGTACCAGCTCAGGTGTCAATCGCAGCTTGTCGACAGGCTGGACCAGGCGCAGGCCGTGCACCTCCCGGACCTCCTCCCCGGGCGGTTCGTACGCAGGATCCGTCCGCAGGACGAGGAAACGTCCGCCCTTCTTGGCCGCCAGGATGTCAACCGCACCTTGCTCGTACGCCGGAGCGACGATCGCGTCCGACACCTTGCGGCGCAACAGCCGGGCCAGCGTCACGTCGACCGGCGCCGACACCGCGACGACGTCGCCGTACGACGACTGCGGGTCGGTGTCCCGCGCCCGAACGTACGCCCGCGCGACCGGACTCAGCCCGGCCGCGTCCGCGCTTCCCAGCCCGAAAGTGGCCGCCGCCACCTCGTCCACCGGACCGTCGAGGGCGGCACCGGCCGGCGACAGGTGCTTGACGGACGCGGCGGCGGGCCGGCCGAACACGCCGGCGGCCTCCGCGACCAGCCGCCAGCCGGCCAGGGCGTCCAGCAGGTTGAGGTACGACGGCGTGCCGTTGACCACCTCGAGTGGCCACTCGCCGGGGCGTAGGGGCGTCACGGACGCAGGTAGGTGGGGGTTCATGCCGTACCGCAGGTGCATCGCGGATCTCCTCGGTCGCAGGTGGATGCTGCGGACCGAGGCCCCCAGGCGGTCGAGGCCGGTCCAGGCACGAAGGCCGGTGCCGCTCCCCGATGGTCGGATCCATCCGCGCCAGTTGCGGCGAACCGACTCTATCGGTGTGAACCGGCCCGACACGGGGTAAGTCCCCGGACGAACCGCCCCGGTGGACCGCTGATCCTCGATCACGTCGCCGGGGCTACGTCATTTCGGTGGACGTGTCCGCACGCCCCGACCGCGGGCGGGCGTGGTCGGGTCGATAATGCCTACGGTGAGCGATCCGTTTGCGACAGGGCAGATCCGCGACCGGGTGCTGGCTGGTTGGTCGGCGTCACCGGCGCGTTTCCGGGAGGACGCCAACGCCGAGGAGGACCTCGCCCTCGGCGGCTACCGCGACCGGCTGGTCGTCGAGCTGGCGCAGAACGCCGCCGACGCGGCCGCCCGCGCAGGCGTCCCCGGAGTCGTCCGGTTCACGGTGCGCGACGACGCGCCGGCGTGGTCGGCGTCCGGCGGACCCGTCCTCGTGGTCGAGAACACCGGTGCCGGGCTGACCGCCGACGGGGTGCAGTCGCTGGCGACCCTGCGGGCCTCCGCCAAGCGCGACGAGCCGAGGGAGCCGAGGGAGCCGGGCGGGCTGACCGAGCCGACCGAGCCGACCGAGTCGGCTGTCGGCCGGTTCGGGGTCGGGTTCGCGGCGGTGCTCGCGGTCACCGACGAGCCGGTCCTCCTGTCCCGGTCCGGCGGCGTGCGGTTCTCCCGCGCCGACACCGCCGCGCTGGTCGCCGAGGCGGCGCGGGAGGCGCCCGGCCTGGACACGGAGATACGCCGACGCGGGGGCCAGGTGCCCGCGCTGCGGCTGCCGTTCCCCGCGGAGGGCGAGCCGCCGGAGGGATTCGACACGGCGGTGGTGCTGCCGTTGCGCGACGAGGCCGCGGCGGAGTTGGTACGCGAGCTGCTGGCCGAGGTCGACGACACCCTGCTGCTGGCCCTGCCCAGCCTGGACCGGATCGAGATCGACACCGGCACCGCTCCGGTACGCGTGTTGTCCGACGCCGCGGCCCGCTGGCACACCGTCCGGGCCGGCGGGACCTGGACGGAGGCCGAGCGCGCCGCGCTGCTCGCCGATCGGCCCACCGAGGAACGCGACCGGCCGTACTGGTCGGTCCTGTGGGCGGTGCCCCGCGACGCCGCGCCGGTGGACCCGCTCGGCGGCGGAACGACCTCCCGCTCGGCGCTGCCGCGGGTCGTGCACGCGCCCACCCCGACCGACGAACCGATGTCGCTGCCCGCCCTGCTGCTGGCGTCGTTCCCGCTGGACCCGACCCGCCGGCACGTCGCGCCCGGTCCGCTCACCGACCGGCTGGTGGAGGAGGCGGCCGCGGCGTACGCCGAACTCGCCCGCACCTGCGCCGAGGCCGGGACCGACAGGGACCTGGAGACAGGACCCGACCCGCTCGACCTCGTACCCCTCGGACTGCCGGCCGGCCGACTCGACGGCGCCCTGCGCGACGCCATCGCCCGCCGGCTCCCGGCCACCCCGCTACTGCCCTCGGTGGAGGACCCGCACTTCCTGCTGCGCCCGCGGGAGGCGGTCGTCGTCGACAACGCCGACCCGGTTCTCGTCCGCACGCTGGCGTCCGTGGTCGGTGGGCTGGTCGCTCCCGACCAACGGCACGGCTCCGCCCTCGACGCGCTGGGCGTACGCCGGCTCCCGCTGGCCGATCTGGTGGACGAGCTCGGCGCGGTCGCCGACGCGCACCCGCCGGACTGGTGGCACGACCTGTACGTCGCGCTCGCCGGTGCCGCCGCCGACCCCGAACGCCGGGAGGCGCTGGGCGCCCTGCCGGTCCCGCTCGCCGACGGCCGGGTCGCCCGTGGCGCGCGCGGCCTGCTGCTGCCCGGCGGCGCCGAACTCCCGGAGGAGACGACCGGCGTCCTCGCGTCGTACGGCCTGCGGCTCATCCACCCGGTGGCCGCGGCCGAGCCCGCGTTCGACACCCTCGAACGCCTCGGCGCCATCCCCGCCGGCGCTCGCAGCATCCTCGAGGACGGCGCGGTCCGCGCGGCGGTCCAGGACTCCCCGGACGCCGACGAGCCCGCGGACGTCGCCGACGCCGTGCTCGCCCTGGTCGCCGCCGCGGTACGCGGCGGTGAGCTGCAGCCCGGCGAGTTGCCCTGGCTGGGCGACCTCGCCCTGCCCGACGACACCGGTGAGCTCGCCCCTGCGAGCGCGCTCGTCCTGCCCGGCTCGCGGGCGGAGCAGCTGTTCGACCCCGAGGACCTCGCCCCGCTGGACCGGGCGGTGTTCGAGCGCTGGGGCCCGCAGGTGCTGGAGGCGGCCGGCGTGGTCGGCACCCTCGGCCTGGTCACCGCCTCCGACGTCGATCTCACCGCCCCGCCGGACGAACTCGCGGAACTCGACGACATCGAGACCTGGGCAAGCGAGGCCGCCGACGAGCTCGAGGCGGGCGACGGCGGCGGCACGGTCGGGGAGTTCCTCGCGGTGCGCGACGTCGACTTCGTACGAGAGGACGCCTGGCCGCGGGCTCTCCAGCTGCTGGTCGCCGAGCCGGCACTGCGCCGGGCGCTGGTCGGCCCCGCGCGGCTGCGTGACCCCCGCCAGCCGGAGCTGCCGGCGGTGGACGTCCCGTCGTACACCGCCTGGTGGATCCGCCGGCACGTCCACGTCGACGGCCTGCCGATCCCCGCGTACGCCGACCCCGAGGCCGAACCCGCGATCGCCGCCCTGGCCCGCCCGGCTCCGGCCTGGCTGGCGGCGTTCGACCCGGCGGCCCGGCAGGCGATCGGCCTGGTCCGCACCGCCGACGACCTGGACAGCGACGGCCTGCGCCGCATCCTGCACCGGCTCGCCGACCCGGCCCTGGTCGTGGACGCGGCGACGATGGTGCGGCTGTGGGCGCAGCTCGGCTCCCTCGACCCGCAGCTGCTCGGCTCGGACTCCGCGCCCGAACGCGTCCGGGTCCTGGCGGGCAGGCAGACCCGGGTGGTGGACGCCGACGACGCGGTGGTCGTGGACTCGCCGATGTGGGCGCAGCGCACCGACCTGGGCGAGCACGTCGTGGCGACCGGCGTGGCCGCGGACAATCTGGCCGAGCTCCTCGATCTGCCGCTGGCCTCCGAACTCGCCGCCGGCGAGGTCGAGGGCGAGATCGACGGCAAGCCGGGCGGCGACGGCGGGGAACGCCCGGTGCCGGAGGCTGTCCGCCTGATGCTGCCGGAGGGACCCACGAGCTGGCGGGAGTACGACGACCTGCACGTCGACGGGCAGTCGGTGCAGTGGTGGGTGGACGACGACGGACGCCCACACGCGTCCACCGGCGCCGGGCTGGCCCGGGCGCTGGCCTGGGCGGGCGGCCGGTGGGACCTGCGGTACGCCGTCGCGGCCGTGCTGGCCGAACCCGACCAGGTGGCGGCGTACGTCTTGGAGTCCGCCTTCGACGAGTCGCCCGCCGACGAGGATCCGGAGGACCAGGGTCGGTGAGGCTGCGGTCCGGAACGGCCCTAGTGGCGGCGTTCCGTACTCGGCATCCGGATGACCAGGACACCCGGCTCGATCTCGCACCGCAGCTCACGCCCGGCGTCGACGACGTCGCCGTCGAGCTGGCGGGGGCAGTCCTCCGCGGCGGTGACGACGACGCGGCGTCCGCGCCAGGTGTGCAGGCGTTCGTCCTGTGCCTTCGAGCGCCGGATCACCCGCCATGCCACGTGCGGCCACTCGGTCAGTCGGCGCGGCGCCACCGCCACGACGTCCAGCATCCCGTCGTCCGGCTCGGCCTCGGGAAGGAGCTCCAGCCCGCCGTGCAGGGTGCCGACGTTGCCGATCAGGACGGTGCGCGCCCACCGGCGGACCGGCGGATGGTCGTCGACGGCGATGTCCACCCGCAGCGCGGGGAAGGACAGGTTGCGCGCGATGGACACCGCGTACGCCGCCCAGCCGACCCGCCGCTTGAGCTTGGCCGGCGCTTCGCCCACCACCGCCGCGTCCAGCCCGAGCCCGGCCATCACCGCGAACCGGTCGGTCTCCAGGCTGTCCCCCTCGACCCGAACGAGGTCGATCCGCCGGTCGGAGCCGGTGAACGACACCTCGATCGCCTCCCGCAGGTCCAGCGGCAGGCCGAGGTTGCGGACCAGCAGGTTGCCGGTGCCGGCGGGCACGATCCCGACCGGCACGCCGCTGTCGGCGAGCTCGGAGCAGACCACCCGGACGGTGCCGTCGCCGCCGGCGGCGATCACCAGGTCGACCTCGGCGGCGAGCGCGGCCTTGGTCATCGCGTGGCCGGGGTCGTCCACGGTGGTCTCGAACCACTCCGGCGGCTCCCACCCGCCGCGCTGGGCCGTGCGTTCGACCTGGTTGCGGAAGTCGGTGGGGTCGTCGATCTTCGACGGGTTGAGCACCACGGCGACGCGGCGGCGGGGGCGCTCGGGCTCGTGATCGCCTGCCGGGTCGCGGGGGCGGCCCAGTCCGAAGGCGAGAACGGTGGCTCCGAGCAGGGCGGGCGCGAGTATCCAGGCGGCTAGCACGTCTGAAACGTAGTGCACGGAGAGGGCGACGCGATCCAGCCCGACCAGCATGATCGTCCCGCTGGCCGCGACGACCGCCGCGACCTTGCCGCGCGTACGAACTCCGAGGTGGAAAGCGACGATCACCAGCGCACTCCCGACCAGCGCCGACGTCAGGGCATGTCCGGACGGAAAGGAGTATCCGAGCGGTTCGGAGACCGGTCGCGCCACCGGTGGCCGTGGCCGCGCGACCAGCGCCTTGATGAACCACTCGAGGAGCGTGCCGACCGTCACCGCCCCGATCAGCCACAGACCGAGCCGCCGGTAACCGGCCCTGATCACGAACGCCGCCACCACCACCGAGGCGGCCCGGAGCACCCACGGCTGGCTGACCGCCTGCACCACCAGGAAGAAGTCGGCGAGCCCCGAGCCCGGCGTCACCACTGTCGTCCACCAGGTCGCCACCGAGCGGTCCATGTCGAGCAGCGGGGACCACTGGATGGCGACGAGGACGAGGAGGACGGCGAACCCGGCGCTGCCGGTCAGCGTCGCGAACATCGCGCGGCGCTCGACCGCCCGGTTGCGCCAGGCCCGCCGCCGCGCGTCCTGGGCGGCGCGCTTGGCCGGCCGGACGTCCCGGCGGCGGTAGCCCCGCGGCTTGCCGGTCGCGGCGGGCGCTCGGCCCGGCTCGGCGGACGGAGCGCCGGGTCCAGGCTCGGCCGTGGACGTCCACGAGTCCTCCGGGCCGCGGTCGTCGTCGGCGTCGTCCCGGGCGTGCCCGGTGTGCCTTGCGGATTCGTTCCGCGGGAGTTGTTCGGTTCCGTCCTGTGTGGTCCCGTCCCCACCGGTCCCGTCTCGACCGGTTTCGTCCCGACCGGGTTCGTCCCGGTCGGCCTGGTCGGCCTGGTCGGCCTGGTCGGCCTGGTCGGTGTGGTCGGTGTGGTCGGCAACGGTGACGTTCTCGGGCGTCTGCCGGTCGTTCGTCCGCGGCGTCGCGGCCTTCGGAGCGGCGGGCACGGGTGCCTTCACACCGCGTCGGCGGCGCCGCCGACGGTCCTTGGCCCCCGTCTTGCTACTCACGGAATGCATGTCTACCCCGGGATCGGCCGGTTCGCAGACCGCGGGGGTCCCCGGCGCTCCGGCGCGTCCTGCGAAGGCGCCGCCCGGACCCGGCGCCGGCCCACGAGCCGGCTCGTGGGCCGACTCCCCTCCGCTCGGTGCCGATCCGGCCCCGAAACGGCGTCGTGCCTGGTCCGGCCTGGGGCTTACCAGGTAAACCGGTGGCGGACCCGGCGGCCCACCCGCGTACTCTCGATGCCGTGATCGACCCCAAACTGCTCCGAGAAGACCCCGACCGGGTGCGCGCCAGCCAGCGGCTTCGCGGCGCCTCGGTCGAGCTCGTCGACCAACTGCTCGCCGCCGACGAGCGGCGCCGGTCCTCGATCGCCTCGTTCGAGCAGGTTCGGTCCGAGCAGAAGTCCCTCGGCAAGCAGGTCGCACGCGCCCAGGGCGAGGAGAAGCAGGCCCTGCTGACCCGCACCCGGGAGCTGTCGGCCCAGGTGAAGACGGCCGAGGCCGAGCAGACCGAGGCCGAGCGCGAGTTCCAGCGGCTGATGCTGGAGCTGGACAACCTCGTGGAGGACGACGTCCCGCCCGGCGGCGAGGACGACTACGTCGTACTCGAGGAGGCCGGCAACCCCCGCGACTTCGCCGCCGAGGGGTTCGAGCCCCGCGACCACGTCGAGCTCGGCCAGCTCCTCGCCGCGATCGACATCGAACGCGGCGCCAAGGTTTCGGGTGCGCGGTTCTACTACCTCACCGGTGTCGGCGCGCTGCTGGAGATGGCCCTGATCAACATGGCCGTGGACCAGGCGATGGGATACGGCTTCGTCCCGATGATCCCGCCGTCGCTGGTGAAGCCGCGGGCGATGGAGGGCACCGGCTTCCTCGGCCAGGCCGCCGACGACGTTTACCGCGTCGAGGCGGACGACCTCTACCTCGTCGGGACGTCGGAGGTTCCCCTCGCCGCCTACCACATGGACGAGATCCTGGACGCCGACGCGCTGCCGCTGCGGTACGCCGGCACCAGCCCGGCGTTCCGGCGCGAGGCCGGCTCCTACGGCAAGGACACCCGCGGCATCATCCGGGTGCACTGGTTCGACAAGGTGGAGATGTTCTCGTTCTGCCACCCTGACCAGGCGCGGGAGGAACACCAGCGGTTCCTCGCCTGGGAGCGGGAGTTCTGGGACCGGCTGGAGATTCCGTACCGCGTGATCGACACCGCGGCCGGAGACCTCGGCGCCAGCGCGGCGCGCAAGTACGACATCGAGGCGTGGATCCCCACCCAGGGCCGCTACCGCGAGGTCACCTCGACGTCCAACTGCACCGAGTTCCAGGCGCGCCGGCTGGGCGTGCGGTTCCGCGACGCCGACGGCGTCCGCCCGGTGACGACCCTGAACGGCACCCTGGTCGCGGTCGCCCGGGCCATCGTCGCGCTGCTGGAAAACCACCAGCAGGCCGACGGCTCGGTTCGGGTGCCCAAGGCACTGCAGCCCTTCCTCGGTGGCCGGGCCCTGCTGGAGCCGCGCACGTGACCGCTCGCTCGACGACCTCGCCTGATCAGATCGCCGAGAGCTGGCGCCCCCGCCTGGTGGCGCTCGACATCGACGGAACGCTCGTCGACGCGAAGAACCGCCTGTCACCGGTCGTGGACGCCGCCGTACGCCAGGTGGTGCGCGCCGGCGCGCACGTGGTGCTGGCCACCGGGCGTGGGCTGACCGCGACCCGCCCGCTGGCCCAGCACTTCGACCTCCCGACGCCGTACCTCGTCTGCAGCAACGGCGCGGTGACCGTACGCCTGCACCCGGAGGGGGCGGCGCTCACCCACGACGGCTCGGTCGACGGCCGCGGCGTCGAACTCGTCGACGTGGTGACGTTCGACCCCGAGCCGGTGGTGCGGATGCTGCTCTCCCGGCTGCCGGGCGTCCTCGTGGCCGTGGAGGAGTTGGGCGTCGGCTACCGCGTCAACGCGCACTTCCCCCCGGGCGAGCTGACCGGGGAGATCGAGGTGCAGTCGGTCGCCCAGCTGGTGTCCGAGCCCGCCACCCGCGTCATTCTGCGCGAGCCCAGCATCGAGGCCGAGCACTTCCTGGACATCATCGACCGCGTGGGCCTGCACGGGGTCGCCTACTACATCGGCTACACCGCCTGGCTCGACCTCGCCCCCGAAGGCGTGAGCAAGGCGACCGGGCTGGCCAAGGTCGCCGAGCGCCTCGGCGTCGACCGGGAGGACATCCTGGCGATCGGCGACGGGGACAACGACGCCGAGATGCTGTCGTGGGCCGGACGCGGGGTCGCGATGGGCAACGCGGCGATCGAGATCCAGCGCGTCGCCGACCACGTGACCGCGCTGCAGGAGGAGCACGGCGTCGCCGTCGAGCTTGCCCGCTGGTTCCCCGACGTTGCGGTGCCGTCGCCTGCCGGCGATCCGGGAAGCGGGTAAGCTTCCCGGCATGACATTCCGGCACCAGGAGATGATGCGGCCCCGCTAGGGGTCGCTTCCGTGCCGTATCCACTGCCGAAGGCCCCTCGCGAGAGCGGGCCTTCTTGCATGTCAGGACCCGGGCCTCCCCCTCGCGAGCAGACGAAGGGAACCCGCCCGATGTCCGCCCGTCCGACTCCCCGAACCCCGTTGGCCACCCCAGCCGGCCGCCCGAGACGGTTCTACGTCACCACCTCGATCCCGTACGTCAACGCCGATCCGCACCTCGGGTTCGCCCTCGAACTCGTCCAGGCCGACGTCCTCGCCCGGCACCGCCGCCTGCGCGGTGACCAGGTGCGCTTCCAGTCCGGGACCGACGACAACGCGCTGAAGAACGTCCAGGCCGCCGAGCGTGCCGGCGTACCCACCCAGGACTTCGTGGACGCCCACGCCGCCGCGTTCGAACGCCAGCGCGAGGTGCTCGACCTCTCCTACGACGACTTCCTGCGTACCAGCCGCGACCCACGCCACCGCCCGGGTGCCGAGCGGCTGTGGCGCGCCTGCGCCGACGCGGGCGACCTCTACCGCAAGCACTACGAGGGGCTGTACTGCGTGGGCTGCGAGCAGTTCTACGCCGAGGACGAACTCGCCGACGGGCTGTGTCCCCAGCACGAGACCCGGCCGCAGCTGGTGAGTGAGGAGAACTGGTTCTTCCGGCTGTCCCGCTACCAGCAGCAGCTGCTCGACCTCTATGCCAGTGGCCGGCTGCGGATCGAGCCGGGCGTCCGCGCCAACGAGGTGCGCGCCTTCGTCGAGGCGGGCCTCGAGGACTTCTCGATCTCGCGCTCGGTGGCCCGGGCGCGCGGCTGGGGCGTGCCGGTGCCCGGTGACCCGGGCCAGGTGATGTACGTCTGGTGGGACGCGCTCGGCAACTACCTCACCGGCCTGGACTACGGCGACGGTCCGGACGCGCCCGCGTTCCGCACGTGGTGGCGTGGCGAGGATGCCGCCGGCAGCCGCCGGGTGCACGTCATCGGCAAGGACATCCTGCGCTTCCACGCGATCTACTGGCCGGCGATGCTGCTGTCGGCCGGGCTGCCGTTGCCCACCGAGATCCTCGTGCACGACTTCCTCACCGCGAACGGCCGCAAGCTCAGCAAGTCGCTCGGCACCGTCGTCGACCCGGTGAAGCTGACCGAGGAGTACGGCACCGACGCCCTGCGCTGGTGGCTCACGGCCAGGGTCCCCAAGGTCGGCGACACCGACTTCACCCTCGACCGGCTGGTGGACGTGGCCAACCAGGACCTGGCCGGCGGGATCGGCAACCTCACCCAGCGGGTGGTCAGCATGGTGCACCGCTACCGCGCGGGTGTCGTTCCGGCCGATCCCGGTGGTTCCGTCGTACGTGAGGACTCCGCCGTAGGTGAGGACTCCGCTGTACGTGAGGACTCCGCCGGTGCCGCGCTCGTCGCCGAGGCGGACGGGTTGCCGGACCGGATCGACGAGGCGCTGGCGGCGTTCGACCTGCGGGCGGCAACCCGGGCCGTGCGTGCGGTGATCGCGCAGGCCAACCGGTACGTCGAGGACACCACCCCGTGGGCGCTGGCCAGGGCCGAACGGGCCGGTGACCGGGACGCCGGGCGCCGGCTCGACGTTGTGCTCGGCGTCCTCACCGCGACCGTACGCGCGATCGGCGCCGAGCTCGGGCCGTTCGTGCCCACGCTGGCCGACCGCGTGCTCGCCCAGGTCGGATCCGGTGCGCTCGATGAGCGGCTGCCGGATCCGGAGGCGGTCTTCCCGCGCCTGGAGGTGAGGCCGGAGACCGCGGAGTCGGTGGTTTAGAGTTCCGACTCGTGCCCAGATTCCCCCGAATTGCGCTCGCCGTGGTCGCCAGTTGCGCGCTGGCCGTCGCCGGTTGTGGTTCCAGTGACGACGACTCGGCTGGTGCGCGGCAGGCGAAGGCCCCGGCCAAGGTCGCGAAGACCGGGACCGCGAAGCCGACGAAGAGTCCCACGCCGACTCCTACGCCGACGCCGGAGCCGAAGACTGCCGAGGAGCTGAAGGGTTCGATCGGCAAGATCGTCCTCACCGAGGAGGAGATCGGCCACGACGTCGCGATCCAGAACCAGGACGACAGCCTGACCACGCCGACGAACGACATCTGCGGCCGCAAGTGGGCCGGGGACAAGAAGCGGCTCGCCCGCAACCAGGACTTCTTCTGGCAGTCGGGCACGTCCCCGTCGCTGGTGGTCAGCGGCGAGGCCGTCGCGTACGAGCCGGGCACGGGGTCGAAGGCGCTGGCCGAGATCGAGCGTGCGGTCAGCGACTGCCAGGGCTGGAAGCACGGCCAGGGACAGATTCGTGACGTGACGGCGGTCGACCCGCCGTCGGGTGCGCTCAAGGGTGCGTTCGCGTGGCGTGGGGTCGACGCCCGCGACGGCCAGACGTACTCCTACCTCGCGGTCTACCAGGCCGACGGCGACCTGCTCAGCGCCGTCTACGTCTGGGCCGACAGCCGGTCCGACGCCCAGGAGATCGCCGGCCAGGTCGTCCCCAAGGTCGCCGACCGGCTCGAGAACGCCGCGAACTGACTCCGGATCACCGACCGGCTCACCGACCGGATCACCGCCGAGCGCGGTGATACGGTCCCGGGCGTCCACGCCGAAGCGGGCCGCTCTGGGAGGATGGGCCGGTGACCGTACCGCCGCACCACCTGCCCTCCAGTCCGCCCCGCCTCGTCGTCAGTGACCTCGACGGGACCCTCCTGCGTTCCGACGGAACCGTCTCGGCCCGCACCCGCGCCGCGCTGGCCGCGGCGGAGGAGGCCGGCGCGACGGTGGTGTTCGCGACCGGGCGGCCGCCGCGCTGGATGCGTCCGGTGGCCGAGCAGACCGGTCACCGGGGCATCGCGGTCTGCTCCAACGGCGCCCTGGTCTACGACCTGCACCGGGAGCAGGTGGTCCAGCGCTTTCCGCTGTCGCCGGAGATCGGCAGGTCGGTGGTGGAGGCGATCCGGGCGGCGATCCCCGGGGTGTCGTTCGGGGTGGAGTCCGGCGACCGGTTCGGCTACGAGGAGACGTACGCCATTGACGGCGACGTCGCGGGTGAGACCTACGTCGGAGAGATCTCCGACCTGCTGGGCCAGCCGATGGTGAAGCTCCTCGTCCGCCACGACACCCACTCACCGGACGAACTGCTCGCGAGGGCCCGGAAGGCGGCCGGGCACCTGGTCGAGCTCACCCACTCCAGCCAGGTGGGCCTGCTGGAGATCTCCGCCCAGGGCATCTCGAAGGCGACGACCCTGGCCGCGCTGTGTGACGAACGCGGGATCGACCCCACGGAGGTGGTGGCGTTCGGTGACATGCCGAACGACCTGGCGATGCTGGCCTGGGCCGGTACGGCGTTCGCGATGGCGACCGCGCACCCGGAGGTGCTGGCCGCGGTCGAACGCCGCTGCCCGCCCAACGACGAGGACGGCGTCGCGCACGTACTGGAGAGCATCTACCTCTGAGGCAGTCGCTACGCCGGCCGCGGACCCCCTGCGTCACCTCAGAGGTACATGCCCCCGGGACGCTCGGCCTCCGGCGGCGCCGGCTGCATCTGCGGCGGGAGTTGGCTGCCGGGCGGGAGCGAGCGGCGCATCTGCTCCAGCTGGGCCCGGGCCGCCATCTGCTGTGCGAACAATGCCGTCTGGATGCCGTGGAACAGGCCCTCCAGCCAGCCGACCAGCTGGGCCTGTGCGACCCGAAGCTCCGCCTCGGAGGGAACCACGCCCTCCTCGAACGGCAGCGAGAGCCGGCTGAGCTCGTCGACCAACTCCGGGGCGAGGCCCTTCTCCAGCTCGGCGATCGACGACTTGTGGATCTCGCGGAGGCGCTGCCGGCTCGCCTCGTCCAGCGGCGCGGCCTTCACCTCGTCCAGCAGCTGCTTGATCATGCTGCCGATCCGCATCACCTTGGCCGGCTGCTCGACCAGGTCGGTGACCGAGCGCTCGTCGTCCTCGTGCCCCTCACGGTCGGCGTCGCCGTCCCGGTCGGGCGGACCCTCCACGGCCATGCCGTCGGGGCCGACGATCACGACTCGGGGCGATTCCTCGCTGCCGTAGGGGTGGTCAGAGCCGGTCGCACCGGCGTCGGAGGCGAAGAAGGGATCGGTCATGGCACCCATCCTTACCCCATCGGGTCCCAGACGCGAGGGCACCCCCGGGCCAACGGGGGAGGCCCGCGGGTGGGCTGCCTCAGGCATGTGGGTCGGTGTGGCCGGCGGAGCGGCCGCGCGACGTGGGGCGTTCGGCGTCGCCGGATCTGCGGAGCCGTTCGGCCCGGCGGCGGGCGACCTCGGCGCGGATGCGGATGCGGGCGAGTCGCTGAGCCCTCTGCGTGTAGTCGATGTTCATTCCGCTCACCCGCCTCGTCGTCGGTGCGCCCTCGCACGTCGTCCCGTGCCGCGGCGACTCGGATCAGCCGATTTCGGTGGTCCGGCCGCCACGGGTTACAGGTTGGGACGGGGTGAACGGCGCCACGGTTGCCTCTCCGCCCGATTTTTTTCCGTTTGTCCGTTTTCTGGACTCCCGCCGGACGGTTCGGCACCGTGCGACGAAGGTTCGGTGCCGAACCACCGCCGGCTTGGTGCCCGCCGCTCGCTACTCGTCGCGGACGGCCAGCAGGACCTTGCCGACCTGCTCCCCGCGGTCGAGGATGCCGTGTGCCTCCGCCACCTGGTCGATCGGCACCACCTGGTGCACGACCGGGCGCAGGTGGCCGTCGGCGACCAGCGGCCAGACGTACTCCCGGACGCTCGCCACGATGGCCGACTTCTCCGCCACGGGCCGGGCACGCAGCCCGGTCGCGAGGACGGCGGCCCGCTTGACCAGCAGCCGGCCCAGGTCGAGCTCGCCCTTGCTGCCACCCTGCATTCCGATGACGACCAGCCGGCCCTCGGTGGCCAGGGTGGAGACGTTGCGGTCGAGGTACGGCGCGCCCACGATGTCCAGGATCACGTCGGCGCCGTGCCCGTCGGTGGTCTCGCGTACGACCTCCACGAAGTCCTCCTCGCGGTAGTCGACGGCGACGTCGGCGCCGAGGTCGCGGCACACCGCGCACTTGGCCGGTCCACCCGCCGTGGCCAGGACCCGCGCACCGAGCGCGGTGGCCAACTGGATCGCGGTGGTGCCGATGCCGCTCGCGCCACCGTGCACCAGCAGGGTCTCCCGGGGCTGCAGCACGGCGAGCATGAACACGTTGGACCACACGGTGCAGACCGCCTCCGGCAGCGCGGCCGCCTCGACCAGGCTCACGCCCTCAGGCCGGGGAAGCACCTGGCCGGCGGGCACCGCCACCTTCTCGGCGTACCCGCCGCCGGCCAGCAGCGCGCACACCTCGTCGCCGACCGCGAAGCCGTCGACGTCCGGGCCCACCGCGGCGATCCGGCCCGAACACTCCAGCCCGAGGATGTCCGACGCACCCGGCGGCGGCGGGTAGTTGCCCTGGCGCTGCATCACGTCGGCGCGGTTGACGCCGGCCGCGACCACGTCGATGACCACCTCGCCGGGGCCGGGTTCGGGATCGGGCACGTCCCCGAGCCTCAGGACCTCCGGCCCCCCCGCACCCTCGAGTAGGACTGCACGCATCGTTCGGCTCTCCTCCAGGTCGGCCGGCTGTCGCCTTACCTGGTCGTTATGCGACCCGTTCGGCGTCCTGACACCTGGGACGTGTGTCTCACCGCGTGGCGTGGGGGCCGCCGGGCACGTCCGACCCGGCCGGCCTGATCGGCCCGATCTCGTCGCCGTCGTCGGGGTCGTCGTGGTGGGCGTCGTGTTCCCCGCCCGGCCGGGGCGCCCACGGGAGCTCCTCGGCGGGCCGGACCACGATGACCCGGTCCCCGCGCAGCAACTGCGACACGGTCGGGTCGAAGTAGCGGTAGACCTCGCCGCCGCGGACGACGGCCACGGCCACGTCGTCGAGGTTGCGCGGCGACCGGCCCTCCTCGCGGGGGAGTACGGGACGCTCGGCCACCTCCATGCCCTCGCCGTAGCTGAGCAGGTCCTCAAGCACCGTTCCGAGTGCCGGGCTGACCGTGGACAGGCCCATGATCCGGCCCACCGCGTCGGAGGAGGTGACGGTGACGTCGGCGCCGCTCTGGCGCAGCAGCCGGATGTTCTCCGCCTCGCGTACCGACACCACCACCGTGGCGCTGGGGTTCAGCTGGCGGGCGGTGAGTGTGACCAGGACCGCCGTGTCGTCCCGGTGAGCGGTGACGATGACGCGGGAGGCCACGGAGAGTTCGGCACGGCGGAGTACGTCGGCCCGGGTGGCGTCGCCGACCACCCCACTCAGACCGGCGGCGTTCGCCTCGGCCACCGCACCCGGTGACGCGTCGACGACGACGATCTGGTCGGCGGGAATCCCGCCGTTGATGAGGGTGTCGACCGCGCTGCGGCCCTTCGTGCCGTACCCGACGACGACGGTGTGATCGCGCAACCTGGTCCTCCATCGCGAAATGCGCCACTGCTCCCGGCTCCGCGTGGCCAGGACCTCCAGGGTCGTACCGACCAACACGATAAGGAAAGCGATCCGCAGCGGCGTGACGAGCAGGACGTTCGTCAGCCGGGCCTGCTGGGTGATCGGCGTGATGTCGCCGTATCCGGTGGTCGTGAGGCTGACCGTCGCGTAGTACAACGAGTCGAGCACGCTGAGTGACCCGCCCGCGGCGTCCCGGTATCCGTCCCGGTCGAGGTAGACCACCGCGACCACCAGCGCGAGCAGTCCGAGCGCGGCGGCGACCCGGATGGCGATCTGACGCAGGGGCGGGACGTAGTTCTCGGGGAGACGCACCTCGCCGAACAGGTGCGGCAACGCGCGGTTGGGACGCTGCGGAAGTGACATGGCGGCAATGACAGTAGCGCCAGCCGGGTTCGGTCAGTCCGCCGAGCCGGTCTCCGCACTGCCCGGACCCGACGGATCAGTTGATCCGTCGCCGGTGTCCCAGCGCAGAGCGAGGGCGCGGGCCAGGTCGACACAGGCCGCGAGATCGTCCGGCGAGCCGCCCCGGCGCGCGGCGGCGTACCCCACCAGGAACGTCGTCAGCGGCGCGGCCGGCCGGTCGACGTTGTGCGCGGCGTCGCGGGCCAGGTCGAGGATCGTGTCGATCAGGTCGGAGTCGACCACCTGGCTCACGCCGGCGCCGGAGGTCTGGGAGGGCTCGGTGGCGTCGGTGGCCAGCGCGGTGGTGAGCTGACGGGCCCAGTCGAGGAGCATGGGTGGCCTTTCGGTGCTGTGGGTGCTGTGGGTGCCGTCGGGGGAAGTACGGGCGAGCCGGTCGGCGACGGCGAGGTCGTCCGGGGTGTCGCAGTCACGGGCGGCCAAGGGCGAGCGGAGCTCCGCGCACTTCAGACGGGTGGTGAGCCGACGGGCGGGTTGGTTGCGTGGATCACCGGTCTCGGCCAGTACCCGGTCGACGGCTGTACGCCGGTACGCCGCGGCCAGCGGCTGTGTACGCCCGGTCTCGTCGGTCAGCGTGACCGCCTCGACGTCCGGACCCACGCCGGCCAGTGCGGCCACCAGGTCGGCCACCACGTCCGCGTCCACCAGCGGCATGTCCGCGGCCAGCACCACCACGACGGGTGTGGCACCTGCGCCGAGCCCGGCCGCCACCGCCGCGAGCGGTCCCGAGCCGGGCGGATCCTCCCTGGTCCAGTGGGTGCGTACGGGAAGGTGCGGGTCCACCGGACGCCGCGGCCCGACCACGGTGACCGAGGCGGCACCGGCGCAGGCGGCGAGCACCCGGTCGAGCATCGGCCGGCCGCCGACCGGGAGCAGCACCTTGTCGGTACCCCCGAACCGCCGCGCGCCGCCGCCGGCGAGCACGATCGCGTCGTACGCCGGACCGCCGGGCACTCCAGACGTGGGAGGCGTCGGAGTGGTCACGGGGTCGAGTGTGGCACCCGGGCACGGCAGACTGGACCGGTGCGCATCGCCCTGCTGCAGTTCACCGCCACCCTGGACAAGGAACGCAACCTCGCCGAGATCGGGCGGCTGGCCCGTTCCGTCGCCACCGACCGGCCCGCCGTCGTGGTGTGCCCGGAGGCGAGCATGTGCGACTTCGGCTCGGCCGACACCGTGCTCGCGGAGTACGCCGAGCCGCTGGACGGCCCGTTCGTGCGGGGGCTTGCCGACCTGGCCGGCGAACTCGGCGCGGTCATGGTGGCCGGGATGTTCGAGCGCGTCGCCGACGACCCGGGGCGGGTCCACAACACGCTCGTGGTCGTACGCCCGGACGGTTCGCTCGCCGCGACCTACCGCAAGATCCACCTCTACGACGCGTTCGGCTACCGCGAGTCCGACCGGCTGGTGGCGGGGGAGCCGACGCCGGTCACCGTCCCCGTCGGCGACCACCGGCTCGGCCTGCTCACGTGCTACGACCTTCGCTTCCCGGAGTTCGCGAGGACGCTGGTCGACGCCGGCGCGGACGTCCTGGTGGTGCCGGCCGCCTGGATGCGCGGCCCGCTGAAGGAGGACCACTGGGTCACGCTGGCGCGGGCCCGGGCGATCGAGAACACCAGCTACGTCGCCGCCTCCGGGCAGTGTGGTTCGGCGTACTCCGGCCACAGCATGCTCGTCGACCCGATGGGGGTCGTGGTGACGTCGCTGGGCGAGCAGGTGGGCGCGGCGACGGGCGACGTCGACGCCGAACGCCTGGCGCAGGCGCGCACCCGCAATCCCACGCTGGCGCATCGCCGGTTCACTGTCAGTGCGCAACGATGAACCCCAAGTGACGAAACGGCGTTCAAACCTCCCAAAAGTCAATACCTATGACAAAAATGGGCGCCCGGCGCCCCTGATCGCGTTCGCCACCTCTATGGTCTGTGCTGGCAAAAAGCCGATAAAAGAAAGACAGGCTGGGGGGCTCGTCTCCTAAGGGGTGTGCGACAGATGGCCGTGACGAGTGTGAGTCGTCGGCTACGAGTGCTCGGCGTGCCCGTCGACGCGGTCGACATGCAGGGCACGTTGAACTGGGTGGAAGAACGGGTCGCCAGCCGCCAGAGCGGCACCCACCTGTGTGTCAACGCCGCGAACGTGGTGCGCGCGCACGACGACCCCGACTATCTCGCCGTCCTCGAACGCGGTGACCTGATCGGATCCGACGGCCAGCCGTTCGTCTGGGCCGCCCGCGTCCTCGGCCAGCCGCTGCCGGAGCGGGTCGCCGGGATCGACCTGATGGAGCAGGTGCTCGACCGTTCCCGGGAGACCGGGTGGCGGGTCTACCTGCTCGGCGGCCGCGACGAGGTGGTCCGCCGGCTGGCCGGTCAGCTCAGCGCCCGGGGCGTCCGCATCGCCGGCCACCGCGACGGCTACTTCGGTCCCGACGACGCCGACCGTGTGTGGGACGAGGTGCGCTCGGCCGACCCGGACGTGGTCTTCGTCGGCATGCCGACCCCCACCAAGGAGCGCTTCATCGTCGAGGGTGCCCACCAGGCGCAGGTGCCGGTGTGCATCGGCGTGGGCGGCAGCTTCGACGTCCTGGCCGGCGACCTGCGCCGGGCGCCGGCGTACATGCAGCGACTGGGGCTGGAGTGGTTGTTCCGGCTACTGCAGGAGCCGCGCCGGCTGTTCACGCGGTACGCCGTGACCAACACGAGGTTCCTCGCCCTGGTCCTGCGGGCGATGGTGAGCCGGAACCGGACCACCCGCGCCGACGTCTCGGGTTGACCGTTCCGGCTGATCCCTTCGGCTGACCCGGGCTGATCGTTCGGCTGATCGTTTGGGGACGGGGGCTCGGCGGGCGGATAACGGGTGGGCCCTCCGGGCGAGACCCCATACGATTGGCCCACGTGTCATCAACCTGCGAATCCGCCGGCTCATCGGCTCCCTCCCCGTCACTGGTGGCGCCCGTCGGCAGCGCCGCAGAGTCTCACCGCACCTCCTCCTATGCCGATGTCGCGGTGACGACGCTGGACGCGGAGCGGCGCACCGCGCAGCCCAGCGTCCCGGCACAGTCGGCCGTGGCCCGCGGCTGGCCGGCCTGGCTGCTCCTCGCCGCCGTCGTCCTCCTCGCCTTCAACCTGCGCCCCGCCGTCTCCGGCCTCGGTGCGGTCCTGGACGAGCTGAGCACCGACCTCGGCGTCTCCGCGCTGGTGGCCGGCGTCCTGACCACCCTGCCCGTGCTCAGCTTCGCCGCGTTCGGTGCGATGGCGCCCGGCTGGTCGCGCCGGTTCGGTTCCCGGCGGGTGCTGGCCGCGGCACTGTTCGCCGTGGTGGCCGGGCAACTGGTGCGGGTGCTGGTCCCGTCCGTGCCGGTGTTCCTGCTGGCCACGACGGTGGCGCTGGCCGGGATGGCGGCCGGGAACGTCCTCGTCCCGGCGTTCGTCAAGGCGTACTTCCCGGGGAGGGTGGGCCTGGCCACCGCCGCGTACACCACCTCGATGGCCGTCGGCACCACGGTGCCGGCGGCGCTGACCGTGCCGATCGCGCACGCGTTCGGCGGCTGGCGGTTCGGCCTCGGCGCGTGGGCGCTGGCCGGTGCGGTGGCGCTGTTGCCGTGGCTGGTGCTGGCCCGGCACCGGGGCGTGGTCGCCCGGCCGGCCGGTCCGGGGAGCACAGGGACTGCGGGAAACCGGCACGAGTCGCTGTGGTCGGTCGGCCGCTCGCCGCTGGCGTGGTCGCTGGCGGGGTACTTCGGGCTGCAGTCGCTGCAGGCGTACGCCGCGTTCGGCTGGCTGCCGCAGATCTTCCGGGACGCCGGGGTGGACGCGGCGCACGCGGGGCTGCTGCTGGCGATCCTGCCGCTGGTCGGAGTACCCCTGTCCCTGCTCTTCCCGTCGCTGGCCGCCCGGCTGCCCGACCAGCGTCCGCTGGTGTGGGCGTGCGGCGCGGCGTACGTCGTCGGCTACGTCGGGCTGCTGCTCGCGCCCGCGTCCGGGGCGGTCGCCTGGGCGATCCTGCTCGGCCTGGGCGGTGGCGCGTTCCCGCTGACGCTGACGATGATCGGGCTGCGTTCGCGGTCGCACGACGTGACGGCGCGGCTGTCCGGGTTCACCCAGAGCGTGGGCTACCTGCTGGCGGCCTGCGGGCCGCTGGCGATGGGCGCGTTGTTCGACGTGACCGGCGGATGGACGGTGCCGATCGGGCTGCTGCTGGTGCTGGTGGTGCCGCAGGTGGCGACCGGCCTGATGGCGGCCCGGGCGAGGTACGTCGACGACGAGCTGGCCGCCGCGGACGACCCGGACGCCGGGAACGCCGTGAACGCCGTGGATCCCGCGGAGGAGATCTCCCGCTGACGGGTTCCGGCCGTCCGCGGTTTTGTTCGCGCACTGTCGCCCACAGTGATCGTTCGCCATACTTGGCCACACCAGTAAGCCTTGGCCGGGAGGCGACACGACCGTGACCGGGACCTCGGAAACCACTCCGAACTCCAAGACCGAAGCTCAGCTGTACGCCGGAACCGCCACCGCCGACATCACCCCCGCCGATCCGGTGCCGCTGGCCGGGTTCGCGGTCCGGCTCGAACCCTGGGAGAAGGTGCGGGCGCCGCTGTCCGCGCAGGTGTTCGCGTTCGGCGACGCGGCCGGCACCTGCACGGCGCTGCTGGTCTGCGCGGACCTGCTGTGGTGGGGGCCGGACACGGTGGCCGACCTGACCCGGCGGATCGAGGCCGAGCACGGCGTACCGGCGGGCAGTGTCGTCCTGCACGCCTCACACACTCACTGCGCACCGCAACCGGGGCTGACGTTCTCTCCGCTTCTCGGCCGGGGTGACCCCGCCTACGTCGCTCGCCTGACCGACACCGTGCTCGCCGCGGTCGGTGAGGCGCTGACGGACATGGAGCCGGTGTACGCCGAACGCGGGACCGGCAGCTGCGGGTTCGGCATCAACCGCAGGCGGGCCAATCCCGACGGCACCTTCGGCGGCCCGGACCCCGACGGCACGAACGACCCTGAGGTGGGCGTCATCCGGCTGGCCCGCCCGGACGGCTCGACCCGGGCAGTGCTGGTCCACTACACGTGCCACCCCGTCGTCTCCGCCGACCCGCAGGTGTCGCCGGACTATCCGGGCGCGACGCGGTCGGCGCTGGAACACACGGTCGGCGAGGGCGTGCCCATCGGCTTCCTGCAGGGCTGCTGCGGCGACATCAACCCGAACGTCGTACGCGACGGCGAGTTCCACCGCGGCGGTGACGAGGAGATCGAGGCGATCGGGCGGCAGCTGGCCGCCGCCGTCGAGGACGTCCTCGACCGGCCGTTGCGGCGCCTGCCTCCACTGCCGCCCGGCGGTGTCGCGGTCCGCGCCCACACCGTCAACCTGCCCTTGCAGCCGCCCTCGCGTGACGACCTGGCCCGCCGCCGCGAGGCGCCCGGCATCGTCGGCGACTGGGCGCGCCGGCTGCTCGCCGAGCCGGGCCGGCTGGTCGACCAGGTGCCGCTGCGGCTGACCCGGGCCGACCTCGCCGACGGCCTCACCCTGCTCGGCCTCGACGCGGAGGTGAGTGTGGCGTACGGGCACCACGTGAAGCGGCGCACGTCCGGTGCCGCGCTGCCGATTCCGTACACCAACGGAATGATCGGGTACGTCGTCACCGCCGCGCAGTTGCGGGAGGGCGGGTACGAGCCGGACCAGTCCTATCCGTACGTCTATCGCGCGGGCAGGTTCGCACCCGCGGTGCAGGAGCACGTGCTGACCGCGCTGGACGAAGTGCTCGGCCACGTGCCCGAGGTACCCCAGGTGCTCGAGGCGCCCGGTGTGCCCGACCGGCCCGGCCCGTCCACGCGGATCGGAGACCAGCGATGACCGCGGCCAGACCGACGACCGGGCGGACCACCGACGCGGACCGGCCGGCCCTGCTGGGCGGCACTCCCGTCCGCTCCGCCGGCTGGCCCGCCTGGCCGCCGGGGAACGACGCGGCCGTGCACGCGGTCACCGAGGTCGCGAAGGCCGGCGTCTGGTCCTCCGTCGACGGCCCGGTGAAGACGGAGTTCGAGCGGGCGTTCGCGTCCTACCACGGCGCGCGGCACGGGCTCGGTGTGTGCAACGGGACCATCGCGCTGGAGATCGCGCTGAAGGCGCTCGGCATCGGCAGCGGGGACGAGGTGATCGTGCCGGGCTACACGTTCCTCGCCACCGCGACGGCGGTGCTGGGCGTGAACGCGCTGCCGGTGTTCGCCGACGTCGACCCGGAGTACGTCTGCCTGGACCCGGACGCGGTCGAGGCGGCGATCACCCCGCGGACGAAGGCGATCATTCCGGTGCACCTGGCCGGGCACCCGGCCGACCTGGACCGGCTCACCGAGGTGGCCCGCAAGCACGGGTTGGCGCTGGTCGAGGACGCCGCGCATGCCCACGGGGCCAGTTGGCGCGGGCAGCGGGTCGGGTCGTTCGGCACCTTCGGCTGCTGGTCGTTCCAGGCCAGCAAGAACATGACCGCCGGTGAGGGCGGCATGGTGGTGACCAGCGACGACGAGCTCGCCGACCGTGCGTGGAGCTTCCACCACTGCGGGCGTTCGCGGGCCGGCGCGTGGTACGACCACGGGATCCTCGGCGGCAACTACCGGTTGACGGAGTTCCAGAGCGCGATCCTGCTGGCCCAGCTGGCCGACCTGGACGAGCAGCTGGAACTCCGCGAACGCAGCGCCCGCGTCCTCGACGAGGGGCTGGCCCGGATCGCCGGGCTCACCCCGCTCGCCCGCGACCCGCGGTGCACGAGGCACGGCTACCACCTGTACCAGTTCCGGTACGACCCGAACGCGTTCGGCGGCCTGTCGCGCGAGCGGTTCACCGCCGCCCTGAACGCCGAGGGCATCCCGGCCGGCCCCGGTTACGGCGTACCGCTGGATCGGCAGGGCGTGTTCGCGCAGCGCCGCTTCGACCAGCGTGCGACCGGCTTCGACCCCGCCTACCCCGCGACCGACTACGGCCGGCTCGACCTGCCGGTGACCGAACGCTTCTGCGCCGAGCTGGTATGGATTCCGCAGCACGTCCTTCTCGGCGCAGACGGCGCCATGGCCGATATCGTCGCCGCCGCGGAGAAGATCTCGGCGGCAGCGGACACCCTGGTGGAGGCGACGTGACCGAAGCGGCGGACAGCGCGCGGACCCTCGACGCGACGGCCCGGCCCCGGGTCGCCGTCGTCGGCACCGGCGAGATGGGCCGCCGGCACGTCGAGGCCTGGCACCGGCTCGGTGCCGAGGTCGTGGTCCACTCCCGTTCCGCCGAGCGTGGCCGGGCCTTCGCGTCCGAGCACGGGGTGCGCTCGGTGACCGACCCGGGCGAGGTGCTGGCCGCCGCCGATGTCGTCGACATCTGTACGCCCACCGACACCCACGCACCGCTCGCGCACTGGGCCGCCGGTGCCGGCCGGCACGTCGTCTGCGAGAAGCCGCTGGCGCGCGACCCCGCCGAGGGGCGGGCCATGATCAACGCCTGCATCGACGCCGGTGTCGGGCTGTGCGTGGCGCAGGTGCTGCGCTACTTCCCGGCGTACGTCGTCGCCCGCGACGCGGTCGCCGCCGGCCGGATCGGGCGGCCGACAAGGTTCACGTTCTTCCGGCAGGTGGAAAGCCCCGGGCCGCAGACCTGGTTCGCCGACGTCGCCCGGTCCGGCGGGATCCTGGTCGACCTGGCCATTCACGACCTCGACTACGCGCGCTGGGTGGCCGGGGAGGTGGGCGAGGTCACCGGCCAGACGGCGCCGCGCGCCGAACCCGGCTCGCCGTTGCGCAGCTCCGCGACACTTACGCACGTCGACGGGGTGACCACCCGGGTCGAGGCTGTCTGGGACGTGCCGGGCACCGCGGTGCGCTCGACGTTCGAGCTCGCCGGGGACGAGGGGGTGCTGCGGTACGACTCCGCGCCGAGGCAGGTGCTGACCGACGGGACCGGTGCGGTCGTGTACGCCGACGACTCGATCGATCCGTTCGCCGAGCAGTTCTCCGAGTTCGTCACCGCGTTCACCGGCGGCGTGGAGCCTCGGGTCACAGCCGAGGACGGCCTGACCGCGCTGGCGATCGCGCTGGCCGGTGAGGAGTCGGCGCGTACGGGGCGGCCGGTCGACCCGGCGAGCCTGCTCCGCTAGCTGCGTCGGCCGTCACTGCCGTCACCGCCCGCCGCCGGGCGCCGTGACCGGGACCGGTCGCGGCAATGGCGTACGAAGATCCACTCCGGGCCGAAAGACGTTAACGTGACCCGCACGCACCCAGCAGCGTCGGGTGCCCCACCCCCTGTTGCCGGGAAGGGAGCAGTTCGTGCTTCGACGTACGCCACGACTCACGCGTGTACTCACTCTGGTGGGTGCGGCCGCACTCGCCCTCGCCACCTCCGTCGGCCTCGCGGCCGCGCCGGCCAGCGCCGATCAGGGCCAGCCGGTGGAGGTGCGGGTGGCCAGCTACAACATCCACCACGGCGCGGGTCCGGACAACGTGCTCGACCTGCCCGACGTGGCAAACGAGATCCGCGGTCTGCGGGCGGACGTGATCGGCCTGCAGGAGGTCGACCGTCACTGGGGCGACCGCAGCGACAACCTCGACGAGGCGGCCTGGCTGGCCGACCGGCTGGACATGTACGTCGCCTATGCCGCCAACCTCGACCTGGACCCGGCCACGCCTGGCGGTGAGCGCCGGCAGTACGGCACCGCGATCCTGTCCCGCTTCCCGATCCAGTCCTACACCAACACGTTGCTACCGAAGTTCGGCGACGACGAACAGCGCGGCCTGCTCGTCGCCGACATCAAGGTGCGTGGCGTGATGATGCGGTTCGCCAACACCCACCTGCAGCACAACAACAACCTCGAACGCCAGGCGCAGGCACGGCGGATCGTCGAAGTGCTCGGTGACAGCCCGACCCGCACCTTCCTCACCGGAGACCTGAACGCCAGTGCCGGTGCGGCGGAAATCCAGATCCTGACCGACGTGTTCACCGACTCCTGGGCGGCAGTCGGCGTGGGGGACGGGTTCACCTACTCCCAGGAGGACCCGCACAACCGGATCGACTTCGTGATGTCGTCGCCGGACGTGCAGCCGCTGCGCGCCCGGGTGGCCACCGACGCGGACGGCTCGGACCACCTGCCGGTGGTGGCCGACTTCGCCGTCCGCCGCTGACCGCTCCGTCGTCTCGCCCGCGACAGCCGTAGCGTTGGCCGGGTGAGCACCCCGCGGTTCCACGTGGAACACGAACACCCGCACGGTCCTTCGGAGGGCGGTGGCCGCGACCAGGCCGCCGCCCTTCGCGTCGTCACGTACAACATCCACCACGGGGCGGACGTGGCGGACCGGCTCGACCTCGCCCGGACCGTCGCGGTGCTCGCTCGTACCGGCGCCGACCTGATGGGGCTGCAGGAGGTCGACCGGCACTGGTCCGAGCGCAGCGCGTTCGCCGACCAGGCGGAGTGGCTGGCGACGACGCTCGGCATGCACGTGGCGTACGCCGCCAACCTCGACCTCGATCCCGACCCGGATCGCGGCGGTCCCGCGCAGAGGCGCCGGCAGTACGGCCTGGCGGTGGTGTCCCGCTTCCCGATCCTGTCCGTGGTGCACGAGGTGCTGCCGCACGGCTCGGATCCTGGCCCGGGCACCGAGCCGGTGCTCGAGCAGCGCGGGCTCCTGGCCGTGGACGTCGGCGTGCACGGTGAGAGGCTGCGGTTCGCGACCACGCACCTGTCCGAGGCCGACCCGCGTGCCCGCGAGAGCGAGGCCACCAGGCTCGCGGAGGTCCTCGGGCCCGCGCCGCGGCGGACGATTCTCACCGGGGACCTGAACGCCGTGCCCGCCGCGCCGGAGACCAAGCCGCTCACCGACCTGCTCGCCGACGCCTGGCCCGATGGCGACGCCGACCCGGGCCACACGATTCCGGTCGCCGTTCCGGACCGCCGGATCGACTACGTGCTCGTCTCCTCGGACCTGACGGTCGACCGTGCGAGGGTGGTCACCGACGCCGACGCCTCCGACCACCTTCCGGTCGTGGTTGACGTACGGTTGTGAATCCGGAGCTCAGTCGGCGAGGGGTTCGTCCAGCGGGTCGTGCCACTTCGTACCGGCGTACTCGCGGACGCAACCCAGGAGTTCCTCGCTCGGCCGCGACCAGTTGTCGACCCCGGCGATCAGCAGCAGCCGGCGGTTGGGGTCCCAGCGCATCGCCCACTTCATGCCCCAGCGGCGGGGCTTGGCATCGGTGTCCCACCCGTCCACCGGGCGTACGGACAGGAAGCGGGCACCACGCCACTTCACCAGCCCGACACCGTCCAGGTCGCTCCACGGCATCCGCATCCGGTGGGTGTTGAACAGCCCGACCATCGACAGGGCGGTCTCGTCGATGTCGATCGCGAACCAGCCACGCAGTATCAGGTAGGCGGGAACGCCGAACAGGCACGCCACCGCGGCGAACAGGAGAAACCACAGCACGCCCGCGATGCCGGGGCTACCGAGCAGCATCACGACGGCCGGGACGGCGGTGAGGATCGTCAGCACCGGGAGCAGGAAGACGCCGAGGAACGTGCCCAGCGGGTTGGGTCGGAACACTTCGTTGGCGCGCACGGCCGACAGGGTATCCGTACGCGCCGACCGCGGGCCGTACTCCCGAAGTTGTCCACAGGTGCGGCCGCCGGCCACTCCGGCGCGACCGTCCTGACCATTAGGCTCGGCACCTCGCCTCGCGACATACCGGGATCGGGAGGCAGGGCCGGCGACCGGGACGTGGTCCGGTCCGGGTGGGCAAGGGGACGACGGAGGCCGTTCGGTGGCACCACAGAACAAACACACCAGACATCTGATCGAGGCGGCGGCGAAGGCGGCCGCCGACAAGGCCGGCCCGCACCTCAACGTCGCGGTCGACTACGTCGACAGATACACCGAGCTGCCCTGGAACGCGTTCGGCGCACTTCCCGCGGCCATCCTGGCCGGCTCCTACGACGCGGCCAGGGACAGCCAGCTGCGCAACCTCAGGGACGGCCGGGAGAAGCTCGAGCAGATGGTGGCGGGTCTGGCCCGGGTCGCCCACACCTACTGGACGGCGGAGAAGGCCAACACGCTCACCGCCGACGGCAAGGAGAAGCTCGAGGCCACCAGGCCGAAGCCGGCCACGTCGATGCTCGGCTCGATCGTCGACGGCTACGCGGCCGGCGGGGTTCCCGTCACGGTGCTCGCGGCAGTGGCTCTCCGGCCGCACTGGGTCTTCTCGATCGTCACGAAGAACGCCTCGGCGAGGCTGTGCCCGCTGGCACTGATGAGCGTGGGGACCTGGGCGGCACTGGAGCCCGACGAGGAGTCCCTCAGCCAGGCGAAGGGCGCGTGGGAGCAGACCGCCGAACACCTGAAGAACATCGGTGACCTCGACACGGCGATGGGGCTGAGCGACGACGCCTGGTCGGTGGAGAACGAGTCCCGCAGGCAGTTCAACGCCTGGCTGGCCGACTTCCAGGTCGAGCTGAACGACGCCAAGGACGCCGCGTCCGGTCAGGCGACCGCGATCGACGGTGTCGTCTCGGCCATCCGCGGAATCCAGATGGGCATGATGATCACCGACGCCGCCTGCTTGGCCGCGATGATCTGCTTCAAGATCATGGAGGCGTTCCCGCTGACGACGCTGGCGGGCAAGCTCGGCCAGGTCGCCGTCGCCATCACCAACGCGATCGCGACGACGGCGGTGGCCGCTGCGATCCTGACGTTCATCGCCACGTGGGCAGGTAACGCCACGTCAATCGCCAGCGCCGGACAGTTCAAGAAGCTGGACATCGGGCCGGGCGGTGAGGAGCAGACGTTCGTCGACCTGAAGGATCCCACCAAGGACTGGGCGAAGGCGTGAGCCGCGACCGCCCGACTGTGCACCCCACCTGCCGGGAGGACAGCGCACATGAGCTTCTTCGGGATCCCCGAGCTCGACGCCAACATGGACGGCCTGCTGAACATGGCCGACCAGGTCGCCACGATCCAGCAGCGGATGAACGAGCTGACGGCCAGTGCCACCAGCGAGGACGAGTACATCACCGTCACCGTCGACGCGAGCGGTGAGGTCGCCGCGATCGACCTCAACCCGCGCGTCATGCGGAAGGCGTCCGAGGACCTCGCCGAGGAGCTCAAGGCGACGATCAACCGGGCGCACGCGGCGCTGGCCGAACGGAGCCAGGAGCTCATGTCCGAGCTGACCGGAGCGGCCGGGATCGACCTGAACACCGCGCTGAACGGTTCGAGCAACGTCAAGGAGGCCGCCGAGGAGCTGATCCGGGTCGGGCGCGGTGACCTGACGCCGGAACAGGCGAACGCCGCGATGCGCGACGCCACCCACCGGGTGACCGGCTTCAGGCAGCCCTGACCCGCGGCGCGGTCCTCGGTCCTGACCAGCGGCTCAGTCGACCCGGGTCTCCGGCAGCCGCTGCAGGATCTGCGTCACTGTCTGCTCCGGCGTCTGGTCGGAGGTGTCCAGCCAGAGTCCGATCCGGGGCGTCTCGACGCGCAACGCGGCGTCGAGTTCGGCGGCGCTCCAGCCGTCGGCGTACCCCGTCTTGGTCCGGCCGGACTCACGGCGCTCCACCACGTCCGGCCCGGGCGCGAGGACGACAACGCCGACCGGGCGGCTGACCAGTGACTTCACGTACTCCGGCAGGTGCCGCCCGATGATGATGTCCTGGACGACGGCGGTGTAGCCGGCCGCGGCGTAGGCGTCGGCGACCGAGGCGGAGATCCGGTAACGCAGCCGGAGTTCGGCGTCCATGGCCTCCCCGCCGCCCGGCACGATCGGCGCCGATCCCGACACGATCATCCGGCGGAACACGTCACCGCGTACGTGCGCGGACCGGTCCAGGCGTTCGGCCAGCAACTGCGCGACGGTCGACTTGCCGGCCGCCATGATGCCGGTCACCACGATGACCCTGGGGACCTCGGCCGGCTCGGGGATCTCGAGCGGCTCGCGCTGGGGGACCATCGCTCCATGGTGCCGGGTGGGTGCGCCGCGGAGCACCTGGTTTGGATCTCGGTCCGGGCCGACCGGCCCCGCCGCTCCCGGGCCGGACGCCCGCGGTGAGCGGGACGAGATGCCCGTGCCGCCACGCGGACGCCGATGGTGGGATGCCGGGAGAGCGGGCGTGCTCCGCGTCCGTGCGTCCCCGCGTCTCCGCCTCCTGGGGGTCCGGCCGTGGCTGTCGTACGACTGAACTCCTTCGCCGGCGATCTCGTCGAGGTGCCCGAGGGGGCGGTGGAGAGGTTCGCGGACGACCTGCGCGGCCGCCTCATCCAGCCCATCGATCCCGAGTACGACACGGCCCGGTCGGTGTGGAACGGTCTGGTCGACAAGCGGCCCGGACTGATCGCCCGCTGCGCCGACTCCGGCGACGTCGCCACCGCGGTCAACTTCGCCCGCGAGCACGACCTGCTCCTCGCCGTCCGCGGTGGCGGGCACAACGTCTCCGGGGTCGCCTCGTGTGACGGTGGCCTGGTCGTTGACCTGTCCCCGATGAGCGCGGCCCTGACCAATCCGGCCACCGAGATCGTCCGCGCCCAGGGCGGCGTACGCATCGCCGACCTCGACCAGGCGACGCAGCCGTTCAACCTGGCCGTCCCGATGGGCGTGGTGAGCGACACCGGTGCGGCTGGTCTCACGCTCGGCGGCGGGTTCGGCTGGCTGTTCCGCAAGCACGGGCTGAGCTGCGACAACCTGCGGTCGGCCGAGGTGGTGACCTCCGACGGCGGGACGGTGCGCGCCGGGTCCAAGCCCAGCGAGGACCCGGACCTGCTGTGGGCGCTGCGCGGGGGCGGCGGCAACTTCGGGATCGTGACGGAGTTCGAGTTCCGTGCGCACCCGGTCGGGCCGGACGTCTTCTGCGCGCTCCTCGTGCATGCCGGCGCCGACGCGGGCGAGATGCTGCGGGCGATCCGGTCGTGGAAGGAGACGATCCCGGACGAGGTGGCGACGATCGCGATCCTCATGGACGGGCCGCCGATGGAGGGGATCCCGGCGGACTTCGTCGGGCGGCCGGTGCTGATCCTCCTGGCCACCTACATCGGCGACCCCGACGAGGGCGAACGCGTGCTGGCCGCGGCCCGCGCGCTCGGCCGGCCGGTCGCCGACCTCAGCGGGCGGCGTACGTACCTCGAACTGCAGCAGTTCTTCGACGACGACTATCCCGCGCACGATCTCCGCTACTACTGGAAGTCGCGCTTCCTCACCGGGCTGGACGACGCGCTCATCGACACGATCGTCTCGCTCGGCGAGGCGGCGCCGTCGCCGCGGTCCAGCATCGACGTGTGGCCGCTCGGCGGCGCGATGGCCAGGGTGCCCGCGGGCGACACCGCCTTCGGCGACCGGTCGATGCCGTACATGCTGGGCATCGAGGCGAACTGGGAGCTTCCCGAGGACGACGACGCCAACATCGCCTGGGCGCGTGAGGTGTACGAGCGGACGGGAGCGTACTCCGACGGGCGGGAGTACGTGAACTTCCCCGGCTTCTACGAGGCGGACGAACTCGCGCGGTCGGCGTTCGGGGACAACTACGCGCGTCTGGTCGAGCTGAAGCGGCGCTTCGACCCGGAGAACCTCTTCCGGCTCAACCACAACGTCTTGCCTACGGGCTGAGGCTGCGGCTTTCGGCTCGTCTCGACGGGGGCTCGCAGCCAGGGGTGGGACGGGCTGTCGTAGGTGGATGGGACAATGGTCGGCGTTGCCCTCGAGGCGTGAGCTCGGGGGCTGATCTGCGGGGTACGCCGGGGTGGGGTCTGGTCGTTCGACCGGCTGTCGCCTCTCGGGCTCAGGCGTCGTGCCGCAGGTCGGGAGGGCTCGCATAGTGGCCTAGTGCGGCGGTCTTGAAAACCGCTACCGAGGGACCCCTCTCGGTCATGGGTTCGAATCCCATGCCCTCCGCCCAAGCCGGAAAACGGCCGCTGACCTGCGACGATGCGTGACTGCGGTCTAGTTGGCCAGTCCAGCCGCGTCCGGCCGTCGATGGCCGTTCGCGAGCATCTGCGGCGAATACGCGGCGAAGCTAGACATGAACCCGAGCATCCAAGCGAGGATGAACACGTGACGCCGAAGGCGATCCCAAGGCTCGCCGAGCCGCTCCACCGGGCGCCCGCGCCTCTTTGAACGCTCCCTCTCAACGTAGCCCCGCCGCCCTGGCCGGTATGTGATGTAGTTCTACCAACTGCTGACATTTTGCCTCTCGGCGTGGCATGCTATGGCGGCGTGATCGACTCGCCATAGGTGTGCCTAATCATGCAGACCGCAGTGACTAGATATGGGGGCAAGATCGTATTCTGCAGGCGTCGTTGCCATTTCGCGCGGCCCTTAATTTGCGAGTGCTTTGAGTCGCGGCATCGTTAAGGATTACCGCGTTAGACACACAGGCGCCAGGCGTGATTCGGAATCTATTACTCACACGCCGACATACGTAAGGGGAGGGATACGTGCGTTTCAACACTAGTGATCCAGACTTGGATACCATCGTCAACCGGGTGCGAAGGAAGACTATCGATCTTCAGCCAGAATTTCAGAGGGGGGAAGTTTGGACAATTTCGAAGAAGCAGCGATTAATCGACAGCATCCTCCGGCGGTGGCACGTCCCCCCGATACACCTTGTCGCCAAGGGTGGCGGACGTTTTGATGTCCTCGACGGTCAGCAACGCCTCACCGCAATCCGAGACTTTATGGATGGGATCTTCCCTGTCGACGGGCGGATCGAACCGCAAGAGGACCGTCTGTACGAACTGCACGGCAAGAAGTATTCGCAACTCCCAGAGGAGGTGCGTGACGAATTCGGGACCTTCTCGATTCGTGTATTCGAACTCGGGGATTATTCACCTGATGAGCCGCACGAACTATTTTTCCGGTTGAATCAACCGACGAACCTTACAGAGGCTGAGAAACGCAACGCCTTCATCGGTGACCCACGTAACCAGGTGCGCGAATTGGTGGACTGGGCGTCTGCAGAAGGTCTGTCAACACATCGAATTGGTTTTTCGAATGCAAGAATGGCCTATGATGACCTCATAGCGCGTTTCATGCTAACGCTGGAGCAGCGGTCACTCGTTGAGAAGGTTACTGCGCAAAGGATTACAAATAGGTATCGAACTAAGTCGCCCTTCTCACCTGAGACCATCGCCACTGCGAAGAACTGCCTAAGCTACGTGCTGCAGCTTCCCATGCTTGACGGTCAAAGCGAGCGAATCAAGCCCAATAAGGCCACAGTCCATACTTGGCTCTGCATGGCAGCTCGTGCGAACCGGATACATAAACTTGAAGTGCTAAGTCCCATATTATCCTTTTCAATTGAGTGGATCGAGCGGGCGCGTATGGCCAGAGATTCCTCCCACCCGCTTGAGCTTTCAGTTCCACTACGGATCTTTCAAGACAGAGCTACTGCGCGGGTCGCGGATGTGTCGTCGGTTGTCCTTCGGGACCTGACGGCCTGGATGATCTTCGCCGATCTCTGTCCTGAGAGACTAATATCGGAGCTTCCAATGGCTTCGCTCTTACTTGAGGCCCGAGCTCACTCTGAGGCACGAGACGCCGAGCATCGCCTGTCTGCGTTCTCCCAGAAGTCAGAGTGGGGGGCAGAGGGTTGGATTTGAGGTTTGCAGAGCGAAGGAAATGGTTCAGGCAGCTAGAGAGGAGAAGCTATGCGACCTCGCTGTCCGTGGCTAAGTTCACTTCTAGCTCCGGAGAATTGCTCAATTTAGAGTTTACGCCTGGACTGCACGTGATAAGTGGAGGGAATGGCGCGGGTAAGTCCACCACTCTGGGGGCTTTGTCGCGATGTCTAGGTGTGTCGACTAACCGCGAACGAGATCAGTTCAGTCTACCAAGTGTGCCCGCATGGCTAGCCAAACTGGAAGTCAGTGGAACGCATAACGACACTCAGTGGTCGGCTGCTATGGACTTTGTCGCGCCTGAGCTTGTGGGGGATTGTCCAGCACCGACCTTCTACGTGAATCCGTCATCGGAGACCGAGCAAATACTATTGCAGTTCAAGGAAGACGACTCCCCTGGGGATCTGACCGAGGGAGTCGATCCGGCGCCTTTCAGTGAGGATGCGTGCCAACTCGTGTCCTATCTGCTGCGGCGGAACTATAGTTCTATCGAAACCTACGAAGTTACCGCGTATAGCGAGGAAGATGATCCGGTCCCCTTTTTCGTGGTGTCGTCTATGGGTCGCACATACGATTTGATGGGAATGGGGAGAGGTGAACTCTCGGCGATCTACCTAGTGTGGCGTTTAAATCAGATCCCGGCTGGCTCGGTAGTCCTTTTAGAGGAGCCGGAAAGCCACTTAGCTGTATTTTCTCAGGATGCCCTAGTTGATACATTGGTGAAAATCGTAATAGATCAGAATCTTGCGGTCGTGGCTTCGAGTCATTCACCCGGTTTTTTCGAGCGGCTTCCGAATGGAAGCGTAACGATGCTTTCGGCTCTACCCCAGCCAGCGATCTCAAGCGGCCTGTCGACGGCTGCGGTAGCGAGACATCTAGGAATTCCTAGCCGCGGTGAGACCATTTGCCTGATCACAGAGGACCGGCTTGCTGCTGAAATGCTTCGGGCGGTCTTAGCGAGATTCGATGAGGAATTGCTGTCGCATACCATGATCTGGTATGCGAATTCAGGGATGTCAGGTGTTCGTCGCATCGCCGACGAGTTGAAGGCTGTCCAAGGTGCGCGCCATCAGGTTGTGGGGATTTTGGATGGCGACCAGAGGTCTGTCGCTGGCGATAAGTTTGGGTACCTCATTGGCGATGGGGCCCCAGAGGTAGTGATCAGAGGCGAGTTCGACAATTGGCGGTCCGGCGCAATCCAGAACTGGTCGCCTCTTCTCCCGGGCGGGGCGGAAAATTTGATAAGGGCTCTTGAGCGGGCGGACGGGTCCGATGGTCATGACTGGTTTGAAGCAGTGGCCAAGGAGTGCGGTGGTCTACAAGTCTTTATGTCGGCATGTCTCGACTTAATGTGTCGCAACGAAGAGTTGGAGAGTCAGGCTGCCGTCTTAGTCTCGTGGATTCGATCAAGGCATCGAGTTGCGGACGTGTAAATGGTTGCCCAGTGGTCCTCTAACTGTTGCTCTCTTTCTGCAGTGCGCGTTCGATTCGCTGTTTGGCTACCTCGTCGCGGCCAGCGATGCAGCGGACATAGACGCGGAGGAGGACGGCGACGCTGTGGCCCGCCCATTCGGCGACCTGTGCGGGGTCGACGCCGGCGTTGAGCCAGGTGGTCACGCACGCGTGGCGTAGGTCGTAGGGGCGGCGGGCGAGCGCGGAGGCAGCCTCTTGCGGGGAGAGTGCTGCGGCCCTTGCCTTGTGCCAGACCTGCCAGACGGTGCTCTCCGACAGCGGACGGTTGTGGTACCGGCTACGGAAGAGCCGACCGTCAGGAGCTGTGCCGAACTCGTCCAGGTGCCGGCGGAGCAGCTCGACCAGCCGAGGGTGGCAGGGCACAGGGCGCACGTCCTGCTTGGCGCGGTGCTTGAGCTGACGTGACTCGCGTCGAGTGCCGGCCTCGGTCCACGCGGTGCTGAGGGCGGGTGAGGAGTGGCTCAGCAGGAGCTCACCCCACTCTCCCGACTCGATCTCCCGGTCTTCCTCGTTCGACCGGACCAGCGGTGGCAGCTTGATGTCCGATGCGCGAAGGTCGGCTACCTCGGCCGGCCTCATTGCGGCGTAGTAGATGCAGGCGTAGAAGGCGACCATGCGCGGGCCCATCGCGGTGGGCAGATCTTCGGCAGCGGCGAGGATGGCTTCCGCCCGTCTGCGGTCGACCAGGATCCGCGGGTCTACCGCGTCGGCGACCTTGGGAGCCGTCCACTTCACCCGCCGAAGCGGGTTCGTGGGCAGATGGTCGCGTTCGACCGCGTACTCCAGGGCGTTGAAGAAGATCGCCCGCTTGCGCGCGAACGTGTTCGCGGCGGTAGGCGTGCCGTCCTGCTTGCTTGCCAGCGTGTCGAGGGCTCGACGTATGACGACGGGGTCGTCAAGGCTGGACATTGGCAGCGTGTGGCGTTCCAGCCAACGAGTGATGCCCACGCAGTCCTCAGGTGGACCGCCGGCCTTCCGTGCGGACGTGTTGAAAGCCCATGCATAGAGGGCCTTGCGCAACAGTTTGCGATTGGGAGGCGTGCTGCCGTCCGCGAGCAAGGCCGGCGTCACCGTGGCCAAAGCGTCGGCGATGGAGCGCCGCGAGTTTCCGGCTGCGCGGGCCCACTTCATGTCGACGTAGGCGCAGGCGTGCTCGTACCAGCTGACGTCGGCGTCTTCTTGGACGGATAGCGAGATGGGTAGTCCGGTCTGGAGGTCGAAGGCCTCACCTCGCCGGGCGGCGCTGAGGAGGTCTGCGCGGAAGCTTTCCGCCAGCGCTCTCGTAGCGAAGGTTGAACGTCGTTGCGTCCTGGCGACCGTCCACCGCACGGTGTGCGAGCTACCCCTGGCGCCCTTGTAGCTCCTGATCTGCCATACCCGGACGTCGAACGATGTGTCCTTGCGGGCCTTCGCAACTTCGTGGCTTGAGCGCATGAGTTTGCCTCACCTCGGCTGGTCAGGCTGCTTCCTCGTGAGCGTCGAGCCACCGCTCGAGCTCCGAGCGGCGGATGCGGAGTTCACCGTTCGGGAGCCGGATACAGCGAGGCCCCCGGGCCTTCTTTCGCCACTCGTAGAAGGTGGACCGGGAGACGCCGAGCTCCTTGCAGAACTCAGCGACTGTGAGACGTTCGTTCGACCTGGATGGCGGCATAGTGCCTGATCCTTTCTCGGACCGGTGTGACGATCGTGGGTGAGCTCTACTCGCCGCGTCGGCCGGGTGCCGGCTACGCCTCGGTGGTGCAGTCGGGTGAGATCTCCTTGAGGGAGGTTTGGTCGGTGACGTGGGTGGCAGTAGGCGCACTCGGCGCCGTCGGCCAGCGGCGTTCACGCGTGCGGGTCGCCGCGGCCGGTGCGGCAGGGGATGAGGTCGGAGAGGTCGCGGTTGGCGTGGGCGAATGTCTGGGCGCAGTCCAGGCACTCGTCGTAGCCGTCGCGGTGGATGAGCCGGTGCGCCCTCATGGGTGGGCACCGATGCTGACGAGGACGTCGGTGATCTGTGCGATGGCAGCCTGGGTCTGAGCTGGGCTGAGGTTGATGCTGTCGCCGTCGGAGGTGACGCCGCAGAGCAGGACGGGGCCGAAGTAGGGCTGGTGGGTGTGTCCGTAGCGGCGGGCCAGTTGGGTGGCGTACGGGTTGGCAGGGTGGTTGTAGATGCCCTCGTCGTCGAGCCACATGTCGATCTTGTCGGTGAGGGACACGACGTCGACGAGATCGCAGCCCAATGCGGCGTACATCGCCTTGAGTCGGTCGCGGTCGGGCAGGGTGATGGCGGTGACGGTGCCGTCGACCGCGAGGACGAGCGCGTTGCCGGTCATAGGTACGTACTCCTTGGGATCCGGGTACTGGGTGGCGTTGCGTGGCAACGTCAGGGCGTCTCGCTGGTCTCGCGGGCGGGTCCCGGCAGGGGAGTCAGATGAGCGCCGATGAGTCGTTCGCTGGCGTCGGCGGCGTGTGCTGTGCAGACGTGTGACTCGCGGCCCTGTCCGTCGCGAAGGAGGAAGGCTGCGGGTTCCTCGCACGCCATGCCGGCGCGGTCGTAGTCGAAGCTCCGAGAGCAGCGGCTGCACCAGCAGCGTCCGCCGGAGGAGCGCAGCGTGTTGCCGTGCTCGGGGCACACGCCCCACTGCACCTGGCAGGTGTCGGGCCCGCGTGCGGCGATACGGGTCAGGTCGCTCGCGGTGATCTCAAGCTGCGCAGCGACCGAGCGGGCGAAGGATGCGGAGGTGTCCAGCCGGAAGCCGGCGCGTCGTTGTGGTGTGTCACCGGTCGACCGGATCTCCTGGTCCACGGCGTCGATGTCTGCTCCGAGGCCACGGGCCACGGTGGCGAGCTGGTGGAGTCGGTCGATCACGCCGGTGTGCTCGTCCATTGCTGTGCTTCTCTCGCGTGGGTGTCGCGTGGTGTGGTGTTGGCTGGGTGGGCGGTACGGATGTGCTGGTCGGCGTCTGCGTAGGCGAGCGCCCAGGTGGTTGCGGTGCCGACATAGGGACGAGCACCGGCGCACAAGGAGCACCGCCAGGTCCACAGACCGTCGGAGCTCTGATGTACGCGGACCAGCCGATCGACGTGCAGGTTCATCGCCGATCACCGCCGGCCGTGCTGGCCAAACGTTCGGGCCCTCCGTGGTTGGCGTTGCCGCGTTCCTCCATGGACTCCTGCGTCTCCCTACTCGTAAACAGTCGGCGAGCACCGCGAGCATCACCACATAGTGCACTAGGAGGCATGGAGGATCAAAGCAGAGTTGAAGAACGTGGGATTACCCTGCGGACTGGCCTTGTCCGTCGACCTGCACGAGCCTCTTCCCGGGCTTTCGGAGTAGGCGTCGACTATCTGTCTGTCCGCCGCAGAATCCGCAGAACGCGCAGAACCTGGTCCGCCGACGTGTCCGCCCGGGCCAGAGGCCTGAACGATTCAAGCCAGCGCAGCCGCAGAACTGGCGCAGAAGTCCCGCACAATCGATGTGTGGGCGCTGTTCAGGCTGACGAGGACACGGAGCCCGGCGCGGACTGGCAGTTGTGCGGCGATTAATGCAAGGTTCTGCGGCTGGCGTCGCCCAGGGGTCCGAGGGCCTCTGACCTGCGCAGACGTCCATTGGGCGAGGATCTGCGTATTGTGCGGAATCTGCGGCCAGGACACATCCGGCCGGAGGGCGCTGCCTGTGGTAACGAACTGACGGACTACCCGCCGGCGGTGCGGCCCGTTCGTCGATTGGATGGAACCGCACACGCGGCAAGGCCCCTTCCCGTGCGATGCCGGCCTTCTCAAGATGCCTGCCGTTCGGCGTTCTTTCGCGCGCTTCCTACCTCTACGGTCGCCTCGGCGGCTCATCACTGGTTCCGGCCTGTGCACACCTCGATGCGGTGATGTGCGACTCTCGTACGAAAGAAGATCATCAGGACGGAGTGTGCGCGATGGTCGGGGACGGGCAGCAAGGTCTGGCCGATTCAATCTGGTCCGTGACGGACCTGTTGAGGGGCAATATCAGGACGACCGAGTTCGGCTCGGTCATCCTGCCTTTCACGGTGTTGCGCAGGATGGATTGCCTGCGCGGCCAGGGAGGCGCGCCTGAGTCGAGCGAAGGCAGACGCGCAGGCTGCCCTGAGGGCGCAGCTGCCGATGCTGGACTTGTAAGGCTCCTACCTGGCCCTGAATCTCACGCAGTCCGAGGCGAGCAGTCTCTTGCCGCGGACTTGTATCGCCTTGCACAGGAATGCCCGGCAGGGCTCGTAGACCTGCTGGACTCGTTCCATTTCGCGGAAACCGTCCATAGCCTCGCGAAAGCGCATCTGTTGGGGCGGGTAGTGTCCCACTTCGCAGCGCTCGATCTGAGCCATGCGACGGTTCCCGTACCGCAGATGGGTCAGGCATTCGAGGAGCTGCTGCGGCGCTTGACCGAAACCTTGGACGTGCTGTGGGAGCACACAACCCCACGAGACGTCACTTCGATTACCGCACGGCTCGTCCTCGGTCCGGACATTGCAGAGCTGAGCCGCACGCATCGCCAGGTTCGGGTCTACGACCCCTGCTGCGGTACTGGCGGCATGTTCTCTGCTGCCGAGACTCTCCTGCGGGGCGAGAGAACGCGTTCCGAACTGGTCGTCGCCGGTCAGGAAGTGAACGCGCAGGCTTACGCCGTGGCTTGCTCCCTACTGCTGATGAAGGGCATGGAACCGGGTGGGCTTTCACGGGGTGACGTGCTGGTCGATGATCGATACAGCAGTGAAACGTTTCACTACCTGATGGCGGCCCCACCGTTCGGCGTTTCCTGGAAGAGGCAACAGGAGGTAGTCACAAGGGAGGCGAGGGACTTGGCGTTCGCTGGAAGGTTCGGAGCTGGGTTACCGAGCCTCAGCGACGGCAGCCTGCTATTCGTTCAGCACGTGGTAAGTCACATGCGGTCGGCTGAGCAGGGCGGAGCGCGTGCCGCTATCCTGCTCAACGCCTCGCCTCTCAACCGGGGTGGCGCGGGATCTGGCGAGTCGGAGATCCGTAGGTGGTTGCTGGAGCAGGACATCCTAGAAGGCGTGATCGCCCTGCCTGCACAACTCTGGCCGAATACGGCGATTCCTACGTACATCTTGGTGTTGTCGAATCGGAAGCCGTCTCGGCTTCGCGGGAAAGTGATCGCCTTAGACGCAGGCGGACAGTGCGCGACCAGACGCAAATTCGTGGGTAGCAAGCGCAAGTACCTCACCGACCAGCATATCAGCGACATCGTGCAGCGGTACGAGCGCGCAAGAGAGGGCGAGTTGAGTGAAGAACGTTCTGTCGACGGCGAACACAGCGCGCTGCTGTTCGACGCGGATGACTTCGGTTATCGCGAGGTCAGGGTCGACCATCCAATGCGGCAGCACTTCGAGGTGAACGCCGATGTAATCGATGCATTGGAGTCGGCGAAGCTGGTCAGCCGTTTCGAGGGGGCCGACCACCTACTGCGCGCACTGCGGTCTCTCAGCGGTCAGACTTGGGCGACCTGGTCTTCCTTCACTATGGCGCTGGCGTCAGCTCTAGAAGGGTCGGACCTGTCCGGCGACCTCACCCCGACGCTGTGGCGACTTCTCCGTAGAACTGCTGGCGCCTTGGATCCGCTCGGTGAGGTCCAGCGGGACGAGCAAGGAAGAATTATTCCGGATCCCGCACTTCGGGACCGTTGGCGGGTGCCTCTACGCCAAGATCTCGAAGACTCCTTGCAGCGCGATCTGACGGAACTATACCCGGACTCGCAAGCCGACCTTGGATCAATCGAGATTGGATATTCGCTACCTCAAGCTCCCTTTATTAACAGTTGGCCTAGTACCGGATTCGGACCGCTTTCAAGAGTAGCGCGGCAGGTTCCAAATCGCTCGCTCACGCAGCGGGACAAGGAAGGGAAACGCCTGCTGCGCGGGCACGACCTTCAGGCGGTTGCCACTGCAGCGGACCTCCCGGAGGCGACAGAGTCGGAACTACCACTCGCCGCGTGTATCGATGGCGATGTAGTAGGGCAGCATGTCAGTTGGCGCCTGCTGCCAGGAGGATTCGGTGACGCATTGACGCCACTTACAGTACTGCGACCAATCGGTGACTTTGGATTTGCCTTGTGTGAATGGCTCCAACGTGGGAGCGAGGAGGGCGCGGGAGTTAGGCGTCTTTCGCCCCACACCCTCGTGCCGCTGACGCTGATCAAGGACGTGGCGGTCAACGGATGGCTGGAGGAGCTTTACGCGGGACGGGCAGCGCTCGCTGCCGCCACCTCACAGGTCCTGCCGAACGTGTTTAGTAACCCGCGTGCCGGCGTTAATGACATTCGCCGTACGGCTCGGGCCGCGGCGTCCGATGGGCGCATCATTGGGGAGCTAATGTCACCGCTTGAGGACCCGGTATGGCGTGCAGAGTGGAGCTATCCATACCAAGTAGCAGCATCGGCTCGGCAGTATCGGACCGCGACTCAGCTCGGCCAGCGTCAAGATGCCCTGCTCAAACTTGGAGAGAGCGTGGCGCGGTGCGTCGGGGTGCTTTCCGTTGCAGTCCTAATCCAGCGTGGCGGGGGCCTGACCAGGGCGCTTCGTGATCCATTCACGCGAGGTGATGGAGCGACGTTCGGAGTGTGGCACAGACGGGTCACGGACCTGCTCAAGGCTGGGTCCGTTCCCGAGCTCCCCGAGATAGAAAACATTTTGGATGACGCTGGGGGGCTCGGGCCGCTCAGCCGGTTGCTCGCAATGAGGAACTATTCCCGTCATGCGTCTAGGGTGCAACCCGACCACGAGCTGGAGCGCGAAGTAGAGACGTTGGAATCCGAAGTTGTTGCCACGCTTGAGGCAGTGGGCTGGCTGTCGGGACTTCATTGGGATCTGGTTGACGCGTGCTCATACGTCGGTAACGGGAGCTTCGCCATACGGGGGCGGCGCTTGCGAGGAAGTCATCCCGAGTGGGAAGCCTTCGAAGACCCCAGCGCAGGCGTAGTTGAACCAAACAGAATCTATGTGCGCGGCAGTTCCTCTCTACAATCGCTAGATCTCTGGCCCATTGCACGGGTTGAGGTGTGCGCGGAGTGCGGGTCGCGAGAACTCTTCTTGCTGCACAAGAGTGAGGAGAAGGAAAAATTGATAACCCTTCGCTGCGCCCGAGATCACGAGATCAAGCGACCTATTAACTAGGGCATCCTGCAAGGCCTTTAGGTCCCGGCCTAACGTAGTCAAGATGGGCGGGCGTAAGTCGGTGCAGGCGGGACGGTGTGGTGCCGTACTCGGGTACCGTCGTGAGAGATGCTGCCCCGGGAGGTTCCAATGGCTCGCTCGACGCCGGCTCACTGCTCGACCTGCGGTACACGGTTGAGCAGGTACAACAAGACGTCGACGTGCAGTGCGTGCGAGAAGTCAGCCACCGCAAACCGATGCCGGAAGCCCCAGGAGCGGCCCAAGGCACGGGCTCCGTGGCTCTACGTCGGTCGCCGTACGACCCCTCCGGACGGCTCGAACATCGGCGAGATCCTTCGCGAGTGGCGGGCGGCTCATGGTGTTACCCAGGCACAGTTGGCTGAGAAGCTGGCGTTCACGCAGTCGTACGTCAGCCAGCTGGAGAGCGGTCGCCAGAAGCTGCGAAGCATTGACCGGCTCTGGCATCTCCAGCAGGTACTGGATATCCCCGCCGAGGTCCTGGGACTGCTTCCTGGCGCGATTGTGGGTGGTGGACCGACGACTGCGGCCCACAGCGAACCGCGGGGCCATGCCGCAGACCAGGCGCACGAGGTTGAGTTGAGCCAGCGGCAGTGGCGCACCGTCCGGCAGCACCTTGACTCAAACCGGCGGGACCTGACATGGTCCGCGGCCGACCTTTATACCCATGCGGCCAGGTACGACGGGAGCCCGGTCCTGGCGAAGCAGTCGTGGATGTTGGCCGAGCCGCGTGAGTTCTCCGAGGTCAGGCTGGCCTGGACGCCGGCAATCCCGCCCCCGACCGTGGTGGGGACCGATCCGGAGGCCCGCTCGACGCTTCCGCTCACCGCTGCGGGTACGCCGTACGAGCGGTACTCCCGCGCAGTGCGGGACCTGGCCCGGCCGACGCTGTTCGAGAACCGCCCGGGCTACCGGCTGCTCGAGGTCGACTGGAGCTCACCGGAAGCGAACCTGACCTTCGGCTACACCTCGTACTTCGATTCTGTGGTCGACGTCTCCAGTGCCCTGGCGCACGAGTACGGCGGCCAGATGGCGCGCACCTCGCCGTCGGGCAACGCGGTCAGCCTCGACGACCTGCCGTTCCGGTCGAGGGTCGGTGACCCTTTTGACCTGGCGCGCAGGTCGGTTCTCCCGTCGATCGACACGCTCACCATCCGGAAGGGTAGGGACGGGAAGGCGTCGTTCGTGCTGCACTACCGAGACGCGGCAGCGGTCGCCACTGCTTCGAGCCTGTACCACCTGATGCCCGCGGGCGTCTTCCAGCCGTCCAGCATCGCGCCGTCGCACCAGGCCAACGACTTCAGCCTGTGGCGTTCGTCGATGCGGGAGTTTGCCGAGGAGTTCCTCGGCATGGAGGAGGCGGATGGCAGCAGCGTGACGCCGATTGACTACGAGGGCACCGAGCCGTTCCGGTCGATGGTGCGTGCGCGGGAGGCGGGCACTTTCCGGATGTGGTGCTTCGGCGTTGGCCTGGATCCGCTGTCGCTGTGTGGCGAGATCCTCTCGGTCGCGGTCATCGACGCCGACGTGTACGACGAGATCTTTGCCGGCCTGGTGGCCACTAACCAGGAGGGGAGCCTGGTCTCGGTCGATCCGGACGCCCCGACGACCGGGCTGCCGTTCACCGAGGCAGAGGTGAACCGGCTGGGTAACGCCGTTGCCCGGGAGCTGCTGGGTGCCGGGTTCGACGTCGTCGCCGGGGTCCACAAGACCGACCCATGGCTTCCTGAAGGGGTCGAGATCAGGCGTGGTGACCTCGCCGATCCCGAGTCGACCCATGATCTCGTGCGGGACGTCGACGCGGTTGCCCACCTGGTCGCCCTGGCGCGGGTACGCGAGGCCGCGTCGATGCCGCGGCAGTACTACCGGGTCAACACGGTCGGCACGCTGAACCTGCTGGACGCGCTCGCCGCCGAGACCGACCGGACCGGCACGCCCGCGCGGCTCGTCTTCAGCTCGACCGCGGCTGTGTACGGAACGCCGGCGAAGCAGCCCATCGACGAGGCCACGCCTCTGGCCCCGATGAACCCGTACCCAGCGTCCAAGGTGGCGGCGGAGGACCTGATCGGCTGGCAGGCGGCGACCGGTGCGCTCGGGGCGACGACGCTGCGTCTGTTCAACGCCGCCGGCGCAGCGGGTGGACGCGCCGACCCCGACCTCACCCGTGTAATCCCGAAAGTCGCGGCGGTCGCGGCCGGCCGCGAGAACGAGCTGGTCGTCAACGGCGACGGCACCGCCATTCGCGACTTCGTCCACGTCCGTGACATCGCCCGTGCCGTGGCGCTTGCACTGCAGGCAGCCGATCCGGGTAGGCACGAGGTCTACAACGTCGGAGCTACCCCGGCGAGTGTGCTGGACATCGTTCGCGTCGCCGAGAGTGTGACTGGTCGTCTGGTGGCCGTCCGGCACCAGCAGGCGTACGGCGCGGAAGCCCCGGTGCTGACAGCGGACACCACGAAGATCCGCTCTGACCTGGGCTGGCAACCCGAGAACTCTGCCCTCGAACGCCTGGTCGGCGACCAGTACGAGGTGACCGTCAACCAGCCGTGAGGTCGCCGTCGCGGTCGGTATGAGTAATGGTTATTGGACCATTCCGGCTCCACCGGGAACGCTACTGATCATCGGGGACCAGAGCTGCCGCCCCCAGGACCTTGTGGCTTGCGGACGGCGTCGCGCGGAGGCCGGATCATGGCACTTACGGAGACCGAACGCAGGTTGCTTGAGGTTGGACTGGAGTCACTGGTGGAGGAAACCGGCGAGCTCAGGAAGAGGGTCGACGCGATCGCTTCGCGGGTTTGTCTTCGCCCTGAACGAACTTCTCCAGATGGTCCAGCCGGTCACCCAGGCGGCGGACGTCGTCGTGCACCTGGTCGAGATGCTGCATGATCGCGGCGAACTCCGGGGACGGTGGAGGAGTCTTCGTCTCCGCCGACGGCTCCGCGCGTACGAAGCTGCCCTTGCCCTGGTGGCTGTCGATCAGGCCTTCACTACGCAGCTCGCTGAGCGCCATCCGCACCACGGTGATGGACACCTCGTACTCGTGCATCAGGTCGGCGATCGACGGTAGCTGAGCCCCGACCTTGAGCCGGCCGTCCCGGATCCGTGCCCGTAGTCCCTCCGCCACCTGCTTGTAGGCGGGTTCACCTGACCAGTTGGCCATCGCCGGGCAGTCTCCTTCTGCTCTGCGCACTCTGACGTCCTAGTGCACCACAAGCAACGAGGACACGTAACCCCTTCCGATGTCCTGCTTTGACGTCTCGAACAACAGAGTGCACTATGAGCTAACCAAGCTTTGAATAGTCGATCGAGGAGGCGACCCGTGCAGCCAGGTAACCGCAGGCGAACTGCTGAGCACCGGCGCTCGGTGCCCCGTCGTGGGTTCAGCGTTGCCGAAGTCGCGGAGATGTTCGGCGCCTCGCAGATGACGGTGCGGCGGGCGATCAAGGCCGGCCAGCTGCGCGCGTTCCGGCTTCGCGGTCGTGTCGTCGTCCCGGCCGAGGCGGTCGAGGCGATGAAGAACTCGGATGCTGCTGGACTCGATGTCGCCGACGCGACGCTCGGCGGGGGTGCGGCATGAGCCGAATCGACGTTCACGAGTTGCGCCGCACTGCTCGACTCACCGACTCCCAGCTACGGGAGATCACCCACCACCGGGGACTCTGCTCCCGGAATGCCGACCGGGCCGACGAGTGGTTCCTGCCCGAACCGAACCCGGGGTCGACCAAGGCTCGTGATGCCTACGAGCGCCGGGCCGAGGAGCTGTGTTGTGGGTGCCCGGTGCGGGTGGAGTGCCTGGAGTTCGCGCTGCGGCGCGAGACCGGGCATGCCGCGTGGGGAGTGTGGGGCGGGCTCGCGCCGTGGCGGCGTGAGGAGCTGGTGCAGATTCGCCGGGACGCCGATCGGGACGACGAGGTTGTCACCCGGACTGCGCGGGCGCTGTCGGGAGTCGGCTGATGCGCGCTCCTATGACCAAGGCTGTGCCGGACTTTCCGGATCGCGTGTGCGGCGAACCGATGCGGGCCGCTCAGGCGCTGACGTTGGTCCGGTCTGAGAGCCGGGCCGCGGCCGGGAAGCGGCCGGTCCCGAACTGGACCGGACGCGTGGCGTTGGACGGGCGTCCTACGGATCGAGCCGAGCTGGCGCCGACGTCGGACAGGGGCGGACGTGCCCGTGAGTATGGCCGGACCGCTGGTGCGGTCGTTCGTGCGGTCCCGTTCGCGGTCGTGGTCGCGTCGCCGGTGGTCGCGTCCTGGTACGGGCTGACGGCGCTGGGCCGGGACTGGCTGGGACTGGGACAGGCGGCACCACTCGTCCCGCTGACGCTGGATGCGGCCGCGCTCTATGCCGCGGTGCTGGCCTGGCGGGCCACCCTGGCCGGCGATGCCGGCGGGGTGGACCGGCTGCTGGTCTGGGTGTACGCCGCCCTGAGTGCCGGGCTGAACATCTGGCACGCCGACAGCATCGGCGGACTGCCGGCGGCAGTCTTCTACGGCGCAGCCTCGCTGTCCGCGGCGCTCGTATGGGAGCGCACCCTCCGGGCCGTCCGGCGACGCGAGCTCCGCACCCTCGGTGCCATCGACTCACCGGCCCCGCGCTACCGGGCCCTGCGCTGGCTCCTGCACTTCACCGAGACCTGGGGCGCCTGGACCTACGCCATCGGCGAGGGCATCAGCGACGCACGCGAGGCGATGACAGCCCACCGAGCCCGTACGGAGACGGACCGGGCCGAACTCGACGCCGGAACCGTGCCTACCGAGCAACCGGGCCGGACCGGCTCGCCCAGCTCGGGGCCGCGGGATCGGATCGCTCACCGGCACCGCCAGCCCGAACCGGCCCGCAAGGAACACGCCGACCTAGACCCGGCCCGGACCGCCACGAAAGAAGCGGACCGGCCCGCGCCGCCCGAACCGGACCGGTCCGTCGACGACCAGACCGATGCCGACCTCGTTCGGGCACTGCGCGAACTGGATGCCGAAGCGGGCCGGACCGTCGGCAAGCACACAGCCACCAAGCGGCTCGGCATCGGCAGCTCGCGGTTCGAGCGGATCCGCCGGCTCGTCGACGAGTCGGACCGGACCGAGAACAACGACCGGTCGGATGGACCGGGCCGAGCGGAGGTCCGATGACCGCCACCGAGAGCTGCCGGGGACGTGGTGTCGCCCCCACGTCCCCGGCGTACCACCTCAACTACCCCAACGGCCTGGAAGCAGAACGGGAGGTCGCGATGGTGCCCCTGAGTAGATCAGACGGACCGGCGACCGCCAACTCGTTGGTGGTGCCGTGTCCCCTCACCCGAGGAGAGGCCACCATGCAACTGCTCGACCTGACTCTCGTCCGCGCCGACGGCCGGCGCCTGCCGAAGGTGCGCGTGTTCACCGACCCAAAGAACGGCCTACTGCTGCGCGCCTACACGGAGGTGCTCGCGCGATCGCAGGACAACCGGAAGGGCCGCAACGACTGGCTGGGCGAATACCGCCTGGAGGTACGGCTGCCCGACCGCCCGGAACCGGAGTTCACCTTCGCCGCGCTGGGCGACGAACGGGAACGGGGCCGATAACCGTGGCGGGCTACCGGAACCGGAAGGGCCGGCCGACGTCGGCGGAGCAGCGGCTCGCACGCCACGCCGAGCAGGTGACCCACCGCCTGGCCGCGGCCGTGAACCTGCGGGACCGGCTGGTCGTGGCGTACAGCCACTTCCTCTTCGCCTACAAGCACGCGCTCAACCGTCCGGCCACCCGCGCGATGGCAGAGAACCTCGCGGACCAGTTCGCGAGCGGCCTGATGGGCGCGGGGGACCAGCTGATCACCGAGCAGATCCGGAGCAGTCATGACCACCGCTGAGATCACGACCGACCGTAAAACTCCAGCCTCCACTGGAGGTTCGGAGAGTTCGGCGCCGGAGGAGTCCAAGGCGTCTGTGCACCCCCGTGCGCGCGAGGGTAGCGCTGGCTCTCCACCCACGCAGAGTCCGCGTGCTACCGGTGTGCGGGCGTGGCTGCGCCGGTTCGTGGCGTACTTCGATCCGCCGGAGATCGTGGCCGAACGCCGACCGTCGCTGTCTGAGGTGGTGCGGTACGCCCGCCGCGCGCCCTACGCACCCGAGGCGGGCATCCGCCGCGGCCTAGGCGTCGGGTACGCGTTCGTCGTCGCCGTGCCCGTCTACGCCGTGGCGTACATGGCGGCCTGGGTGTGTGAACGCCCTGCCCGGCTGGGCTCTGGCCTGGCCTTGGTGGCGGTGTTCGCGTTCACCCCGGCCGGCCACTGGTGCGGACGCGGCCTGGCCGCCGCGTTCGCGTGGGCCGCCGCCGCACTCACCTGACCGGCCTGCGCAAGCACGGCTTGACACCTGACAAGCAAGCCAGATGAGGAACGAAGGAGCGGCAGGGATGGGCACGTTGTCCGCGGCGGCACTGGGCGCGATCTTGTTCGGCGTCGCGTGTGTCTGCCTGAAGAAGAACAAGCTCAACCGTGGCACGTCGTGGTTGATGCTGGCCGCCGGTGCGTGTCTGTCGGGCATGCTCGGCGCGATCATCGGCTGGATCACCACCACGGCGGGGACTGTGGGCGGCACGGTCACGGGGATCGTGTTCGGCGCGGCGGTTCCGGCGGTGCTGACGTTTGTTGCCGGAACGTTGCTGTGGATCGAGATGCACCCCAAGACCGGGCGGGCAACCAGGGGCACGCCGTGGATGGCGTTGCTGTTCGTCCCGCTCGTGGTTGCCACTGTCGGTGGGGTGATGGCGGCGTTGCCGGCGCGGATCAACGAGCTGGTGCTGGCGGCCGGGAATGCTGTGTCGCAGGCGCTCGGCGATGTCGTCGGACGGCTGTGAGGTAGCCGGTCATGGAGATTCTCGTTCTGTGCCTGGTGGTTGCTGGGCTGGTGCAGCGGGCCGCCCAGGACGCCTGGGCCGGGGTGACCGGGCGGACGTTTCCCTCGCAGGCGTACCGGATGCGGCGGCTGGAGCTGCGGGAGGCTCGGCGGGCCGCGGCCGGTCAGCTCGCACCGGCCCGTCGTCCGGCGCGTGACTATTTCGCCGGGTTGTGGGCGCTGGCGTGGGACACCCGGGCCCGTCGGCGTGAGGTCGCCTGGGCTGAGAAGCAGGAGCGGTGGGAACGGCGGCGGGCCGGTGAACCCGTCGAGTCGCGCACGGCCGGTCCGGCCCGGTCGTACCTGCGGACGTGGTGGCACACCGGACCGGCCCAGCGGTGGCAGAACGCGTGGACCAAGGCCCTGGAAGCCCGCCGGCGAAAGCTCGACGGCGCCGGCGACCCGCCGGACCGTCAGGCCGGTGATCAGCCCGGACCGGCAGCTGGCGCCGAGAGGCCGCCCACGAAGGACCCGGCACCCGCCCCGAACCCCGAGCCAGTCACCGACGACGACACCGATGAGACGCCCGGACCAAAAGCCAGCGACGACCAGACCACCGACGGCCAGCTCCGTGACGACGAGACCAGTCAGGACCAGACCAGCGGTACGAACGAAGGGATTGATGACGTGAGCGCTACATCGACCGGGCCGGCTCTCGCTTCGGGTGAGGGCCCCCACGCTGGATACCAAGCAGGCGTTCGTGGAGTCCTACGCGACCGTGTTTCCCGCCATCAAGGGCGCGTTCCTGAACTTTGCGAACAGCCTCGCCATCGACGAGTACGGGCCAGGCACCCAGGGTGCGGCCATCCGTGCCGCCGAAGCGGTCACGGCCGCCGAAACGGCCGTGGCCGAACTCGCCGAGATCGTGTCCGGCGCGGCCGTCGACATCCGTGACCGTGCCGCAGCAACCGGCTTCGAGGTCGGCCGCGACGCCCTGCGCCAGTAGCCACACCTGCTGGCTGACCCCAATGACCGGTGGGCCCTCGGGCTCCCCCCACCCGGGGGTCCACCGCTCCACGGATGGGCGCCCAGCCCTCCCGGCCCATCCCACTGGGCGCCCATCCCTCCTCCATGCACACAGTCACAACCGCCGGCCACGAAGGGAGCACCGATGCCCGCCACACCGGCACCCACCACCAATCCGGCGAGCGTTCGCGTCGACGGCCGTGAGCCGAAGCCGGCCGTCCAGGGTCCCGGCCGCCCGACCGGCAAGCCCCAACCGGAAGGTGCGCAGGAGGCCACGACGAGCTCGGTGGACTGGTGGCGCGAGCTGCGGTCGTCGCTGTGGCGGCTGCGCCGTCCTGCGATGCCGCACGCCGTCGTGCTGGGACTGGCGGTGTGCGCGACGTTCGTGGAGGGCCTGGACCGGCGTACCGGAGGGATCTACCAGGCCAGCATCGCCGCGACTGTCGCCAGCATCGCCCTCGCCAGCCTCGCGGTCGGCTGGGTGCTGGCTCGGCACCGGATCCCGAAGCGCTGGCGCGTCCAGGTCGGGCTCGTCGCACTGTTCGGTGCGGGCTGGCTGGTCGCGGCGTCGCTGTGGTGGAACGCCACGACGTTCACCGTCCTGCTGGTGGGGGAGTACGTCCTGGCCGCACGGTGGTGGCGGGCTACCCGGATCTACGCCGACAGCCCGCCGCCCTCGGATCAGCCGGCGGGGCTCGAGCCGGCTGATCCGGTGTGCGCTGACTGGGACGCCTACGTCGCCGGGGCCCGCGGTGCCCTGCCCGGGGCGAAGCTGACGAACGCTGCACCGGTCGAGCACGGCCGTCAGTACACGATCGAGTTCGTCCGCGGGCAGCAGTCGATCGGCGACGCCATCAACGCGATGGTGCGTATCTCCGGTGGGCTGGGGTTGAAGACCAGCCGCCTGGTGCTGGAGGACCACTCCTCCCAGTTGCCGCACCTGGGGCTGTTGAAGGTGATGGACCGCACCCCGGTGGAGGACAACCCGCCCTACCTCGGGCCCAGTGGGGAGGACGGGGTGGTGAGGATCGGCCCGTATGCGGACTGGATGGGCGAGGCCGGCTGGCGGCTGTGGACCCCGGGGGAGAGCGGCGACAACGACGGCTCCGCCTGGTCCGGTGCGGTGATCGGCGCGCCCGGGTCGGGGAAGTCACGCACGATCGAGTCCATCGCGATCGGCGCCATGTGGTCCGGGTCGGCGGTGTGCTGGTTCATCGACCCGCAGGGTGGTGCGTCGAGCCCGGCGTTGAAGAAGTACGCCGACTGGTACGTCGACCTCACCGGAGCCGGCGACATGCTCGCCCCGATCGAGGGTGTGGCGGCGTGGCGGGAGTTCGAGAACGCCACCGAGGGCTGGACCGGGTTCACCCCGCGGGTGGACCGGCCGCTGCTGGTGGTGTTCATCGACGAGGCGCACGAGGTGCTCAAGGGCCCGTGGGGCAAGCGGTTGTCGGCGCTGGCGCGCAAGGTCCGCAAGCTCGGGATCTGCTTCGTCATCGTCTCCCAGTACCCCGGCATCGAGACGTTCGGCTCCGACGAGGCACTGCGCCTGTCGATCATGGCCGGGAACGGGATCTGCTTCCGTACCGCCTCGAACTACTCCGGCTCGCTGATGGCCGGGCTGGAGATGGACCCCAAGAAGCTCCCCGACGTGAAGGGCTACGGCTTCACCATCCGGGTCGAGGGGTTCTCCCGGCTCGCGCCGTTCCGGAACCGGCTGTGCAAGGACCCCTTCGACCAGATGGAACGCGCGACCTCCCGGGCCGCGCGGCTCGACGCCGGGTCCGCGAGCGCGGCCGGGCAGGCCTACGCCGACCGGGCAGCCAACGCCGAAGCCGTCGCCCAGTCATCCCGCACGAAGCTCGATGCCGTGCGGGCCGGGACGATCAGCGCCGCCGAGGTGATCGGCGAGCAACCGCCGGCCAGTGCGCACGGGCGGCAAGGGTCGGCCGGGGCAGTGGCAGACGCCAACGCATTGCTGGAAGCGATGGGACTCCACTCGTTCCCCGCATCAATACCGACGCCGACATCCGCCAACTCGACAGATACCGGCACCGGACCGGTGGGCACGGCGGCCGGCGGGCGGGAACCCGCGCCGATCAGCAGCGCTGGGCACGCCGTCGTCCTAGACGTACTCCGCAACGGTGCTTCCAGGCCGGGCGAGATCGCCGACGCGGCCGGCTACTCGGCCTCGCGGGTTCACCAGATCCTCACCGACCTCACCAGGACCGGCAAAGTCAACCGGCTCGGCCACGGCCGCTACGCACTGCCCGACCGGGAGGACGCCGCCTGACCACAAGTTCTGTTGGGCGTGCGCCCATCCCCTCCCCAGGTTCGTGACGCACGCCCAGCACCTCACCCATAGGAGGTAGCAGCAAGTGTCCACCACCCGAACTACCCGAACCACCCGTGTTCGACGACGCCACGGGAACGGGGGCGGCGCATGAGCCCCCAGACAGAACACAAAGAGAAGGAACACACGGAGATCGTCGAGCTCCCCGCCATGGCGCAGCTGGGGATCGTCCTCGCTGCACTCGTGGCCTCCGGTGGCGGCGGCTACCTGATCGACGGCGACACCGGCCTGCTCATCGGCCTGGGCGTCCTACTTCTTCTCGGCCTCGCGGGTCGGGGCATCCTGCACCTCCTCGACTGGTATGCCGTCCGCGACGTCCCGGACGCGCTCGTGACTCCTCAGGTCGCCCGGACGCTCGGGGACCAGCTGGGCGCGGTGTTCGCCCTGGTCGAGGAGTGGCGCGTGCTCTGCGAGCGGGCACACATCGACCCAATCCCGCCGGTGGAGGTCCGACGCGAGGGCGTCGACGCTGCAATTGTCCTGGTCGGAGACGGGCCGCGACTGGCGGTGCACGAGGATCTGGCGTCGGCTCCACCCGCGGTCCGTACCCATCGGCTGGCGCACGAGGCCGCTCGGCTGATCGCAGGCCAGTACGCCGACGACTCCGGGCTGCAGACCGCCCGGCTCGTACCGACTGTGGCGTACGTGACCGCGATCGTGGCGACCGCCCTGGCGATGTTCACCGGCAGCGGTGCATGGCTTCTCGCCGCCGGGACCGCGGGAGTGCTCTGGGCGGTGGCGAGGCTCATGGTCGCGAGCTGGTCCCGAGCCCGCACCTATGCAGCAGACGCCGTCGCAGCGCACGTTCTCGGCGTACGCCTGGACGCCGAGACCACCCAGCTGCTGTGTGGGGACGACCCGCTGCAGGGGTCCACGTTCGCCTTCGCCGACCAACCGGGCTGGGCGGACCGGCACGCCGCGATCCACGACCACGCTGAACGCCTTGGCAGCCCGACCACCGGCACCAGTCCGGAGCGATCTGGTGGAGGTGTCTGACATGAGTGCCCTCACTGATGGGCAGGCGCGCCGGATCGCAGCGGAATGGCACGGCGGGCAGTGGACCGCGATGTACTCCCTGGCCTCCGCCGGCTACCTCGACCGGGACCGCCTGCATGCGGAGATCGCATCCGAGCTGCGCATCGTCCCGACCGAACAGGGGCGCCAGGAGCTGCTCGCCCTGGACGCCTACGTCCGTCACCGCACCGACACCTCAACCGTTCCCGGCTGGCCACTGCTGTGGGACGAGACCCCCGTCCAGCCCGGCTGAACGCCAGGAGCCCACATGTTCGAGATCGGAACGACGGTCCGGGTCGAAGGCGGTCACGGCACCTGGATCGGCCGCGTGACCACCCACCACACCACCCACAACGGCGAACCGAACGGCATCAGCCGCGTCGAAGTCCTCGACCCACAGCAGACTCGTCACCGGGTCGGTGACGTCCTCGACGTCGGCACCCTCACCCTCCGGCCCGCCGAACCGGCCGAGGGTTCTCCCTGCAGCGACGACTCCCGCGGGCGGGTGGCGCGATGAGCAGCGGATCCGACAGGCGGTACGTGGTCGCCGGCGGCGATGTGGTGGCCGCGTTTGCCAACAAGGACGACGCGGCCGCCCAGTACCGGGTGATGGTCGGCGCGAACCTCGACGTCGACACCCACGAGATGACCGTCGAACGGTGGGACCAGGTCCGCCGCGAACTCAGCCGCAACCGCGACATCACCGTCGTCGACGTCGCAGCCGGCGAGCAGTTCTGGCAGAAGTTCCGCCCCTGACGACGGGCCCAGCAGGCCTCATGTCACGTCCCCGGGGCGGCGGGCGATCACTCGTCGCCGCCCCGGGACCACCGCCCTACCCACACATGGAGACGAAATGACTCAGCAGAACGAGCTCGACTGCTCCATCACGGTCGCTACGCCGATGGGCGGCGGGTCCTGATGGCGTCCGAACCGCTCACCCTGGCCGACCTCTTCGGCGACCAACCCGCCGAGCAGGTCGTGTGCGACACCTACGGCGACGGCGTGGAACTGTTCCTCGGCCACATCGATGCCGGCCAGGCCAACCAGCGAATCACCGCGCAGCCGTGGTGGATACCCGGCCTGGTCGTCGACGAGGCAAGCCTCGACCACGCCCACGTCACCTTCGACGCCCACGCCCCACGCTGCACCGCACCAGATGGGGCCGTGCCGGGCCGTGACTGCGACTGCGCGTGGGAGCCCTGGATCGCATGGCACTGGCACGACGCCCGCCCCGACAACCCGGCCGCGGTGGCGGTGACGTTCGCCGAACTCGTCCAGGTGCCCTGGGGCATCGCCGCCGCCTAACCTACCGAGCACTCACCTGGGAGTGAGCGTGACAACTATCCGACCAGCGAACACGCAGCTGCTGCACGCTGCCCTCGACCACGCCCGGCGCGGCTGGCACGTCTTCCCCCTCCGACCGCGCCAGAAGCGTCCAGCCCTGGCATCGGACTGGGAAGGCCGCGCCACCACCAACCACGAGCGCATCCGCCGCTGCTGGAACCACGCCGCCTACAACCTGTTGACCGGATTACCGGACGACTGTCCGGCGTGGGGACTGCTTGACGGTGGGTTGGTCGCGGAGACTTCTGCGATCTCTGGACGAGGAGGTCGTATGAATCGTCTTGGTGAGGGCGGCGGAGGTGATGTCGGCTCGGTTGTGCTGCCGCGGTGGGGTCGTGTTGTGCCGGCCGGGGGTGTTGTGCCGTGGGCAGTGGTGGGTCCGGACGGTCGAACGGTGGAGCCGATCGCACACTTCCTACGGGATCTTGTGGCTCGGGGGAACCGGTCGGGAAGTGTTCGTAGCTACGTCTACGCGTTGTTGCGGTGGTGGCGGTGGCTGCATGTGGTCAGGGTGCCGTGGGATCAGGCCACTGCTGGCGAGGTCAGGGACTTCGTGGTCTGGCTGGGTCAGTCGCGCAAGCCTCGAGCTTCGGCTCGGACAGCGTCGCTGGGGACCACGGGCACCGTGAACGCGATCACCGGGAAGCGGTACCTGGGCGATGGGTACGAGCCGAGGACGGTTCGGCACAGCAACGCGGTTCTGCGCGGGTTCTACGAGTACTGGATCGAACTCGGCGAGGGGCCTTTGGTCAACCCGGTGCCAAGGGGGCGAATGGGCTCTCGTGCGAATGCGCATCACGACCCGCTGAAGCCCTACAGGGCGGAGGGCCGGCTTCGTTACAACCCGAAGGTGCCCCGTCGCCGGCCGCGGGCGATTCCAGATGAGCGGTGGGAGGACCTGTTCGCTGGGTTGGGTTCGGATCGGGATCGCGCGATCGCCGCGCTGGCGGTCAGCAACGGTGCCCGCGCGAGCGAGTTGCTCGGCATCCGGGGCGTGGACGTGGAGTGGGGCAACCAGCTGGTGCAGGTGAGCCGGAAGGGCTCCGGTGTCATGCAGTGGCTGCCGGCCAGTAGTGAGGCGTTCGTCTGGCTGCGGCTGTATCTGGGTGAGCTGGGATCGCTGGAGCCGAACGATCCGATCTGGTGGACGCTGCGCCGCCGCGACCGCGGCGACGGGCTGGTGCGCCAGCCGATGAACTACGAGGCGTTACGTGCGGTGTTCCGCCGGCTGAACAGCCTGCTGGGCACGAACTACTCGATGCACGACTTGCGCCACACCGCCGCGGTGCGGATGAGCAGGGACGAGAACCTGTCGATGCGCGACGTGCAGACCATCCTGGGCCATGCCCATCTGAGCACGACGGCCGACGTCTACCTGGTCGAGGACGACGCGCAGGTGGTCGCCCGGGTTCACCGACATCTCGCTGCCCGGCAGGAGCGGGCTGAGACCCCACCTCCGACCGCCGGAGTCGGCTATGACGAGGCCGATCTGGCGGTGCTGTTCGGGCGAGGTGGTCCCCGGTGACCTCCACAACGACCATCACGCCAACGACGCTCACGACCGGTGGGCCGGAGGTGGCGCAGGGCGGTGGCCGGTGTTCGGTGCAGCCTCCGGGTCGGGCGGATCGCTTGGGATTCGCCGAGGTGCTCCAGCTGCTGACCTGTGTCCCGGGGTGGTCCAGGTCGGATCTGGGTGCACCTCGCGGGCGGAGGCTGCGCGGAGCCGAGCGGGTGTTGGAGTGGTTAGCGACCCATCCCGGTGAGGGTTGGCAACAGCGCTGGATGGCCGCACGCGGCGACCATGGTCTCGACTGGATGGATGACCTGGCGGTCGCGGATCCCCGCTCGGGCCAGATCAACCGGGCTGAGCTGGGCGCGGGCTTGAACTGGCTGTTCCTGGCTCGGGTGCTGCAACCTGGATACGACTTCTTCAGCCACTACAAGGCCTTCGTCGTCTTCGAGCTGACACCGAAGATCATCAGCCCCGACCTGTTCACCCAGTTCGCTGACGTGGCGAACGCGGCGAAAGTCTCCGACCGCGACCTCGGACTGGCACGCCGGGCGCTGGTCAAGATCACTTTGCACACGGGCAGGGATCTGGACGGCGTCACCAGCGACGACTTCGCCGAGTGCCAGGCCTGGGGATCACGCCACAAGAGGATCAAAGGTCTGCACGTAGCGTGGGACCTGCTGGCCGGCGTCGGAGTGTTCGGCAAGGACACCTCGCTGCGGGATTCGATGCGAACCGGTCAGCAGTCCACCTCTGATCTCGTCGACTTCTACCGCATCCGGTCTCGGTCCGTACGGGACGTGCTGGTCCGCTATCTGGAGGAACGGCGGCCAGGCATGGACTACAACTCCCTGCGCGGCCTCGCCGGCTCTCTGGCCGGCACGTTCTGGGCCGATATCGAGCAGCACCATCCGGGGATCGACGACCTGCGGCTGCCCGAGCCGGTCGCGCAGGCGTGGAAGGAACGGCTGCACGTCGTCACCACCAGCAACGGCTCCACTCGTGCCCGTCGGAGCCGGCTGGAGGTGTTGACCGTGGTGCGAGCGTTCTACCTCGACATTCAGGAGTGGGCGCACGCGGACCCGTCCTGGGCCATGTGGGCTGCTCCCAGCCCTGTCCGCCGAGGCGATACCGGAGGGATCGTCAAAGCCAGGCAGCAGGTCTCAGCGCAGATGCACCAGCGCATTCGTGAACGGCTTCCACAGGTCCCGATCCTGGTTGAGACAGCCGAACGACACCGCGCCGATCAGCGGGACCTTCTCCAGGCGGCTACCAAGATGCCCGCCGGTGGCGTCTTCGAGCACAGCGGTCGGCGCTACCGGGTCCTCGATAGCGCCGCAGACACCACGAGCGGCGATTGCGGCAAGCCAGGCCAGGTCGTGGTGGAGGAGACCTCCTCGGGGGACACACTCGACCTCTCCCGGGCCGAGGACGAGGCGTTCTGGAGTTGGGCAATCATCGAGACGCTGCGACACACCGGTGTCCGGATCGAGGAACTGCTGGAGGTCACCCACCTGGCGTTGGTCTCCTACCATCTCCCCGATACCGCCGAACTGGTGCCGCTGCTCCAGGTCGTGCCATCCAAGAGCAACGAGGAACGGCTGCTGCTGATCAGCCCCGAGTTGGCCAGCGTGTTCGCCACCATCATCACTCGGCTCCGTCGGCACAACGGGGGCACCGTTCCTTTGGTGTCCCGCTACGACGGCCACGAACGCCTCACGGGGCCGGCGCTGCCGCACCTGTTCCAACGCCGGGTCCGGCGGCGGTCACAAGTGATCAGCTACAACACCGTCCACAGGCTGCTCAACAGCACCGTTGCCCTTACCGGCCTTCGCGACGCCGCGGGACAACCGCTGAACTTCACCGCGCATGATTTTCGGCGCATCTTCACCACCGAGGCGGTGACCGGTGGCCTTCCCGTCCACATCGCTGCCCGCCTGCTCGGCCACCACAGTCTGTCCACCACACAGGCCTACCTCGCTGTCTTCCAAGACGACCTCATCCGCACCTACCGGGGATTCCTTGACGCCCGCCGAGCCGTGCGTCCACCAGCTGAGTATCGAGAACCAACCAATGAAGAGTGGCGGGAGTTCCAGCAGCACTTCGAGCTGCGGAAACTCGAGCTTGGAACGTGTGGCCGTCCCTATGGGACGCCTTGCCAGCACGAGCACGCATGTATCCGCTGTCCCATGCTGCGGCTCGACCCCAAGCAACGCGGCCGCCTCGTCGAGATCATCCGCAATCTCACCGACCGGATCGCCGAAGCGCGGATGAACGGCTGGCACGGCGAAGCTCAAGGACTCCACACCAGCCTCGAAGCGGCCAGAAACAAACTGGCCACCCTCGACCGGTCCCGGCACGGCGACAAGCGCGGCGTCACCGACCTCGCCACGCCGGTTATCCGGCGGCCCGACCCATCAGCCGATTCCTCACCGCTGTCCCAGGCGACCACCGACCGGAAGGAGCTGACATGAACACCCCCTTCCTCACCGCCGCTCTCGCGGCAGCCGAACGAGGCTGGCACATCTTCCCGCTCTTCCCCAACGCCAAGGCACCAGTCATCAAACGGTGGGAGCAGCAAGCCACCACCAACCCGCAAAAGATCCGTCAATGGTGGGCCCACAACTCCAGAAAAAACATCGGCATCGCCTGCGGGTCCTCCGGCCTGGTGGTCGTCGACCTCGACACCCCCAAACCCGGCGACACCCCGCCGGCGGAGTGGACGCTGCCCGGGGTCACCGACGGCGCCGACGTACTCGCCGAACTCACCACCGGCGCCGGCCAGCCCCTGCCCGTAGACACCTACACCGTGCGGACCGGGCGAGGGGGCCTGCACCTGTACTTCACAACGCCACCCGGCGAGGTCTTGGGTAACAGCGCGGGCCGGCTCGGGTGGCTCGTCGACACCCGCGGCCGCGGCGGCTACGTCGTCGCCGCCGGCAGCTCGGTGGACGACCGAACCTATGACGTGGTCCACGATGCGCCGGCCGTACCTCTGCCCGGCTGGCTCGCCCAACGGCTCGCCCCAGCGGACCCGCAACCAGTGTCAATGACCGCCGGGAGCTTGCTGACCCAGCTGGGCCAGGACCACGCCGGCGGCTACGCCATTGCGGCACTGCGCGGCGAGGTCCAGCGCGTCCTCGACTCCCCTCCGCACACCCACAACTCGACTCTCAACGAGGCCGCCTTCGCCCTCGGTCAGCTCGTCGGCGCCGGTGTGCTGCCCCGCGACCTGGTGGAACAGGCCCTCCAGGTCGCCGGAGAAGCCGTCGGCCAACCACCTCGGGAGGCGGCTGCGACGATCCAGTCCGGCCTACGAAGCGGTGAACGCAAACCCCGTGCCGCAGGCGTTCCGGGGAAGGTGCCCGCGTTAGCCCGCCCGGTACGCGGCGGGCCGTCTCCGCGGACCGCATCCTCGACCGACTCGACGCCCGCAACGCCATCGACGACCACCAGGCGGCCACAGGCGTCGACGAGCCGTGGGAGCCGCCGATCCCACTATCCGGACTCCGTCGATTGCCGCCGTTTCCCGTCGAAGTGCTGCCCGGCTGGGTGGCCGACCAGGTGGCCGCAGTCGCAGAGTTCACCCAGACCCCGCCCGACCTGGCCGGCTGCGTGGCGCTGGCCGCGTTGTCCACCGCGGCGGGCGGAAAGTGCGAGGTCGTTGTACGCGGCTCGTGGCGGGAGCCGGTCAACATCTTCACGGTCGTCGCCCTGCCGCCAGGTGCGCGGAAGTCACCAGTGTTCACCGCCATGCCCGAGCCCCTCCTGCGAGCCGAGCGGGCGCTGGGGGAGCGGATCCGCCCCCAGATCGTGGAAGCAGAACTCGCCGCCGCCACCGCCCGCAAAGGTCGCCGAACGTGCCGCCGCCACCGCAGCTCGAGCTGAGGGGCCAAGCCGTGCGGACGCGCTTGCCGAGGCCAGCGACGCAGCGATGACCGCCCAGACGATCGAGGTCCCGGTCATACCAACTCTGGTCGCCGACGACGTGACCGCAGAGGCCGCCGCCGGGCTGCTCGCCGAACAGGGCGGACGCATCGCCGTCCTCTCCGACGAGGGAGGCATCTTCGCCACCCTCGCCGGCCGCTACTCCGGCGTGCCGAACCTCGAGGTCTTCCTCAAGGGCCACGCCGGCACCATGCTCCGGGTCCACCGACGTGGTCGACCGCCCGAGCTCGTCGACAAGCCCGCCCTCACCCTCGGTCTCGCCATCCAGCCCGAGATCCTCCGCGACATCGCCGGCATGCCCGGCTTCCGCGGCCGCGGACTTCTTGCTCGCATCCTCTACTCCGTCCCAGAGAACACCGTCGGCCGCCGCCGCATCGGAACAGCACCCGTACCCGACCAGGTCGCAGCTGCCTACGACGTGCAGCTCCAGGCTCTCGTCGTCTCCCTCGCCGCACAGCGGGAGACTGCCGCCATACCGCTCTGCGACACCGCCAGCCAAGCCGTGCTGGAGTTAGAAGCCGACGTCGAACCCAAACTCGCGCCCAGCGCCGCCTGGGCCAACGTTGTCGACTGGGGCAGCAAGTACGTCGGCGCCGTCATCCGCCTCGCCGGCCTCATCCACCTCGCCGACCACCTCCACGACGGCTGGCAGCAACCCATCACCGCCAACACCATGCACCGCGCAGCAGAACTTGGTCGTTACTACGCCGACCACGCCCTCGCAGCTTTCGACGCCATGGGCGCCGACCCACTCCTCGAAGACGCCCGCACCGTCCTCGACTGGCTACGCCGTCACAAGCCCGAGCGCATCACCAAGCGCGACCTCTTCACAGGCCTACCGCGGTCCCGGTTCAAGAAGACCGGAGACCTCGATCCGGTCATCGACCTACTCGAGCAGCACGCCTACCTCCGCCGCCTTCCCGTCCCGTCCCGCACCGGCCCCGGCCGGCCCCCCTCGCCGACCTATGCCGTCCACCCAGATGTGGCAGTCGAACACGTCAGGTAGGTAGAGCATGTATCGCGGAGATTCCTCAGCGACCCCGGTCCGTCGCACGCGGTAGGCCGACATGCTGATCAGGTCCGGGATGGTGGCGCGGGGCGGGAGGGGCAGTCCGGTACTACAGCGAGGCGGTTCGACATGCCCCGTGTCTAGGGGCGGCGAGTCGTTACGTCGCGGGCTCTGGAGCCACGTTGGTATCCGGGCGGAGCCAGCTCACTTCGGTGCCCATGAGCGCGGCCGCTTCCGGGCCACCGATCCGCTCAGACGTGTAGAGGTCGGTCGGCCACACGTGGATCTCGGTGTCGCCGAGCAGGTCGGGGATGCAGACGCGGGCAGACTTGGTCACCTTCACGATCGTCGGGTAGTACTCACCCAGCGCATCCTCTTGACCCTCCGGCCATCGCAGTGCACGTTCACCGCCGCCCGTGAACGACATGTGCTCAATCTTCCACGGCAGCAACTCGTTGATGTGGTCGAGCGGCGCGTACAGGCTGGTGTGCGGAACGCCGCCAGGCGCGGGCCCGGCCGGGGGCGGCATGTCTGGCGCCCTGTCGTAGGGCCAGATGGGGTGGGGTCGGCGCAGCGCCCAGTCCTTCACGCTGCGGGAGAACTGGAGGGAACGCTCATCCACCTTCAGCTCCTGGAACCTGGCCTGGTTGCGTTCACCGTTGACGGAGGTGGTCACGTACAGGACGTACCGTAGGTCCCGTCCCTCGGGGTACAGGTAGCTCTGCACCGAAGCCGCGTACGACGTCGACGCCTGCCAGTTGCTCTGCATGGGCGGGTGGTCAGCGAACTCGCCGATAATGACGATGGGGGTCTCGCCCTCAGCTTCGTACGCTCGGACGTGAATGACGCCGCGTCGTTCCATCCCGTACGGGCGGGTCTCGCAGCCGAACGGCAGCACGAGGTCGTAGGCGATACGCCACGGGGTTTCGGTCATGGGTTTGGGTCTCGCTTTCTCGGTTGGTTCCCGCGCAGTGGCCACGGCCGGGCGGTTGAGTTACTGCTTCAGGCCTGGCATTTCCTTGAGGCGCTGCTCGCCACGTTCGGCGCCGTAGGAGTCCATCCACAGCCGCCACGCGGTCGCGCACACGTCCTGGCACCAGCGGCGGCCGGCCGCGCCAGGGTGCATCCCGCCCCCCATGCTCACGCGCTCGGACACTACTTCCCACAGGTCGGGCCGCTCCCCGTCGAAGAACATCAGCACGTACTGGGTCAGGTAACGCTTGTCCTGCAAAGTCCAGTCAGCGAGCGGTCTCCTGTCGGCCTTGGTAAGCGCCGCGCCCAGGCTGCTAGTGATGTATCCGGCAGCTTCGTTGTCGCGGAGGTAGCGGTTGTGCCTGTCGGCGGGGGTGGTGGTGGGCTTGCGGCGCCGCCAGCTGCGATGGGTCTCCTCGTCACGGATCCTCCCCTTCGTCGCGGCCACGCGGCGCCAGAATTCCGGATCGGCACCATCCACTTCCCGGTTCATGGTCGGGATCGGGATCAGGGACAGCAGGTCGAATAGGTACTCCAGGTCACTCTTCACAGCGGGAACGCGAAGATCAGTCATCGGTTGGGATCTCCTGTCTTGGTTCGTCGTGAGGGCGGCACGCGCACCGGTCACGCGTCGGCCAGCTCTGCCGCGCAGGTGCGCAGGTGCGCCGTGAGGTCCACCCACTTATCGCAGCCATTAGCAATCCGCTCACGCGCAGTGGCGTTTCGGCATAGCGGGGAGTTCAGCAGCGAGCGCCACGTCGGTCACCGGGAACCCGTATGGACATCCGACAGTGAACATGCTGGTCAGACAATCACAAGCCACCGACAGTGTGCTGTTCGCTGCAGGGCGAAACTGTTTCCGCTCTTCTCAAGTCCCCTTCAGGTCCTGCGCCAGGGCCCGTCGTCGTTGTGGGGGTCTGCGCGCCGGTCGCTCTTGACCCAACACGGATAGGCCAAACATGCGCGCCTCCCGGTGCCCTTCTCCCGGCGCCATGACAAGGCGCGGTGGCTCACCGTGTCACGGGTCCTTCCCGCCGTTGTGGAAGCATTCGGCGGAGTCAGGACCCGGCCGGCGTCCATGGCTGCGTCCACCAGCGCCGCCACCGCCCGCTCGGGGACGAGCTCGCGCCAGTCCCCGAGTACGTTCTTGCCGGTTAGCTTGTCACCGCGCCCGCAGGACGCGCAGGTAACCATGCGAAGGCGGAGTTTCTAGTCGACGGTGTTGCTCGTGCATCAGACACGCCCAGCGGGTTCAGTTTGGTGCAGAAGTTACTGGCCATGATGTAGCTTTGCCGCGTGAGCGAACAGCAGGACGTCATCGCTGAGCTGGGGGAGGCCGGGATCCTGGCCGGCGTGCGCTGGGCGTACCTCTCGGCCACCGCACGGTCCCTGGCGACCTACTCTGAGGCGGACGGCCACGACGCCGCCTGGCTCGGCAACAACAGGTACACCTATTTTCGCGACCGGTTGGACCGGGTCTTCGCCTGTGAGCGCTACGCCGTGCGCTCCGGTGACGACGATGCAGACCTCGACCTGCTGTACGCCGAGCTGTCCGACCGGGACATCAAGACCATTCCGCGGCTGGTCCCAGGCTTAGTCAGACGGGCCAACCTGAACGGTAGCCCCGGCTGGGCCTATGGCCAGTGCCGCTTCCTGCTGGCCTCTTGTGCCTTCGGGAAGCTCGATCACATGCCCTGGCCCCAGAAGAGCCCGACAAAGCAGCGGGTAGCCCGTCAGCCGAGTCCTGAGCCGCCGCAGCCCTCCCTGTTCGAGGCTTTCGCCGACGAGGAGATCGGCGGGCTGGAGTCGGTGCTCGCCGCCGCGAACGAGCTGGACATGGTGACGTTCGTGGTCGCCCACAGCCTCGACCCACTCAGTCAGCAGAGCGAACTGGTGCTCGGTCGCGCCCGATTGAACTCCGGCGGAGGCCAAGCATGGCACTGGCGCCAAGACCTGTTGGGAACTTCGCCGGCGGACGGCGGGCGCCGCCGGGACGACACCCCGCAACCCACCGGACCGGAAAGCGTGCAGGACGCCCCTGTCCGCCTGCGGACCCGTCCCGAAGAGCGTCATGACGACCATGCTCGTGGTGAACGGTGAATTCCCGCACGCCCACACCCAGCCGGCCAGCCGACGTAGCTGCCCTGTTCGACGGAGCCCGCCTCACGCTTGCGCGGCATCTTGCGGGTCTTCGCAAGAGTGACCTGGCCGCCAGGGTGGAGAAGAGCCCCACCGCGGTGGCCGCCTGGGAGTCTGGGGCGAAGCGGCCCACGGCGCCCACTGTCGCGCAACTGGCGCTGAGCCTGTCCGTCGAGCCGGGGTTCTTTGCGATCCGTCCAGATGATGTGGCGGCACTCAGCGCCACACCGCACTTTCGCTCACTGCGTTCGACCAGTCAGCTGGCCCGCGACCAGGCCTTCGCCTACGGGCAGCTGGCCGTGGACATCGCGAGCTGCCTGGAACGGCACGTCGAGTTCCCGGAGCCTGACCTGCCGAGCCTGTCGGTGGCGGTCGACGACAGTGACGGGGACGGTCCAGAACAAGCCGCGCAGCTCGTCCGACAGCAGTGGGGAATCGAGGCCGGGCCGGTCGGGCATCTCGTTCGCCTGCTCGAGAATCACGGTGTGCTGGTGGTCTTCAGCCCAGAGCAGACGGCTACGGTCGACGCATATTCTTTCGACAGCCGGCTGCGTCCGGTGGTGATTCTCAACCCGATCAAGCGCGACTACTACCGCGAACGCTTCGACGTGGCCCACGAGTTGGGTCATCTGATCATGCACCACGACGCCGAGCCGGGCGGCCGGATCGTCGAGGATCAGGCGCACCGCTTCGCCGCCGAGCTCCTGATGCCCGCTAATCAGATCCGCGAGCTGCTTCCAGCCACCATGGGCGGCCACGCCTGGCAAACCCTGGCCCGTCTGAAGGAACAGTGGGGCGTCAGTATTCAGGCTCTGCTGTTCCGGGCCCGCTGGCTTGGATGCCTCGGAGACGTGTCCTACCGGAACGCCATGTCGACCATTTCGGCTCGCGGATGGCGGCGAAACGAACCGGGGCTGGTAAGTGTCATCGAGCAGCCCTCGCTGCTGCCGCGGGCTGTGGAGCTGCTGGCGCAGGAGGGCGTCGACGAGACCCAGCTGGTCGCACAGTGCCGTGTACCGGTCGATCTGTTTCGCACCGTCACGGCCCGCAGCCCAGTTCGTGTCATCGGGGAAGCGTTGCAGCCGGACGACGCGGATCGACGGAGCCGGGTGGTTTCGTTGCTGGAACGCCGGAAAGCCTCCGCACATCCCCCGGCATAGGCGGCGTCGAGTCTCGGCGTCAACGGCGAGTCGGCGTCCATCCCGTGCGAGCGATCTCGTGATGGTGAGGTTTCACCCGCCCAGAGTAAATGCGACCACCGGCAAGCGACGTCGAAGCAACGGCGGGGGCCACGACTCGTCGTGGCGGCTCTGCCGCTGTCGCTGGCTGCACGCCTGGGGAAGCGGGGGGGGAGTACTGCCTGGGCAAACACTGGCTTCGAGGTTCTATTCGCGCATGTATCGTTCGGCCAGCGTGTCCTCTCGTCGAGCGTCTGCCTCGTACACCTCGGCGATTTCGTCCAACAACTTGCCAGACCGCGGCCATCTGTCTCTGACCGCGTCTGCCCAGCTGCGGTACATCCCGGCGAGCTCCCGCTCCTGGGTACCCCCGTCGTAGGGTCCACGGACGGTGACGCCACGCTGGTTCTGCCGAGCAATCGAGAGGTGCAGTTCCAGATCGTCGTCTTGCTCGCGTTCGAGTACTTCACGCACCGCAAGGCAAGGCCACGTCCCGTCCTCGTCGGTCGCAGTACCAGCGAGCGCCTCGCCAATGGCCATGGACGCGACACCAGCTCGCCGCCGAACTGCGAGCGCCTCGCGCGCCTTGGTTACCCACGCGTGCATCAGGTCAGCGTGCGGGCTGGCGCCGGGCGCTGTGCCTGGCATTGGGTCCTGCCACCCATGCAACAGCTCCCAGCAGACGTGGCTGAACTGGTGTTCATCGGTATCGACCTTGTCAGCCTCCGATCCCGTCGATTCCTCAAGGTCGCCCACGGGATCCTCCGCATCGTCGTCAGGCCGGTAGACCTGGGCCACAACGTCGGCGAAGAACTCTGCGTCGGTAGCAAGCTTGGTCTGCAGTGTTCGCGGCTTGCGTCCTCCAGTTAGAAGCGGCAGATAGAAGAGTTCGAGACGAGCCAGGTCGTCGGAGTCCACGCCCGCGACCTCAAGCTGGTCGAAGAGAGAGCCGATCACGTATTCCGGAGACTGGAGCGCTCTCGGGTGCTCCTGCGTGCCGCTCATTGGCGCACGCAGCGCGGCCAATGCGACCTCGGCTGGCGCCGGCGCGTTGCGCATCGAAACGGTGTGTATTGCGCTGTACGGCCGGTCGGCGGCAAGCAACCCGTCCACGAACCGTGCTAAGACATCATCGGATGAACGATACGGGTTCACCCGGGACCAGAACAGCGACTGCTGTTCCTTAGGCGCAGCATCCACCAGTTCCAGGGTCTCGTCGGTCACCTCGACCGAAAGCAGCAGAGCCGCTGCCTGGGCCGATCGAGCTCTAACTTGCGCGGCCAGCCAGCCCGGTGTCTGTGCCCGGGCGGACACCAGACCAACCGCAGCGTCGCGTTCCTTCGGGTCCTCGGCGTCTAGGAGATCGAGGATCTGCTCATCCAGTTCGTCGGTCGACTTGGCCAACGCATACCCAACCGAATAACCGGCCTCGACGGCCCGCGCCAGCTCCCGGACAGCGTCGATACCGCCATTCCTCGCGGTCTTTGTGGCAATCTCCACCCGACGACGCTCGGCCTCCTCCCGCCCAACTTCAGTCGACATATCGATGGCCTTGGGCCACCAGCCGAACAACGACGCATCCGAAGCGCTAGCATCCAAGGCACCGAACCGTGCTAGGAACTCCTCCAGTTCGGCGGCACCCTCGGCCCTCATCGACCACCGTGCCTCCGGAAACTGTCGGTGTCGGTCAGCTATACCGGCCAACACCTTCGAGATCTCGGCCTGCGCCTCCGGGTCTATCGACCCCCAGCTCTCGGCCAGCGCGTTCAGCGACTGCATGCGACCGGCAGGAGTCACGTGGCCGATGAGGTCTGCAACCGTCCTCCACTCGCCGGACTTCGAGGCATCCTCGATGATCCGGACGGTCAGGCCGTCGACGCTGTCGAAGATGTCGCCGTACGTCGACCTCATACGCGGAGTCGGCCACGCCCGATAGCGGGGCCCATTCCGGATGAGCATTCCCGAGTTGTGGCCAGTGATGAGCTTGCTCATCACCTTGGGAGCAACAGCCGGAACTGCTCGCCGCACCGCATCTACCACGTCTAGGCGATTCGAGGCGTCGACCCTGCCCTGCGGAACTCTTAGATGAAGGATCGCGATCAGCGACGCAAACGGCCTGTTCGCCAGCTGGCCACCCGGGTCCAGCTCCGTCAGCCGCGCGAGAAGCGTCGCGACTCGCGACGCGAGCTCGCGGGAGAACGCGAGCGTCTCCAGCGCCCACAGCAGCGGTGAGTGGCGCGATCGCAGTTGCCCGAACCCGTCACCAACCTCGTTGAACAGTGCCATTACCGGGCGATCGGCGAGTTTGAGGGACTGCTCGACCGCATCCAGAAATACTGTCGGCGCGGCCTCTGCCAGGAGGGGCAGGTGGCTGCTCAGCGTGAGCCATCGGTCCGCGTTTGCGCCGTGCAGCAGTTCGCGGACTACGCGGTTGGCCACAGCTTGGCCCGTCCAGCGCCCGCCCACTGTGCTGTCACCTATGAGCGAGCCTAGAACGGCGATGGTGGTCGCGATGCCGTTCCTCAGCGGACTCGAGTGTCGACGACGAGGCCGGGTCGGCTCAAGGGAGACCTCCAGCCGTTGCTCGCCCGTCACGTGCATCATCGGGTCAACTTCGGTCAGAACCGGTACCGCGTGCTCAAGCAGAACGTCGATGTCCTCGGCCACCAAGTATGTGCCGAGCACATCCCAACCATCGATGACGTCGACAAAGAACCACCTCATGCCGGCTTGCGCTAGTGGCGGGTCGTCCCCACTCGTCAACATGACCAGATCACGCGCGAGCGCCCGCCACGATGCCCGTTCCGTCAGCGCGAGAACGACCTCAAGGTCACCCTCGTAGTTGGTGTCCCACTCGCCGGCCAGAAGAACGGTCGCTAGCAGCGAGGCCGACGGACCCGACCCCCATTCCGGCATCTGGTGGCGCCGATGCCGGGCGATTCGGCGCCGCAACGAACGCAGGTTACGACGCGACGCGATCGCGTACTCCCCGGCAACTCGAAAGTCGAGCCCGGCATCGGTCCACGCTGTCCGGGCGGCATCGACTTGGAGCAACGCCAGCCGTCCCCTGTCGTGAGCGCCCCGCGAGATCCGCGGCAGGACGACATGGTGTCCGGCCTTGACCGCCGCCTGTACCGAGTCCGGATAGAACAACGGGATGAGAATCTGCGGATGGTCGTGACGGCTCCAATGGCGCCACGCGTCCTCGCCCTCCACCACGAGGCAGCGAGCCAACAGCGCCTCGAATTCCTCGGGCTCGCGGGCCCGGGTGAGCACGTCCTCATCCTCCGGCACTCCGTTCGTATCACCCTCATCGACGCTCGGTGACACGGATCCGTCGGCGGCCGCAGGCTCGCGGGCGGGTCCTTGCCGCAGGGTCGCAGCGATGAATGCAACTACCTCCTCGACGCTGCCTGCACACCGCTCGATGGGGCTCGGATGCCCGTCGAGTTCGTTGAGGAGGTCGATTGCGTCGCGTCGGCGTCCGGCTAACAGCAGCGCGGCGGGCGTGGTTGGATCGGTCTGCGCTGACCAGCGGTCGAACCACTGACTGAGTTCAACAATGCCCAGCGGCCGGCCCAGTTCATTCGACAGCCACGCGTGTGCTCCGGGGCAGGTCTCGAGCCAGGTCGCGAGGTCCTGGGCGTCGATGACCCTGATCTCTTTCCAGCCGTTCCCGCGGGCTTCCATCTCTTCGACCCACGCGTCCGCGTCGCCGAACGTGCGGCTAGTGACGAAGACGAAGGTGGTGGCGGCGCGCTCCACCGTTGTCGTTTCGTTAGTGCGCTTCGTATAGTCCCGGGTCGCCTTCGGCTTCGGCCGGGCCTCGGTGCTGGCCTCCCACACCGACTCCCCGGCCGGTACGTATGGCCCTGCCGGTCCAGAAACCCTGAGAACGCCATCCAAGCCTGGGAGCGCGATGCCCTCAGCGGCCGGGAACCGAATTCGTTCTGGGCGGACTGTCGACATGAGGAGCCGACGTACGAGCGCCGGCAGCTTGCCCTGGGCATCGCGACGATTCGACCACTGGTCCAGGTCAGTACTGGTCAGTTGGATGCTCACCGGTCAGGCCTCCTGCCCGAATGCGTGCATAGGCACAGAACAGGCGCGCTCGCTAGCGTCTCGACCAAGAGGAGCAGGGGGAAGGAGTCGATCGTTGCTCGAGGCTCCGCGCCGAGTAGCTCTACGCGTGCAGGATGAGTCACGGAAAGACCTATGGACATGCCTGGTCAGATACTCCTGCGCTGGCCCCCTTGTACCGATCTTCGCAGCGGTCGAAGGTGCTGCCGCTTGGGGTCTGTTCAGGGTATTAGGCGAGGCGCCGACGACCTCCGCGCACGTCGGTTTGTAGCCGAGGGCCCTGACCACGGCCACTGCCGCAGCGTCCCCCGGCTCGCAGTCCCTGACTAGCTGTTGTGGCTCATGAGGTTGTTGACGGTGGCCGGGGCGTGAGGGAGGGGTAGATCGCCTGACGGCAGGATGGAAGTGCGACCAACCGTCCTGCTCATCGAAAGGGATCTACCCCTCGTGTCCCACGCTAGCGCCCCGTTGACTCCTGCCGGTCGGCTGCGTCTTGTCACCCGCTGCCAGACCCGTCCGATCGCTCACGTGGCCGCGGAGGCCGGTGTGTCACGTCAGTGTCTGTCGAGATGGGTGAACCGCTACCGGACCAGCGGCGACGCCGGTCTGCTCGACCACTCCTCCGCGCCGCATTCCTCGCCGTCGCAGACTCCGGATGAGGTGGTGGAGCTGATCGAGACCTGGCGGCGCGAACACAAGTGGTCCGCCCGCAAGATTGCCGCCGAGCTCGCCCACCGCGGCCATCGGATCTCTGTCGCCACGGTGGGCCGGTGGCTGGTCCGGCTGGGCATCAACCGGCGCCGTGATCTGGACCCGTCCGGTGCGTCGAACCGGCGCCCGGAGCGGATCCTCGCCCGGTATCCCGGGCACATGGTGCACCTGGACGTGAAGAAGGTCGGCCGGATCCCCGACGGCGGCGGCTGGTGGGCTCACGGCCGCGGCAGCGACGCCGACCGGGCCGCCCAGCGCGCCAAGGCCAAGAAGAAGGGCGCGGCCAAGGCCGGCTACGTCTACCTGCACTCGGCTGTGGACGGGTTCTCCCGGCTGGCCTACACCGAACACCTCACCGACGAGACCGCCAAGACCTCGATCGGGTTCTTCCACCGGGCACGGGCGTTCTTCGCATCCCACGGCATCGCCCGGATCACCCGCCTGGTCACAGACAACGGCGCCAACTACCGCGCCTCGGCCTTCGTACGCACAGCGACGGCGTTCGCCTCACGCCACCAGCGCACCCGGCCCTACACACCCCGCCATAACGGCAAGGTCGAGCGCTACCAACGGACCCTGGCCGAGGAGCTCCTCTACGCACGGGTGTGGACCAGCGAAACCCAACGCGCAGAGGCGATCCAGGTGTGGAACATCCACTACAACTGACGTGGTGGTCTGGGTCTGGGCCTTGGTGCTGCAGTCTGAGGCCAAGGGATCGCGGGCGGGGTCGCTCGACTACAACATGCCGCCTGTGGCTGGCTCGCTGATAGCGTGCGCCCGCCGCGATCCCGCTGCGCGGAGTGGCTCAAGAGAGGTCTGCTACGCCGGACGTCAGTCTGCCCTCCGCGCTCCCCACCTGGTATCGCGAGAGGGAACCTGGACATGGACCACGACGTCGTCATCGGCATCGATCCGCACAAGGCCAGCTGGTACGCAGCGGTAGTCGACAGCCGTCATCAACTGCTCGGTGAGCTGCGGGTGTCGGCGAGCCGCACCGGTTACCGCGAGCTGCGCCGTCTGGCCCGACGGTGGCCCAACGTGCGGTGGGCGATCGAGGGCAGCAACGGTCTTGGCCGGCCGCTAACCCAACGGTTGATCGATGACGGCATCACTGTCGTGGACGTGCCGTCCAAACTCAGCAGCCGGATACGGGAACTTGCTACCGGGCATGGACGCAAGACCGATCAGGTCGATGCCCGCTCGGTCGCCGTCGCGGCCCTGACCGGCGCCGACCGGCAACACCGCCAAGACGAAGACGCTGAAACACTGCGGCTGCTCAGCGAACACCGAGACGAACTGGTCCGACACCGCACCCAAGTCATCAACCGGCTCCACGTGCTGCTCTGCCAGCTCCTCGATGGCGGCGCACCGAAGTTCCTCACGGCCGGCCAGGCCGCCACCTTGCTCGGCCGGGTCCGCCGACCCCGCGGAGTCCGGGCCACCAGGCGAGCACTCGCGGTCGAACTCGTCGCCGAAGTCCGACACCTCGACAAGAAGATCACCGCCGCGGCCGGCCGCCTGTCCGATGCGCTGGAACAGGTCGAACCGTCACTCCTCAACGTCCCCGGCGTGGGGCCGATACTGGCCGCCCGCATCATCGGGCGGGTCGGATCACTCGCACGATTCCCAAGCGCAGACCACTTCGCCTCCTACTGCGGCACCGCGCCCATCGAAGTCTCCTCCGGCGACGTCACCCGCCACCGCCTCTCCCGCGCCGGTGACCGACAACTCAACCACGCGCTCCATCTCATCGCGCTCAGCCAGATCCGATCCCACCAGCCCGCCCGCACCTACTACCAACGCAAACGCGCCGCCGGCAAAGGACATCGCGAAGCACTGCGCTGCCTCAAACGACGTCTCGCCACGGTCATCTACCGCCACCTCGCAGCCGACCAGCCGCCCCAAACCCTCACTGGAGCTTGACAGAGAGGAGCTACCATCGAGCCCACACCGCCGCCGGCGACCAACCACCCGCCTCACGCCTCCACCAGACCGTCACCAACGTCATGACCCGCAACAACTAGCGCCCCGATGAAGATCCTCACGGATCGATTCTGCCCGACGCCACCGACAGAAGGAGTGGCCAACCGTAGGTGCCGTCACGCCTGGTATCTGCGGCGGCTGCCGTCCGGGGACCGAGTAGCCCGCCACCCCAGTGATAGGTAGCGGTGGCTGAAAGCCGGGCTGGCCCCGGTCCGGTGGTGTCCGACGGGCTGTGGGAGATTGCTTGATACCGGCTAAGGCAGGACCCACCTGTCTTCATGGGTCCGAATCCCATGCCCTCGGTCCAAGCGGGAAACGGCCGCTGACCTGCGACGATGCGTGATCAGCGGCTACCTGGCGAGTACGGCCGTGTCCGGCTGTCTATGGCCGGACACGGCCGTCTGCGGCGAATGGCGAAGTGCCGCGGCCTTGAAGCTCGGGCCGGAACGTGTACTGCCACTCCGACAACCCTGACCACTCTGGGTAGAAGGCACTGCACAACTAGCTAGTTGCTGTCATCATCGGAGAAGGGGAGGCTTGTCCCAGAATGCCTGGGGTTGTGATGGTCATATCCCAGGAAGCCAGATGCACATCCTGTAGGCCGTGGAGTTCCGACGGCGACTGGATGCGACGACAGCTAGCCAGGGGGCCGACATGGCGGGGCGCACGTCACCGCGAAGCCAGCGACAGCGAGAAGCGGAGCGCTTAAGGCGTACTGCGGAGCAAGAACACAAGCGACTGAAGCGCGAGGCGGAGAGGGCGCAACGCGAGCGTGAAGTGGCCGAACGCTCAGCGGCCCGCCAGCAGGCTAATGAGGCGCGCCAGCGACAACAGCTCGCGCACGAAGCAAAGGTAAAAGAAGCAGCTTCTCTTACGATGGCTATTGAAGTCCATGTTGCTGCTATTCGAAATCTTCTTCGAGATGGCCTCAGTAGCCGTCCCGATATACCATTTAGCGTCCTAAAGCGCCGAAGTCCGCGTCCTAGGTTCGATCCCGGCGAGCTGGCGACGGAAGGGGTGCCGCCGCAGTGGGAGGAATTTACACCAACCCCGCCGAGTTCCTTCCGGATGATGTTTGGCCAGCCCGCATGGTATATAGATGCACTGAACGAAGCAAAGGTAGCCTTCAGCGAGGCTGAAAAGCAGTATGAACGAGACGAGTCTGCTCGCATTGCTCTCCTTGCGCAGGCACGAGAACGACATCTGAGGCAGATAGCGGAGCTTGAGACTTCGGATCAGTTGCACAATGCCTGGGTAGACAGTATGGAGCGAGATTTCCGAGCTGGCGGCCATGATGCCGTGGTGGAGTACATCGGCAGAGTCCTCTCGAGGTCGGCGCTCCCGCAGGGCTTCCCCTCTCAATTTCGAATCGAGTATCGTCCGGAACTTCGCGAGCTGGTCGTTGAGCGGTGCTTGCCGGGTGCGGATGTGATTCCGTCGGCCCGCTCGTATCGCTACATCAAGAATCGTAAAGAGGTCGCGCCCGTGGCGCGGAGTGAAAGAGAGAGGAGAGATCTCTATCGGACAATGGTTTGTCAGTTTGCATTGCGAACACTATTTGAGTGCTTCACCGCATCCCCCGCAGACGTTGTAGATAGCGTTGTTTTTAATGGGGTGGTTAACAGCTTCGATCCAGCTACCGGCCAACCAGCTAGGCCACACCTGGTCAGCGTGAGCGTAGCCCGAGCGTCGTATAACGAACTGGTGCTCGATCGAGTCGATCCGGAATCATGTTTGAGCAGGCTGCAGGTTGTCCTTTCTCCTCACCCCTATGACCTTGAGCCGGTCAAGCCAGTTCTCGACTTCGACAAGGCAAAGTACCGGTTCACGGACCCAGTAGATGTCCTAGCGGGCCTGGATTCCCTTCCGAATCTCCTTGAAATGGACTGGCAAGAATTCGAGCATCTCGTCCGGCAGCTTCTTGCGACGATGTTTACTGAGGTCGAGATCACTCAGTCTTCGAAGGATCAGGGGTTGGATGCCGTAGCTTACATAAAAGGAGATGGAATACAACGCGCAGAGTTCGTCGTCCAGGCTAAGCGGTATAAAGATGTTGTTCCCGCTGAGACGGTTCGAGCATTGAGTGGAACGATGGAAGAGCATCGGGCACACGGTGCTATCTGCGTCGCAACGTCGTGGTATGGGGACGCGAGTCGAAAGTTTGCGAGCAAGAATAACCGTATACAGCTTATAGAGGGCCCTGAGCTGAAGCAGATGCTGAAGGAAAAACTTGGTCTAGACGTGCGTATCCCACTGGATAAGGCGCCTCGTCGGCTGCGGGAGCTTGCCGTTGACTCCTGAGTGACGGACTAGCACAGAGTTGCAGTGTTCCTGCTGGGCTAACTTTCATCATTAGCTAGCGCCGCCTTCTTCGCCACGTCGTCGCGGCAGGCGAGCGAACGGACGTAGACACGGCGGAGGACGGCGAGGCTGTGGCCTGCCCATTCGGCGACCTGGGCGGGGTCCACGCCGGCGTCGGCCGGACCACGATATCTCTATGGCGCTCCTTGACATCGTTAGCCCCAAGGGTTAAACGTGCCTTAGTAGAATGGGGGCGTGCGATGCCGATTTCAATCCAGCTCAAGCTGTCCAATCCGGCGGATTTCCAGCTGATGTCGAGAGGGGAAACTCACTACGTCGCCGCACTTCAGACCAAGCCCGGTGAGCTGCTGGCGCTACAGCAAGCATGCGCTGAAACATGGGCTGGCCTCACTCCGATTCTCGAGGTGCTCGGCCCTAGGTCCCCCGGATCTCAGCCCTTCAGCCGGGCTCGAGTCAACGGTTGGATCGGCCGGCTGGCAAAGGCCGTCGGCACACATCCCATCTATCTAGATCGGCTCCGGCTGGCTCCGGACCACCCTGCCGAATCACCAGGTGGACCAATTCCGGTACTGGCCGCGATCCATGCTGCTGCCCGTCGGCGCCAGATCGTCTTCGTCCCCGTACTGCATCTCGGAGATGCGACCGCAACTCAGCGGCAGGTAGCCGAGTCGGCGGCGGTCGACGGTCGGGGGCTCGCGCTACGCGTGCCACTGCTCGACACGGCAGTTGCCGGCGGGCGGTCATTCCCCAGTCTCATCCAGGAGACTCTCAACGCCGTTGAGGTGGAAGTGGTCGGCGCTGATCTGCTGATGGATCTCCGGCAACTCCCAGATGATGCGGAGGTCAGGGTCGACGACCTCGCATCCATGGTCGACGCGCTGGTTTCGATCGGCCAGTGGCGGAACGTCGTTCTGCTTGGTACAGCCATGCCGATGTCGCTGGGAGGTGGGGTTGTGGATGCTGGCACGATCGGGCGTCGACGCCGGACCGAATGGCTAGTGTGGCTCGCGCTCCGTAGGTCGAGGGTCTCCCGGGTCCCCATCTACGGCGACTACGCGATCCAGAACCCGGATCCTCCCCTTGACGCAGCCGACGGACAAATTCCACTGGGCATGCGGGCTGCCATCCGCTATACGCACGAAACGGTGACGATCATCCCCCGCGCCAAAGCACCCCGCCATGAGGAAGGGCGAGAGCAGTACAGGCAACTCTGCAAGCTCCTCGTCGAACAGCCCGAGTTCGCTGGTCGCGAATTCAGCTGGGGTGACCGTGAGGTCGCCGATTGTGCCGACGGGACCTGTGAGCCGGGCTGGGAGGACCACTGGCGCGGCGCTGGAACCTCCCATCACCTCCGGTTCGTGGTCAATCAGCTAGCCGGACTTGCGTGACGGGAGCTTTTACGTCCGGCCCAAGAGGAGTTGCGGTCGAGAAGTGCCTCGCGTACCAACCGCTTAAGTGCCTCAACGTCGAGGAGTGTGAGCAGCTTCTCCCACATTTGGAATCGCCCAGCACTTGGATCGGGAGGCTCTCCAAGGCTGCACAGGGCGGTGTACGCCTCATCTCGCCAGAGAATCCTCACCAGCGTCTCGGGGTCGACTCCTCCATTTAGGGCTGCCGGCCGCAGCGTAGGAAGTGTGGGTCCATCCTCAATGATCCGAACTCCCCACCACGGCGGCAGGATGTCTAATGCCCTGCTGACGTGCCGTGGCGCGAGGACAGCATGGCATCGGTCGAAGACTCGGGCGTAGGCGCTGGCCTGGCGTGGCAAACGCCTGAGCGAGTCCCGATCTGTCTTGATCTCGAAGCCGTCGATGGTTGCCCCGATGGCGGCGACATCGGCACGTTCGTTTGACCGCGGAACCCAGAACTCGAAGACGGTCTCTACGGGAGGTCGTGCATCAGCCAGCAGTTCGCTTAGGAGCGATTGCCGGACCGCAGCCTCAGTCACCATGCGTCTCCAAGTCGGCTGTTGCCACATGTCGGTACCAACACCGTAGGGCAGTGCCTATGGGCAGCGGCGCCATGAGCAAACGTGAACGGAGACGGCATTCTCTCGTCTCGCTCCCGTGAGTGCCACTCGAGGCGACTGACCGGCGCACGCACCGAGGCTCCCCACCGCGCACGCAAGGCAATCGTTCGTCGCCACGACCGGCTGCTCCACGGCTTACGTGTCGGCCGGCCTAATCGACGCCGGCCGCGTGGGTCTGCCCGTAGACAGTGATGGAGTGCCCCTGGCGCCGTTCGGTGTAGGCCAGCCGGGAGAACCCCGTCCACGACCGAGTGCAGGTAGACGTAGCCGGCCCTGGCGCCGCCGTTCTTCTTCGCTTTCGCCCGCCGAGTCGCGTGGGTGGCGCCGCTGCCGCGGCCGTGTGCCCACCAGCCGCCCCCATCGGGGACGCGGCCGACCTGCTCATCGTCCAGGAGCACCATGTGCCCGGGATACCGGGCGGTGATCGGCTGCGGCCGCCGGTTCGACGACCGGACGGGTCGAGGTCACGGCGCCGGTTGATACCCAGCCGGGCCAGCCAGCGGCCCACGGTGGCGACCGAGACCCGGTAACCGCGGTGGGCGAGCTCGGCGGCGATCTTGCGGGCAGACCACTTCTGCTCTCGCCGCTAGGCCTCGGTGAGCTCCACCACCTCATCGAAGTCCGCATCGGCGAGGTGTGCGATGCCGAGGATCGGTCGAGCAGGCCCGCGTCGCCGCTGACCCGGTAGCGGTTCACCCACTTCGACCGGCACTGACGCGACGCGTCGGCCGGACGCGCCGGGCGGCTCCTAGGATCGGATCTGGCTGAGGGTGTGAGACTCGCTAAATATTAGTTCACGGCCGCCCAGTCTAGGAAGGCATAGTCCTTGTGGGGCGGATCCTATGCCGTCGAAGAGGCCGTTTTCGGCGATCCGTAAGTGTTGCGATTAAATTATCTAACTCATCAGGCGAGATCTCAAACTTGTCCCAGTATATTTTTAGGTCCGGGGAATAAGGATAGAGTTCCGCAAGTGAGGCTCGTGCATCTGACGCCGCTTGCAGGAATCGCTTCACCGCATCGGTTGAAAGCTCTTGAACGATAGTTTCGTGCTCCTCGATGGAGCTAGCCGCAGTGAAGCGTTGTGGAATATTCAAGCCAACTCCGTTGCGCGCGGCCTGCAACTTCGCTGCAGCGGTTACCGCGGCATCGTATCTCGCACGCGCGGTGTATGTTTGATCGAATCGGCGCGGAAGATAGGCCCCGAGCAATACCCCAAGAAGACTGGCAAGTGCGGCGATGGCGGCGGTTAGCATTGTGCCAGTATAGCTAAATCGAACTTTGAGGAGGCAGTGCTCTCCGGATTGACTGAGTTTATTTCCTTACGAGGTCGGGGACAGGTGGCCGCACTGAAGTTCGCGCTGGATGAAGATGACCGTGATGAGGATATGTATTCCGCCCTGACCCCGTGCCGCCGAAATTAGTTCCTGTGAGAAGATGTGGGCGCTGTCGCGCATCCCATCCGCTCGGCGTCGAGACAGCTGTAACAAATCCTTGCTGCGCCGAGAAGGTTGAGGCTGGTGCACTCGGCTGTTGACTGATTCTGGGAACCAGCAGCCCGTCTGCTGTGCGGCGCCGATCGGTGCAACCTTCGTCGTCACAGCCTCTAACCGCAACCAGCCACCATTCCAAATGGCACTATAGATCGATGCTGCCCTTTACGGCCAGCGAGTGCGTCCCAGACTCGGCGGCGGGGCTATCGCAAAATGCGGATCCGGACGGTTGCCAACTGTTCCGCCTCGTTGGCGACTGGTTAAGCTAGGGTGAGCGGCGGACTGCAGCGGCCGTCACGCCAACCAGCGATTCCGCTGTCACCGTTCAGATCAAGAGGACGCTGTGACAGTGTGCGCCCAGCCCGTTGATGCATCGCTACTTCAACTTCATGTGATTAGCTATATCTTGCTACAAGATCTCGTTCCCATTCGACGCCTCCATGCATCGCTTCAGTGAGGCGCGACTTGGCCTGGGGTGATAACAACGCGTTTTTGCCACATCGGCAAAAAGTGTCCTGAACATCTCTACTCTGCGCTTTCGTCTGTGGTCCTCCAGTGGCGGGAGGCACTTCGGAAGGTCTGTTTCGGGGAGGCAGCCGCAGCGCGTGCACGAGGCTTCTCCGCAATCTAGCTTGGCCCCATCAGAAAAGTTGAGACGTCGACCAGTTGACGCTTGCTCAAGGTCCGTCGCTGTCGCAGGTCGAACATAGGCGTCAAGTAGCCACCTGTGCGGCCCGCCAGCTTGTACCGGGACGGCTAATGGATTCACAATAAGAGGCGCAGCGCCATTCAAAGCGGCAGGGGTAGCTTTGCGATCCTCTAACCCCAACCGTGCCACCGAGCCGAAGCGGCTTACTGACTCCCGCGGAGCCTGAATTTCCGTCCGTGGTTTTCGGCGGCCGGTATCTCCACCTATCAGAGGTGTGCACGGGCGGTTGTCATTTCGACTCAAGCGGGATACGCGACACTCTGAGCAGGAAGGTGTGTCGCATGCGGTCAACGTGTGCTCGCCGTCTAGATAGAGGCAGTGACCTTGCGCGGTCCTCATTGCCGATCTCTCACTCACTCGAAGTCTCACCGGTATGACCCAACGGTGGCCGGTCGATCGCTCCTCTTGCGTGAGGGGCGCGTCATAATCAAACTGTTGACGTGTCATGAGCGGGAGTATGCAATGGAGCACCGACAGTCGACGGGTGAGACGCCGAGGCGAGGCGTGGGGAGGCCAGTCACGTCGTTGGACGGTCCTGCGCCACCGAGTCAGGTCTGAGCAGTAGCCCCGTGTTAGCACGCCGGCTACTAGCTGGCGAAGAGTCGCGCTGTTATGCCGCGCGCCGATGTGATGCTCCCTCTCGAGGGCCACGAGTACCATTCCGCCGCTGGTGCGCCTCCTGGTGGCGGATCCGATGCTTTGCCGCGATCGCTTTGGCCAAAACCTCACGGATCATGTCCGCCATAACGTTCTCGCCGTCGACGGTGACGGCGACGCGCCGCTCCGTCGATCCAGCCCAAACCCGGAAGGCTGGGCACCCCGTGGGGAGGTTCGTGGCCAAGCACGGCGTGCGGAATGAGAGAGGTCCGGCGCCAAAGGCCTAGGCTGACCGCTCACACCCGATGTGCCTGCCGGAGCTTGCGAGTTCAGGTGCTAGACGCCAGCCGCAGACTGAGCAAGTGATCGGCCCCTGGAGTTGTACCGGCATCGGGGTGGGCTGAATCGGGGGGGGGGGCGTCTCTCCGCTGTACGTTTTCGGGCCTCACGAGCCTCGCGTAGTTCGCGCGTCACCTTCGCCAACTGTTGGAGGCGGTCCCGCTCCACTTGGCGCCGGTAGTCCTGGGCCGCGTCCAACTGCTCGGCTGCCTGGCGCTCAGACTCGATGTGGCGGGGCGTGGTCCAGACCGTCCGGCCGTCCAGGCGTCGGTGCGCGATCACCGTACCCGTGAGCATCCACCTACAGAACTCGGTCAGGGACACTGCGCGGTTGAGTGGTTCCCACCCTCGGTTCCAGTGCATCAGCCCGTAGGCGATCGTCAATGGCCGGTCGTCGGCTTTGGGTCGGGTGAGCCGGACTGATGGGACCTTTCCGAGCCACGGAACCCGGAGTCGGTCACTGAACCAGCAGGACGGGACCTCTTGTGCTGCCATCCGTTCGGTGCGGGCCAGTATGTCGGCGGCTGTGATGGGCGATAGCTGGGCTTCCAGCGCGACCCGCCGTGACCCGTCCGGTGACGCGGCCAGTACGTCGGCACGCCACGACCGGTCCGCTGCCGGCACCTCGGTCTCGGCCGTCCACCCGACCGCCCTGACGGCGTTCGCCAACTCCAGTTTGAGCAGGTGATGGTCGATTGTTTCGCCCGTCAGGCTGCACTTCGGCGCTTGCGGGTCGTGGGCGAAGAACGGGAAGCCCAGGGGTGACACCTTGGCGTGCATCGGGTGGCCACACTCGTCGCACCGAAGTGGTGCCCGCGGCCGAACCTTGTGGATCTCCTCCCAAGAGCGGCCACACCCCAGGTCGGGCAGGTGCGCGAACACCGTCCCGTAGTCGGCGTGAACGGTCCGGAACGTCACTGGTCAATCTTCGCAGGACCAACCGACAAGTCTCGGTGCGCCTTGATCTTGAGTCCGTGCTGTCTCGCTGGTTCGTGAAGCGGTGGCGAAGTTGCGCGCCGCCGACCCGTCTGGGCCTGCTTGAGGAGTTGGGTACGGCAGGCTGCCGGTGCCGGTCCGCTTCGCACGCTCACTGGTGAGTTCTGCGCGTTGTCGGGCGAGCGCCCCGTACGCGGTGTTCCCGTCCGTCTGGGGACGCGAGGCGGTCGATATCCGCTGCACCGTTCTGGGCTACCGCGACACGCCGACCTCGCCGTCCGGGTCAGGTGTGTAGCAGGCCCACCCGCCCACGCGTTCGCTGAGCGGCTTGTCGCACTGGTCCTCGCTGGACCCCACGGTCCGGAACGCCACGACGGCCCCGAGGACGACCAGCACGACCAGGGCAATCACTTTGGCTCGCATCGACAATCTCATGCGCGCTCCCCTTCCCACGTGACGCCGGGACGAAAATGGATGTAGTAGGCCCTACCACCGCCACTTAGCACCGGACGCTGCGACCGGACCCGCCCAGGCAGGGAATCGGCTGGCCTTGGACCGCCAGGCCTCCCTCTCGCCGTTGCCTCCCGCAGTGTGATCGCGCCCGCCTACCTACGCTCGACCGTCCGTATCATGGGCGACCGAGTACATCTTTGAGGCTCACCCGACCTCGCACCAGAAACTGAGCTCACCACCGCCTGGCACCTGACTTTGCCAGCAGGTCCGTGAGAGCTGACCTTTGTGATCCCATATGAACCTGGGAGCGGCTAGTTCGTCTGTGCATTCGGGAGGTGTTTGCCGATGTAGCCGACGTAGATTTTGCCGCTTTCGGCGATGTCGTCGTGGTAGTGGATACGGGGCGTAATCATTCTAATTGTAGCGATCTTGAAATGGGCGCCCATGAAGATCTGGCCGGTGGGGTCGACGGTATCCGGTACCGGTAGTGTCCGTGGCGTTCGGTATCGCGGGTGCCGTTTGGTTGTGTCGTCTTCATCTCCTGCGTGTCTTTCAGCCGACCACCCCCTGTACCCCGCGGGTGTCTCCTTGCAGTACATGTGGACGTTGCCAGTAAAGTCGCCCGTCAGGCGCGCTTCCGCGTAGTCGTCGAGTGCGAGCAGAGCGGACCACGACTTTCGTGCGATCCGGCCCATTGGATCGTGCTCGTCGAGATCGAGTGCTGCGTCCTCAGGTCCGGTGAACTCCACGTGCCTCAGTTCACCCATGCGCTCAAGCAGCTTGGACATGGAGTCCGGCAACGATGCTTGCTCTTCAGAAGGGACCGTGCCCCATGCGATCTCAGGCTGTCCTGCCCGGCTGAGTTCGCGTTGCAGGTAGATGACCTGACCTTGGAGGGAGTTGAGTCGCTCGATGTCGATTGTGTGGTCGATCTGGATGTCCTCAAGCTCGGACTGGATCAGTTGTACGTCGAGATTTGCACTATGGAGCTGATTTCGGAGGTCTGAAATTCTGGCCATGGCACGCGTGAGCGCTTCCGCTTGTTCGCTCGCCTGCAGGGCGACCTCGGCGAGCTCCAGCAGGGTGTCCTCTCCCGGTTCGACATCGCCGAAAACGGCTTGTACCGCCTGTCTGGCCGCGACGTACAGGTCGCTCTCGGTGGGATCCTCTGGCCGCTGGAGGGGTTTTGCCGGTTGCTGGGGTTTCCTGGTTGTCGTAGTGATCGAATCTGCGGGCGGCGATTGTAGGTTATCGATTGGAAGCTGTTCTTGTGCGGGGATCTCGCTGCCGAGTGTTTTCCTCAGGGTGGTTGTGCGTACCGTGAGGAGGTGCTCTGTTTCCCAACGATCAGCGAGCTGATCGATACGCCTTACGTGGGCCGGCAAAGGTAGGTCCACGACGTGCGTCCGTGCGGCAGCGCCCAGCACTCGGCGAACGTAGCTTGGACTGCGTTCTGTAAGAGTGCGAGTAGTCATGATCCGATGGCGGCGGGAGTCCGGTTCGCTCGCCGGGTCGGCCTCTGGGAGGTACGTCCTGAGGGCACCGCTCGGCACCGCGTGGTAGTTGCCGAGACTGTCATTGAGGGCCTGCGCCGCACCTTGGTCGAGGACGTACGCGCCGGCGAGACCCACCATCTCCCGGACCCAGTCGCTCACGATGGTCTTCCACTGGTCGAGAGTTATGTCCTCGCGACTGCCGGCGACCAAAACGAGGCCGCGTCGGTCTGGGTCGCAGATGGTGTCGATGACCTGATCGGTCTCGTCGGCATGCAGGACGATTGGCTCGTCACGAGCCATGGCAAGTCCATCGTGTCCATCGGCAGCGCTCAGAAGCAGGCGCATGAACGTGGGCGCTGCCGTCCAACGGCGGTCTGGCCTGTCGCGTGTGTCGGCCGGGACGTCGGGAGCAAGAACATCTGTGAGGACCCATGGCGGGCGACCGGGACGTAGGTGCGTTGTGACCTGGACCGTCCACGTACCCTCGTGACTCTTGTGCTCGACCAGCTTGAACCTTCGAGTCCTCGAGCCGTCCGGCTGTGTCTTGTCGAGGCGGGTTGCCTCGGCTCCAGGCGCAAGCTCTACAACCCCATCTTGTACAAGGTCTGCGTCGTAACGTTTCCAGCTCAGCCAACTATGAATCTGCTGATCGACCAGTCTGAAGAAGTCTTGGTCGTATCCATCGAATGTCAGCAACGACCGGTAGCCGAGTCCCATGGCTTCCCCCGGGTGCAGCCAGGTGTCTAGAAGTCCAAGGAGTACCTCGGTGCTCGAAGCGCCAGCTACCCCGTGCATAGCTGGGCCAACGCCGCAACGCTGAGGTTGCCAGGGCTTCTACTGCGCTCTCCTTGCAAGATCATATCCGCGGGAGTCGGTTCTGTACCATCCTTGAGCATGTGACGACGACGATGAAGCCATTGAGCGGAAGGAACGAGACCGCCCGGGAGACCGACCAGACCCTCCGTCGAGCACCGTTGCGGCGACGTTGCGCGCAAGCACGGACAGGCCGACTGTGAAGCTGCCCTAGCCATGAGATGGACTTGACCATGGCCGGAGGCGCTCAATCGCAGCGGCCCACTAAACTAGATCACAGTCGGCTTGGCGACCCTCTGCAAATCCGCGTAACCATGCGGGTCATAGAGGTCCCCGCAGCATTGATAGCAATCAGCTGGCCAACCGTTGAGCCTCTTAAGTGGACAGGTTCGACAGGGATACTCTCTTGATTACCCGCCTCGGTGGGCTGTCACGAATGGAGGGGGTTTTGTGGTATCAAGGTATCTGTACGAGCGTCTCGGTGAGCAACGTTTCCAACAACTTTGCGCTGCGCTGCTTGCCCACTGCTTCCCGCACGCAGTCTGCTATCCAGTAGGACAGAGCGACGGCGGGCGGGATATCATTCGGCCGAATGAGGCTCGCGGCATGGTTGTCTATCAGGTAAAGTGGACAAGTAAGCCGCTGAGGAATCCGGTAGCTTGGCTTGACGCTACCGTACGTCGCGAAGCAGACAATATTCGACGACTAGTCGAACTTGGCGCTACGGAATACTATCTCCTAACCTCGGTCGCGGGGACTGCGGCGCTAAATCGCGGCACGATGGACAAACTTAGCGAACGGCTGTTAGTCCATTCAGAGATTTTCGGGATCCCCATACGTTGCTGGTGGCGAGCGGATATCGATGCACGAGTCGACTGTGCCCCGCGGGAACTAAAATGGGCTTACCAGGATATGTTGGCGGGAGTAGACGCCGTCGGGCTCCAGTTGGAAATGGACCGGCTTCCGGTAGTGGGCCGCCGGCCCACTATGCCACCGGATGGTTTGAACGGTGGTCAGCGTAATGAAGAGTGGGATGGGAAATACACGGCGCCCGACATGCCTGATGGATGGCCGAAGGTGTTTGTGCCAACGAAAGATGACGAGAGCTATGAGTGGTATTTGGAAGAGCCTGACAATATAACTTGGAAATATCCGACAGAATGTACTTGTGGGGCGGTGTTCGTGGATTCTTTCGGAGGCTTCCGTGGTTCTTGGGCGGACGGGCGGGAGTACCTGGAGGGAGCTATCCCCGCAGGTCTCGAGGAAAGTGATCTCCTCAACCCTCTAGTGTGGCACTGGCTGAACCTTTTATGGGATGTCGCCGAGGAGCTAGTAGGCGAGAGTTCTGCCGCGTTCGAAGCGCGTAAGGGTTGGTTCAAGGATAAGCGGGAAAGACGAGAATTCGTCCAAGCCATGGAGTCTGCTCAAGCCGAGTTCGAATACCTGCACCCTGAAGACGCGGGAATGCTGCGATGGCGGAAGCCATGGGGCTAGGGGGATTCTGCGACCATACGTACCCGGTAGTGTGAGGCTCTAAGCTTCGCTTGCTAGGCCACGGAGACTTCCGTCTGCACGTCAGTTCGTCGCAGCGCGGCGTGCCCGTGATAGGAGTTGGCCGCAGATCAGCCGGTCCATCCGCCACTCGGTCGGCTGCTGGTCTGCGGTCCGGCCGGTCCGGTGGACGCCCGCTTGGTCAGGTGGTGCGGCCGATGTGGATTACGAGCACGGTGACAGTGTGGTCTTCGATCTCGTAGACGATGCGGTAGCGGCCGATCCGCATGCGGAACGCCGGGCCAATCTTGGTGGCGTATGGCGGGTAGGGGTTGGCGGTGAGCTCGTCGAGCACTGTGAAGACGTCACGCACGCCCGTCGGGTCGTCGTCGAGGTATCCGGCGAGGCTGTTGAGGACGTTCTCGCGCCAGTCGAGGGTGTAGGTCACTCGGTGAGTCCGAGCCTGCGCTTGGCCTCCTCGTGCGGGACGGTCCGCAGCGTGCCGTTGGCCTTCTCGAGCTCGTACTGGGCGATCGCGAGCCGGTCTTCGAGGTCTTCGAGCTCGGCGGCGCTGATGATCGCGGCCGCGGCCTGGCCGTGGTCGGTGATGATGACCCGCTGGCGGGTGTGCGCGGCGCGGCGTACGAGGCTGCCGAATCGGGTCCGCGCGTCGGTGATGGTGACGACCTCGGCGGAGGCTTCGGGTGTCGGCTCGGGGAGACCTTGGCTCATCACACAAGTCTGCACTACCTGACACTTCATGCCGGTCCTGACGGCGGCGTGTCGGTGCCGACGGCTGGCGCCGTCGGTCCGGACGTCGGAGCCGGCGAGGGCCGGCGCCGGAGGGGTATGTACGCCCTCGGCGCGGCGGTAGCGGTCTGGGTGGGTCGCCAGGAGTGGTCAGCGCCAGTCCGGTGGTGTCCGGCGAGTTGCGGCTGGTTGGATCTTGGCGCGGCGGATACGCGGCGAAGTGTTGGCCGGCGCGGTGAACGTGCAGGTCGCACGGGACGTTGGAGATTGCTTGAAAACCGCTACCGAGGGACCCCTCTCGGTCATGGGTTCGAATCCCATGCCCTCCGCCCTGACATGCCTCTTAGCCGCTCTGACCTGCGTAAACGTAGTTCTGAGACGCTTTGGGTCATGCTCATTGGGTGTCACGGCAGCCCGGTGAGCTCGGCGGCGGAGGTGGTCTCTCGCGCGCTGCCCTGGATCGCGGGGACAGCGGACCTTGGTGGATGTCTGGCAATTGTGCGGCGATTAGTGCAACAGTCTGCGGCTGCGTCGCCCCGAGAATTCAGGGCCCGCTGACCTGCGCAGACATCCGCTGGCCGGGGTTCTGCGGATTGTGCGAATTCTGCGGCACGCCGCGGTGGACCGGCGAAGGCACACACCTACTGCGATCGGTCGGCGGGCCGGCCAACCTCTTCGCTACTGACGGGACGCCTTCCTCACTTGAGGTAGGCGAGTCCGTCGGTGGTGATGGCGGGTCGGCCGCTGGTGCCGGCGACAACGATCGTGATCTTGTGGGTGGCGCTTGTGGTCCAGGTCTTGGTCCAGATCGCGTCGCGGTATTTGGTGGTGGCGGAGTAGAGGTCGACTGTTGCGGCCTTGACGCCGTCGATGTAGACGTATGCCTGCCCGGAGCTGGTGGCACGGGAGACGATCCAGGCGGCGGATCGGCCGGTGAAGGTCCAAGTGAGGCTGGAACCCTTGGTGGAACTGGTGTAGGAGGTGCCGCCGAGGTAGTTGGTGGACGTCTTGGTGGTCCACGTTCCTGTCCTGGTTGCGGCGGTCTGCTGCAGGATCACCGGTGTGCGGGTGACGGAGGCGGTGGTGGTGTTGCCGGCGTAGTCGTTCGCCTTCATCGTCCAAGTGGTGGCGCCCCCGGACTTGGCGGTGAAGTTCCAGCTGGTGGCGGTCGGCGCGAAGGTGGCGGTGCTGGGGGCGGTGAGTTGGACGTTCTTGAGCACGGTGTTGTCGGTGGCTTTCCAGGCAAGTTTGACGGGGACGGCGGTGGTGTTGACGGTGCCGGTACGCAGCGACAGGGCTGGCTTGGTGGTGAACGTCGGCGTGGTGGTGTCACCGACGACCGTCACGGCGGTGGTCGTCGACGTCTTGTTGGACTGGTGGACGGCCCGCACCTGCAGTTGGTGGCTTCCGGCCGACATGGTGGTGGAGGCGGAGGTGGCGCTACCGGCGGCGGTGGCCTTGACCGCGCCGTCGACGAGCACGTCGTAGCGTTTGATCAGGCTGGCGGGGGTGGTGGTGGTCCAGTGGGCGGTGAGGGCGCCCTTGGTGTAGTAGGTCGTTCCTGACGTGGCGGTGCCGCTGATCGAGGTGACCTTGAGGCCTTGGACGGGGCCGGATGCCCAGCTGCGGATGGTGGGCAGTTTGGCGTAGAGGTTGCTGCCGGGGCATTCGGTGTTGTTCACGTCGCGGTGGCCGACGATGCGGGGGAAGCTGTAGCTGCTGCCGTTGGTGAAGTAGCGGCTGTAGTAGCTGTGCAGGTTCACGTCGCCGGCGACCATCGTGGTGGTGCCGGCGGGGTCGGCGCCGTACTGGCCCAGTTTCCACGCCGCGAGCCGGGCGATCGAGGTCGACATCGAGGTGGTGGGTGCGACGTCGTTGAAGTTGCCGAGGGTGGCGATGCCGGTGGTCTGGCTGTTCCAGCCACGGGCGTGCGCGCCGTAGACCGGCCGGTTCACTCCGCCCTTGCGCCCCTCGAAGATGGTCCCGCACTTGTCGACGAGGAAGTTGTAGCCGATGTCGCGGTAGCCGCGGCCTTCGACGTCGTAGCTGTAGATGTCGCGGACGATCGCTGCCGATTGTGAACAGGTGTAGCTGTTGGTGCCGGCGGTGTGGTGCACCACGACAGCGTTGACCTCGCCGGGCAGGTAGATCGGATCGTCCGGGCTGAGGGTCTCGTCGGCGTTCCAACCGGCTCGGCTGGTGATCGGCGGCTGCGGCACCGTCGACGGCGGCGCCGGCGGGACGGTCGGCGTTGGTGTCGGGGTCGGTGAGGCAGTCGGGGTCGGTGTGCTGGTTGGGGTGGGTGTGCTGGTTGGGGTGTTGGTCGGCTCGCTGGTAGGGGTGGGTGTCGGGGACAGTATGGGGGTGGGCTCTGGTGCCGGTGTGCTGGTTGGGGTCGGTGTGCTGGTCGGGTGGGGGCTGGGCGAGGTGCTGGTGCTTGGTGTCGGGGTGTCGGATGGAGTGGGCGAATCTGTCGGGGCGGGATCGGCCAGCACGTACGCGGCCGGCTTCACTCCGGGGTTGTGACGGGTGCTGGGGCCGACCATGTCCAGTCGTAGCCCGTGCGGCAGCCGCGCTGTCGCCCGCCGGCCCCTGGTGGCGGCTGAGTTCGGAACCGCCCGCACCTGCACACCGTCGGAGGGTCCGACCCAGATCGGGTCGGTGCCGCCGCGCACTCGGCGACCGACATCGCCGGTGCGGGCGTCGGCGTCGGCGTCGTCCAACGTCTGCCAGGTCGACCAGGCTCCGGTCGAGATGCCACGGGTGCGCACCTGGATGGCGCCGCGTACTGCTGCGTTCTGATCCGCCCAGGTGACGCCGAGCATGCTGAACGGTTCGGTACGTCGCCGCGGCACCACCGCTGTTCCGCGGGCCGATGACGTCAACGCCACGGATCGCACATGGGTCGCGATCGGCGCGTGTGACGTCTCGACCAGTTGCGGTGTCCGACCGAGCAGCCGAGGCTGCCAACCACCATGTCCCGCCAGTACCAGTGCCCCCACCAGTACCAGCACCCCCGTCAGGCCTGTCCCCGCCATCCAGGCGGATCCCCGCCACACCCGACGCGATCTCAAGTTGTGTCCTCGTCTTCAGTGCCACTCCCGCATCAAGCAGAGGTGGCAAACGTTGCCGAAGCATGTGCCGGGCTCGGCAAAGCCGGCAGGTTCGAGCGAACCGTCAGCGGCCGGAGCAGACCGTACTGTAATGCACCAGTTTCGCGCTATATGACCGTACGGGCCGGTCAGGCTGCCTGGTAGCACCTGCGGAGGCATGGCTACTGGACGTGCACACCTGCGCCGGGGGCCCGTAGGTACCGGGGCCGCCACTCCGACGCAGCCGACATGAGCTGACGCAACCGGCACGACCCGGCGCTGACCCCCGGGGGGGTACGAAACCGATGGGGCCGGTCGGTCAGTCACGCAGTCGAGTAAGCGTCGGGTGAGATGGTCGCCGCTTGGATCGGTGTCGCGCCGTGCGGGACGGGCGAAGTTCCCACAGGCTGTAGCCTGCCAGGCCGATGGCGCCGGCACCGAAGACGACCGGACCGGTGTAGTCGTTGCCCCATCGTGCGTCCTGGAAGTTGGACGGGTCGTCGGGGTCGTAGACCACGCGGATCGTGTCGCCCTTGTGCACTGGGGGGTCGTGGTCGACGAAGGATTCGGTCCAGTCCTCGACCTGGCGGCTGTCCTTGGTGGTGAAGTGCACCGTGATCCTGGCGGCCTCCTTCGCGGCCTTGGGCAGGGTCTCGTTGAGGACGACAGCGTCCGCAGTCAAGCGTCTGTCGAGCTCGTCGGCGCGGGTGCGCAAGGCATGGACCCTCGGCCTGGGCCTTACCGGCTCGGCACTTCGGCATCGGGCACGGCTTGGACGAAGGTGCCGCGCTCGCTGTCGAGACAAGGATTCCGGCTCACGAACATGATGGCCGACGCCGCCCACGAGTGCGAAGGACCGGGCACTGAACCGGCGGAAGACTCGGTCGAGGCAGGTCCTGAGAGCCCGACAGTAAATAGTTACGGAAGCACAGAAGCGAGGTCGCGTGGGACGCTCGACTTCACGTCGTCCCACTCGCCTTCGGTGATGTGATCCCTCAGCGCCTGCAGGACTCTCTGAACCAGCAGTTCTGTACCTCCGTCCGCTCTGAAGCGGAACTCGTGCTGGACGCGAGTCACGCTCTCGAGGTAGGCGATGACCTCTTGCATCGAGCGATAGAGGGAATAGATGTCCAAGCCGTAGAAGCCCGCCTTGGCCCGCTCGTCACCACCCAGGCGGTCGTTGTGCTCCCTGAGCCACCCTACGAAGTCGAGCACAACCGTATTTCTCCACATCCAGGTCGGGAACCGCTCGAACCCACGCAGTGACTCCTCGGCGGTCGTGTCCTCGCTCCGTCCACGGACGTAACGGTTCACCCGATAGGCATCCGGCCAGTCTGCCTCCGCCGCGACGGCGCAGAATCCCTTCTCCTCGATCAACCACCGCGTCAACCTCGCCCGCGCCTCGTAGAACTCGTGCGTGCCGTGCGACGCCTCTCCGATCAACACGGTATGGGCGTCACCTACGAGGTCGAACCATGCGTCGCCGTCCGGCACACCATCCTCCACGGGTACGGCCTCCACCCTGATGACCCCAGCCTCTGTCAACGAGATCGCTTCCGACTGGGTCGGGTGCGACGTCGAAGCGGCGCGCAGGAGGTCACGCACCTCCTCATCAGTCGTCTGGGTGAAGTCCCAATAGGACTGCCCGACCGCGAAGAAAGGTGTCGGCGTCGTCGCACAGACGACCTCATCGGCGAGGTCGGCAAGCTCCTGGCAGGTGGACGAAGGCGCGGCCGGTACGGCGACCACGATCCTTTCGGGGTGGAGGCCACGCAACGCGCGGATCGCGGCCCGCATGCTCACACCGGTCGCGAGCCCGTCATCGACGAGGATGACGATCTTGCCCGCGAGGTCCTGCATCGGACGAGCGGCACGGTATGCCTGCTCCCGCCGTAACAGTTCACGGCCTTCCCGCTCAGCCACCTGCCGGATGGTTTCCGGAGGGACGTCAAGCCCGCGAACTACGTCGTCATTGAGCACCACGGCGCCTCCGCTCGCGATCGCGCCCAGGGCCACTTCCTCCTGGCCTGGCACTCCGAGCTTGCGGACCACGAAGACGTCGAGCGGCGCCCCCAGAGCCGAAGCGATCTCGTACGCCACCGGCACACCACCGCGCGGCAGGCCGAGCACAACCACATTCGGACGGTCCCGATAGTGCTGGAGGCTGCCAGCCAGGAAACGTCCGGCGTCTCTTCGATCACGAAACAAGCGAGTGGCCATTGAGGCCTCCTGCGCACCGGCAGGTCATTCCCAACGTCCCCGCCGTATGAGGTGGTCTGGGAACATCCGCGCTACGCGCTTTCTGCCAGGCTACTCACGCGAAGCCTGTTCGCGGGCACCGTCCGTGATCAAACACCTTCCGCAACCCTCGCATGTCTCTGCTCTGACGGAAGGGTGAATTGTCCGGCCGAGAACCGCTGTCGCGCGAGCCGTCGACTGGGCCAAGTTCGCGACCCAGGACTCGGCGATCGTGATGACCCGGTTGACCACGGTCCTAGATGTCGGCGTGGCCCGGCCGACCCGCGCTCGATCGCCGCGCTGCTGGCGAAGCGGGGACGGATCCTGCAACTTGGCGACGGCGCCCCACAGATGGCCGCCACACGCCTACCTGCTGCGCCGTCCTGGGCTACCGCGACACGCCGAACTCGTGGTCCGGGTCAGGTTCGTAGCAGGCCCATCCGCCCACGCGCTCGCTGAGCGGCTTGTCGCACTGGTCCTCGCTGGACCCCACCGTCCGGAACGCCACGACAGCCCCGGCGCCGAGAACGGCCAGCACGACCAGGGCGATCACTTTGGCTCGCATCGACAATCTCATGCGCACTTCCCTTCCCACATGAGGCCGGGACGAAAACGGATGTAGTAGGCCCTATCCCCGCCTCCGCCGCCGCACGTAGGCCGGTAGCTCTCCCGGCGGGGTATCGAGCTTCGGGTACGTGTCCCTGGTGGCGGTTTCGTGGGCGTCGAACGCGACGCGGAGGCACGTCATGTCCGTCCCGGCGTTGTAGATGAACACCGGGCGGCCGGCGACAACGGCAGCGATGGATGGCCACCGTCGACGACTTCCACCAGGCCGAGCTGCTCGCCGACGGCGAGCGCCGCGGGCTTCAGCCCGCCCCGAACCGCTCCCGCAGCGTCTTCTTGGAGAACTTCCCGACCGAGGTCTTGGGGACCTCGTCGATGAACTCGACCCGCTCGGGGATCCACCAGTGTGCGACGCGCGACGACAGGAACGCGCGGAGGTCGTCCGCGGTCAGCGCGTGCTCGTCCGCGCGGACCACGCAGGCCAGTGGGCGCTCGCCCCACCACTCGTCGGGCACCGCGATCACCGCCGCCTCCAGCACCGCGGGGTGGGCCATGATCGCGTTCTCCAGCTCGACGGAGGAGATCCACTCGCCGCCGGACTTCACGAGGTCCTTGGTGCGGTCGACGAGCCGGATGTATCCGTCGGGGGAGATCGTGGCGACGTCGCCGGTCCGCAGCCAGCCGTCCCCGGTGAACGAGGTTCCATGGTCGCTCTCGGCACCGTAGTAGGAGGCCGCGATCCACGGCCCGACGACCTCCAGCTCGCCGTGGTCGCTGCCGTTCCACGCCACCTCGTGCGTCGTCCCCGGTTCGACGATGCGCGCCTCCACCAGCGGCATGGGCATGCCCTGGCTCGCCCGCAGGCGCCCCAGCTCGTCCGCGGGCAGGTCGGCAAGCGTGCTCTTGATCGTGCACACGGAGGCGACGGGGCTCGTCTCGGTCATGCCCCACGCCTGCAGGATCGGCAGGCCGAGCCGCCGCTCGTAGGCCTCCGACAGCGCCTGCGGTACGGCCGACCCACCGCAGACGACGGCCCGCAGCGCGGAGAGGTCGCGGCCGTGCAGCTCGTCGAGCGCGCCCGCCCAGATCGTCGGCACGCCGGCGGCCAAGGTGACGCGCTCGCGCTCGATCAGCTCGGCGATCGCCGCCGGGCTCATCTGCGGCCCGGGGAACGCGAGCGCGCTGCCGGCCATCGCGGCCGCGTACGGCAGGCCCCAGGCGTTGGCGTGGAACATCGGGACGATCGGCAGGATCGTGTCCCGCTCGCTGACGCCGAGCGTGTCGGCCAGCATCACGCCGAGCGAGTGCAGCACCGTCGAGCGGTGGGAGTAGACGACTCCCTTGGGGTGGCCGGTCGTCCCACTCGTGTAGCACATGGCCGCGGCCTGGTTCTCGTCGTCGATGTGGAAGTCGATGGCCGGGGACGCGCCGATCAGCGCCTCGTAGTCGACGATGCGATCGTCGGCCGGCACCTCGCCGGCGCCGTCGTCCATCACGACCACGTGGCGCACCGACGGGGCGTCCGCGATCAGCGGCAGCAGCGTCGCGGCCAGCGAGCGGTCGACGAATACGACCTCGTCCTCGGCGTGGTTGACGACGTAGGTCACCTGCTCGGGGAACAGGCGGATGTTCAGTGTGTGCAGCACGCGCCCGCTGCACGGGACCGCGAAGTACAGCTCCAGGTGGCGCGCGCTGTTCCACGCGAACGTGCCGACGCGCGCGCCGGGCGCGAGGCCGAGCGCGTCGAGCGCCCCGCCGAGCCGGCGCGTCCGTCGCGCCCACTCGCCGTAGGTCTGCCGCTCCCGCCCGGTCGCTGTCAGCGTCGTGATCGTCTTCTCGGCGAACAGCCGCTCGGCGCGGTTGAACGCGTGGACGAGTGTCAGCGGGTGGTCCGACATCTGCCCCAGCATCTGGTCTCTCTCCTCGATCGATCGCGGCGAACTGTCGCTCCGTCCGGGCTGTGAGGGAGTGCGGCGCACGTCCTCGATCCCGTCCGTACCGCCAGCCCGTTGTCGACCACCGAACGACCCGCCATGAGTGCCGTTCTCGCCACCGCGCACACCGCCGGCCGCCAGCGCATGCGGTGAGGGTAGCGGCGGCAGGGCGACGCCAACAGGACGTGCCGCGATCGTGGTCTCCAGTCTGCGCCAGCACCGATCGCCGGCGTCCCCGTCCAAATGCGTCGGCCTTGCCCGCTCCTAAGTTCACTGCCCGGCCGACGTGGCGCCTGTTGGAAATCAGCCGGCGCGACCGCATGCGGAATGCGGGTCCGCCGTGTCGGCAGCGTCGGTTGGCGTGCCCATGGCCGACATCCGCCCCTTCGGGGCGCCTGCGGCGGACGGCAGGTAGCGGTGTGGTTGAGTCGGCGGGCGGGCCCGGCGCAGTCCGGTGGCCCCCTCCTCGTGAAGGTTCGCTGCATCCAGGCCGAGTGGCGGCATCAACCTCGGCTTCCCGCGGAACTGATATCCAACCCCCGCTCGAAGGAGAGGACACCGTGACAACCACACTGCCGGTCACAGCTGAAACCATGCAGGCGGTCGTGAAGAAGGGCCCCGGGCCCGACAACGTCATCGTGACAACGGTGCCCGTCCCGCAGGCACCGACCGGTTTCGCACGCGTACAGATCATCGCTACCGGAATTTGCGGCACCGACGTGCACGTCGCGCACGACGAGTACGGTTACGAGGCGCCCGTGGTCATGGGCCACGAGATCCTCGGCCGGGTTGTCGAGGTCGGCGCTGTGGAGGACGGGAGCTGGGTCGGGCAGCGTGTAGCCTGCGAGACCTACTTCTCCACCTGTGAACGCTGCCACATGTGCCGAGCCGGCCGCCGCAACCTGTGCCCGTACCGCCGGTCGCTCGGCTCGTTCGAGAACGGCGGATTCGCCGATTACGTGGTGATGCCGGTCATCAACCTGCACGCCCTGCCGGAGTGGCTGGGCGAGTACGACGGGGTTCTCTCAGAGCCGTTGGCCTGCATTGCGCAGTGCCTGATGGAGCCGCCGGTGGTCAGTGCCGGGGACAAGGTCTTCGTCACCGGGCCGGGCGCAATGGGGCAGCTCGCCGCCCAGGTGGCGAAGGCGCAGGGCGGTGCGGTGACCCTCGCTGGTCTGCCGAAAGACGCGGAACGGCTCGCCGTTGCCGAGAGCCTCGGCATCAACACCACCGTCGGAACAGCGGAGGAGAGCTCCTTCGACGTGGTCCTCGAATGCTCGGGGAGCGCCCCGGGCGCGGCAGCCGCCTTCCGTGCCGCCCGCCGAGGCGCCAAGTACGTGCAGATCGGGATCTTCGGACGCGACGTGACCCTCCCGTTCGACCAGGTGCTCTACAAGGAGCTGACCATCAGCAGTGGCTTCGCCTCCACCCCGCCGTCTTGGAACCATGCGATCACGCTGATCGAACGGAGGTTGGTAACGCTCGCTCCGCTGGTGACCAGACAGGTGGCTCTCGCCGACTTCCGGGAAGCTCTTGTCGCCGCGGAGGAAGGGGTGGGGCTGAAGACGGTCGTAGTTCCCGGGAACTGACGTGGAACTCCGGTCCTGTCCTGTCGACGAGGTGGTTCGCACGGCCCCGTCCCGATCTTCAGCCGTTCGGACTCGGCGTTCATGTAGAAGTGGATGTCGAAATGCGGCAGGTCGTAGACAAGAGGTGGTGCGTGCCCGTGCGGGTTCCGTTCGCGCACTCGGTCATCGGGTCGACGCTTCCGTTGCCGTCCTTGTCGTAGCACCACTTGCCATCGGTCGGCGGGCTCGCTGGGAGACCCTGCAACGTGCGCGCGGGGAACACCAACCCAACTGCCGTGGGTACGCCGTGCTCGGCTTGCGGGTACGCCGTGAGCCGCCCGTTGCCGAGTGTCGCGGACTCGCCGTACGACGTACACGGGCCGCGGTAGGAAGCCGTCGTCTCGATCATCGTCTCGGCCTCCGTCGAAGCGGCGGTTGACGCCCTTCGGTGTCGACTCCCCTTGGTGGCGGGTGAACTACGGTGCGTACTCCTCGATGTAGCCCTCCCGCGCAGCCAGCCGTCGTTCATGCAGGAGCCGGACCGGCGGCCGCGTCACTGGTGTTACCTTGCGCCGGTGACAGACCTGGAGTGGTTTCTCACCGCGGACGAGCGGGGCAACGACGCCACCGAACTCGACCGGCGCCGCGGCGATGGGACGACGGCGTGGTCCGGCGGGAACACGGTCACGCCGCTGGTGCACGGCGCGACCTACTTCGCCCGGCTGGTCGAGGTCGTCACTGCCACCGAGGCCGGGGACGTCATCATGTTCACCGACTGGCGTGGCGACCCCGACCAGCGTCTCGACGAACAGGGCGCCGAGGTGGCGCGCGTGCTGTGTGAGGCCGCCGGCCGCGGTGTGATCGTCAAGGGGCTCATCTGGCGTTCGCACTGGGACCGGTTGGCGTTCAGCGCGGACGAGAACCGGTATCTGGGCGAGGACATCAACGCCGCGGGCGGGGAATGCATCCGCGACATGCGGGTGCGTCCGGGCGGGTCTCACCATCAGAAGTTCGTCGTCGTCCGGCACGTCCGGCACCCCGAGCGGGACGTGGCGTTCGCCGGCGGGATCGACCTGTGCCACAGCCGGCGCGACACCAGCGACCACCATGGCGACCCGCAGCGGCAGCCGATGAGCGATGTGTACGGACCCCGGCCACCGTGGCACGACATCCAACTGGAGATCCACGGGCCGGCGGTAGGGGATCTGGAGTTCAGTTTTCGCGAACGCTGGAACGACCGCACGCCGGTCAGCCTCAACCCCGCCTACCGGGTGGCCGACGCACTGCGGCGCGACGACGATGACGACCCGTCCACCCTTCCTGCGCAGCCGTCCGACCCGTCGCCGGCGGGCACCCATCTGGTGCAGGTGCTGCGCACCTATCCCGCGCGGCGCCCCCGCTACCCGTTCGCTCCGGACGGGGAACGCAGTGTCGCCCGCGGTTATCGGAAGGTCCTCGCCCGTGCGCGCCGGCTCGTCTACGTCGAAGACCAGTACCTGTGGTCGGATGAGGTGGCCTCCTGTTTCGCCGACGCGCTCGCCGCCAACCCCGACCTGTTGCTGGTCGCGGTGATCCCCCACCACCCCGACCAGGACGGCCGGGTGAGCCTTCCGATGAACCTGGTCGGACGCCAGCAGGCGCTCGACCTGCTCAACGCGGCCGCTCCGGGTCGCGTCGGGGTGTACGGGATCGAGAACCACCACGACACCCCGGTGTACGTCCACGCCAAAGTGTGCGTGATCGACGACGTGTGGGCCTCGGTCGGCTCCGACAACTTCAACCGCCGCTCCTGGACCCACGACTCAGAGCTGTCCTGTGCGGTGATCGACCAGGTCCGAGACTGCCGCGAACCGCGCGTACTGGATCGTTACGGTGACGGCGCCCGCGTCTTCGCCCGCGACCTTCGTCTGGAACTCGCCCGCGAACACCTCGACCGCGACCCCGGTGACGATGCCGACCTGATCGATCCCGGGTCGTTCTTCGCCGCCTTCGCCGAAGCGGCGCAGCGACTGCAGCACTGGCACGACGGCGAACGCACCGGCTCGCGGCCACCCGGCCGGCTGCGCCCCTACCAGCTGCCGCGGCTTTCGCCGGCGACCATGAGGTGGGCCGGCCTGGCGTACCGCACTGTCGCCGACCCCGACGGCCGCCCGCGGCGCCTGCGCCGGTCACACACCTTCTGACTGGCACCGCCCACGCGTAGAGTTCCGGGTAAAGCAAGGTGGTCCTCCACGCCTCGACCCCCGGCCGCGCCCTTGCGGGCGGCGCCGGAGCGCCGTCCGCGGGCAATCACACCGTCTCGGAGATGGCGTCCTTGGCGCGGCGGATCAGCGCCTGGGCCAGCTCGATCTTGTACGCCGAACCCGGCAGCGGCGTGGCGTCGCCGAAGCCGACCGCATCGCCGTTGTGTGACTCGACCAGCCACGGCACCGGGGCGACCCCGGCGAGCGCGACCCGCACATCCTCACCGACCTCATCGGACTCACCGGAGCGGACCGCCGCGACACCAACCAGGGCGAACGCGTACCGCTTGCGGTCCATCGCCTTCAGGTAGGTGCTGGCAGCGGGCCGAGGTACGTCGATCTCCAGGATCAGCTCGCCGGGTTCCAGCGCGGTGACGGTCCGGTCGTCGTCGGTGGGCAGGCGGTACAGGTCGGCGATCGGCAGGTCCCGCCGTGACGTACGCACCGTCGCTCCCAGCGCGAGCAGCGCCGCGGCCGGGTCGGACGGGTGCGCCGAGGCGCAGCGGCTGTTGCCGAACACCGCGTGTTCGTCGCTGCGTCCGTCGCGGGCCAGGCACTTCTCGCCGCCGGCCAGCCAGCAGTCGTGCCCGAGCCGCCAGTACCAGCAGCGGGTGGCCTGCAGCAGGTTGCCCGCGATGGTGCCCATGTTGCGGATCTGCGGCGACGCCGACAGCCGGCATGCCTCTCGAAGGGCGTCGGGCACGCGGGCCGCGGTGTCGGCGTGTTCCAGCTCCGTGAGCGTCGTACCCGCACCGATCCGCACCCCGCCGTCGTACGGCGTGATCTCGCGCGGCAGCACGCCGCGGACGTCGACGAGGGTGTCGGCCGCGAGCAGTCCGTCGCGCAGCAGCGGGACGACCTCCGTACCGCCGGCCAGGGCCAACGAACCGTTGCCGAGCCCGGCCTCGCCGGACTCGGCGTCGGCGAGGCTAGACAGTCGCCGGAGCTTCATGGCGTTCCTTCGCTGCTTGTCGGTCGGCCGCGTCGCGGAGGGCGCGCAGCATCTCCTCGCGGTCGAGGGGGAGTTCGTGGACGTCGGCGCCGGTCGCGTCGCGGATGGCGTTGGCGATCGCGGCGGCGACCGGGATGATCGGCGGTTCGCCGAGTCCCTTGGCGCCGAGGCTGGTGAGGTTGGGGTCGGGTACGTCGACGAGCTCGGTGATGATCTCGGGGACGTCGGCGATCGTGGGCATGCGGTAGGCGTCCAGCGTCTGGGTGAGGATCTGCCCGGTGGCCGGGTCGATCAGGCGTTCCTCGGACAGGGTGTGCCCGATGCCCTGGATGACGCCGCCCTCGAGCTGGCTGGAGGCCCCGAGCGGGTTGATGACGCGGCCGACGTCGTGGATCGCGGCGAGGCGTTCGACCCGTACCTCACCGGTCTCGATGTCCACCGCGACCTCGGCGACCTGGACGCCGAAGGTGTGCACCCCCATGCCGGTGGGGTTCGGGCCACGCGCGCCCTTGCCGAGGATCTGGGCGTCGCCGAGCAGGCCGAGGACCTCTTCGGTCGGCCAGGACTCACCGTCGGCGGCCACGATGCGGCCGCCGCGCAGCGTCAGCTGGTCGGGCTCGCGGTCGTAGCGCTGGGCGGCGATGTCGAGGATCTGCCGGCGGGCGTCGCCGGCGGCGGAGCGGATCGCGGGACCCATCGACGGGGTGGTGGAGGATCCGGCCGCGGCGACGGCGTACGGCCCGCGGTCGGTGTTGCCGAGGACGAGGTCGACGCTGTCCAGCGGCAGGCCCAGCTCCTCCGCGGCGATCTGGGACATGGCGGTACGGGTGCCGGTGCCGATGTCCTGCATCGCGGTGACGACGGTGGCGCGGGCGTCGGAGCCGACCCGCACCCACGCGTACGCGGGCGGTCCGCCGCCGCCGTACCAGATCTGGGACGCCATGCCGACGCCTCGCCGCCAGGGCCCTTCACTGCGGGCGCGGACGTCGTGGCGGCGGGCCCAGTGCTTGTCGGCGCGGGCGTAGCACTCCATGAGGTTGTTGGAGGAGTACGCGGTGCCGGTGGCCGGGTCGGCCGGGGAGAAGTTGCGGCGTCGGATCTCGAGCGGGTCCATCTCCAGCTTCACCGCGAGCTCGTCGACCAGGCACTCCAGGCCGAAGGTGCCCTCGACGAACCCGGGTGCGCGGAACGCCGCCATCGGCGGGGTGTTGAGTCGGGCGGCGTACTCGACGGTCCGGACGTTCGGGCAGGCGTACAGGCCCTGCATCGGTCCGGCGGTGGAGGCCATCCAGCCGCCCCAGCCGAGGGCGGCGACGAACTCCCCGCCCAGCGCGACGATCGTGCCGTCGCGGCGGGCGGCGATGGTGAGGCGCTGGATGGTGGCGTTGCGGTTGCCGGCGGCGAGGTTCTCCTCGCGGCGGGTCAGTGCGCAGCGGACGGGGCGGCCGGTGCGCCTGGCGAGTTCGGCGGCGATGAAGGTGTAGTGGCCGGGGTCGTTCTTGGCACCGAAGCCGCCGCCCATGTATTCGCAGATCACCCGAACCTTGTCCGCCGGCATTCCGAGCGCCTGGGAGACGCCGTTGCGCACGCCCCAGATGTCCTGGGTGGACGTGTGAACGACGAGGGTGTCGCCTTCCCACGTACACACCGACTGGTGGGTCTCGAGGGAGTTGTGGAGGACGACCTGGGTGCGGTACTCCGACTCGACCACGACGGCGGCCTCGGCCAGAGCCGCGTCGAAGTCGCCGCGCTCGTAGTGTCGGGGCTCGGAGGTCAGCTGGCCGCGGCGTACGGCCTCGTCGGGGTCGAGGACGGGTTCCAGAACCTCCCAGTCGACGTCGATGAGCCTGAGGGCGGCGCGGGCCTGGCCTTCGCTGTCGGCGGCGATCGCGGCGACGGGTGCGCCGTGGTAGCCGGCGAGGGCCTGGACCTCGGGGGCGTCGCCGGGGCCGATCGCGCCGCGTACGCCTGGCGCCTGCAGGGCCCGGGACAGGTCGATGTGACGGACGCGGGCATGGGCGTACGGCGACCGCAGGACGGCGGCGGCCAGCATCCCGGGCAAACGGACGTCGGCGGTGTAGGTGGCCTCGCCTCGGGCACGGGCGTGGCCGGACTTGCGGGTGGCCGGGCGGCCCACAACGTCGAGCGGGCCGGACGGCCACTGGTCGAGGGAGTCCTCGTCGACGACCAGCCAGACGGTCTCGAAGCGGCCTTCGACTTCCTTCTCGGTCCTGATCAGGCGCGCCATGTCAGGATCGCCTCCTCGATCTTCGGATAGGCGCCGCATCGGCAGATGTTCCCCGCCATCGCGTGCCGGATCTCCTCGCGGCTGGGCTGCGGATTGCCGGCGACGAGGGCGGTCGCCGACACGATCTGTCCGGGCGTACAGAAGCCGCACTGGAGTGCGTCGCAGCGGACGAACGCATCGACCATCGCGTGGTCGCGCAGACCCTCGATGGTGGTGACCTCGGCGCCGTCGACGGTGTGGGCGAGGGTGATGCAGGACAGCGTGGGTCTGCCGTCGACCTGCACCGTGCAGGCGCCACAGTGTCCTTCTCCGCACGCGACCTTGGTGCCGGTGAAGCCCAGGTCGTTGCGGAGAAGTTCGGCGAGGGTACGCCCGACCGGTGCGGCGACCTCGTACCGCTGGCCGTTGAGGGTGAGCCGGATGGCGTCGGCGCCCGGAGCGTCGTTCGGGTCCGGTGCGGCGCCGTTCGAGTGCGGCGCGACCTCGGCCGTCACGACCGGGTCCTCGACCGCGAAGGAACTCCTCGTTCGGTCCTCATCAACCGTCCCTTCGTCCGGAGCTGGTCCCGGTCGTGGCGCACACCGGAAGGCTGCAATTGTCCCGGACATCGTGCGACGCGCGGCGGGCTGTGTCCAGCGCTGGTCACCTGGCGACGGCGACGGCGGTTGCCGCCCTTGACATCCTCGCCCGTGACAACATACTTAGTCGTATGCCTAAGTGTTCGGCCTGGGACGACGGGGGCGTCGACCTCGACCGAATGTTCCGCGCACTGGCGGACGGCACCCGCCGGGCGATGGTCGCGCGGCTGGTCCACGGCCCGGCCTCGGTGAGCCAGCTCGCCGAACCGTTCGGCATGGCGCTGCCCACCGTCGTCCAGCACCTCCGGGTCCTCGAGGAGGCGCGGATCGTGTCGTCGGAGAAGGTCGGCCGGGTGCGCACGTACCAACTCGTGCCCGACGCGCTGGTCCCGGCCAACGCCTGGATCGTGGCCCACCGCCGCCCGCAGGAACGCAAGCTCGACCGCTTGGGCGACTACCTCACCAACCAGCATCCGACACAGGAGGACTGACATGACCGACCGCACCCAGACCCACGCCACGTTCGTGATCGAGCGCGAGTACCCGGTTGGGGTCGACCGCGTGTGGGCCGCCTTCGCCGACCCGAAGATCAAGCGCGAGTGGTTCGGCAGCGACGAGTTCGTCGACGTCCAGTACTCCGACGACTTCCGGGTCGGCGGCGTGGCGACCGACGAGGGCCGGCACGGCGAGGGCGGCCCGCTGTCGCAGTTCCGCGCCACCTACACCGACGTCACACCAAACGAGCGGATCGTCTACACCTACGACATGTGGCTGGACGGGGCGCACGCCTCGACGTCGATCACCACGATCGTGTTCGAGCCCACCCACGACGGCGCCGGCCCGGGGACCCGCCTCACGTTCACCGAGCAGGGCGTCCACCTCGACGGCGTGCACGGTCCCGGACCGGAGGCCGCCGCCGGTCGCGAGTCCGGCACCGCCGGCTTGCTCGACGCGTTGGGAAAGCTGCTCGCCGGCGTCGGCTGACCCTCCACCGAGGCGGCAGCTGCGACCCGCAGGGTTCCACTCCTTGTAGGCGATCCTGCGGTCGCAGGACCGGTATCGGGGCAGAATCTCGGCGTCGCGGAAGCCCGCGTCGCGGCACCACCCGGCGAAGTCGCTGCCGGTGAAGTCGAACGCGTCGCCGAACTCGATCAGCACGCGCCGCCCTCGGGGAGCGCCTCGTAGGCCGTTCGGATCAGCTGCCGGCGGGAGCCGGGCACGCCGTGGGCCTGATCGCTCGGGTGCTGCTGGACCCCGGGGACACGGTTGCGGGTGGTCGGGATTTCGGTGGACGGTGAGGGCATCGTGGTCGATGCCTTGCCGGCCAGGGCGAAGCTGGTCTGCGTCACCCCTTCTCACCAATATCCGCTCGGCATGGTGATGTCACGCCGGCGCCGGATCGCCTTGCTGGACTGGGCTTCGGCGAACGGAGCGGCCGTGGTCGAGGACGACTACGACAGCGAGTTCCGCTACACCGCGCACCCGCTCGAACCGCTGCATCGTCTCGACCGCGACGGCCGGGTGCTCTACGTGGGACGTTCGCCAAGACCCTGGCGCCGGGACGCGCCTGGGCTTTCGGATCGCACCGCCGACTCTGCTCCCCTCGTTGCGGGCCATCCGCCAGGTGACCGACTGGTGCCCGCCGTCGGCGACCCAGGCCGCGCTCACCGAGTTCGTCACCGAAGGGCATCTCGACCGGTACCGCGCGTCCACGAGTCGGCGGCCTGCCCACTCGGCGCGTGAAGCCCGGTCACGGGTCGTCCAAGATTCCTTCCGTCGAGTCATTGACAGCGCATTTTCGCCTCCGGCACACTTCCGGCACCGCGGTTACATCGTTGAATTGATTCAGGGAGTGGCCGGTGTCTTTGATCTCCACGATTGATCCAGCTTTTGCTGTCGGACCGGTCAACCCCTGGCTGTTCGGTACGTTCGTAGAGCATCTCGGCCGGTGTGTCTACACCGGCATCTACGAGCCCACGCATCCCACGGCCGACGAGGACGGGTTCCGCGGTGATGTCGCCGGCCTGGTAAGGGAACTCGGCGCGACCGTCGTCCGCTACCCGGGCGGCAACTTCGTGTCCAACTACCGCTGGGAGGACGGCGTCGGGCCGCGCGAGTCGCGACCGCGAGTCCTCGACCTCGCCTGGCGTTCCATCGAGACCAACCAGGTAGGCACCGACGACTTCCTTGCCTGGTGTGCCCGCGTCGGCATGGAACCGATGCTCGCGGTCAACCTCGGCAACCGCGGCCTGGCCGAGGCGGTCGACTATCTCGAGTACGTCAACGGAAACCCCGGCACGCGGTACGCCGACCAGCGCGTGAGCAACGGGCACGCCAAACCGTGGGGCGTACGACTGTGGTGCCTGGGCAACGAGATGGACGGCCCCTGGCAGATCGGTCACAAGACGCCGGTGGAGTACGCCCGGCTCGCACGGGAGGTCGCCCACGCGTACAAGGTCTTCGACCCGGACCTGCAACTGGTCGCCTGTGGCTCCTCCAACCCGCGGATGCCGACCTTCGGCGACTGGGAGCGCATCGTTCTCGAGCACTGCTTCGACGACGTCGACCTGATCTCGGCCCACGTGTACTACGAGCCGGTCGGCGGCGACGAGGTGTCCTTCCTCGCGGTCTCGGCCGACATGGATCGTTACATCCGCGACGTGGTCGCGACCGCGGACCACGTGGCTGCCAAGCGGCACTCGCCGAAGCGGATCAACGTTTCCTTCGACGAGTGGAACGTCTGGTTCGCCGCCCGGCACGCGGAGAAGGAGGCGGAGCACACCGAGGCGCCCGAACCGTCCGAGCCGACAGAGGCGCCCGCGTTGATCCAGGACGTCTACACCGCACTCGACGCGGTGGTGGTCGGATCGTTGCTGATCACCCTGCTCCGTCACACGGATCGGGTCGGCGTGGCCTGCCAGGCGCAACTGGTGAACGCGATCGCGCCGATCCTGACGGTCCCCGGCGGAGCGGCGTGGCGGCAGACGATCTTCCACCCGTTCGCGCTCACGGCCAGGCACGCCCGGGGCACCGTGCTGATGCTCGGCGGTGAGCACGGACAGGTTGATACTCCTGCCTACGGTCCGGTCGAGCAGGTGTGGGCGGTCGCGACGCACGATGCGCAGTCCGGTGAGCTGGCCATTTTCGCCACCAACCGCTCGCTGACCGATCCGGCGTCCTGGACCGTACGGCTGGGAGCGTTCGGCGAACTCCGCCTGGTCGAGCACCTCGTCGTCGGCGACGAGGACCACGGCGCGAGCAATTCCGAGGACAGTCCCGATCGGGTCGTCCCTCAGCCCGGCGTCTCCACCGTCGCCGGTGACCAGTTGACCGTCACGCTGCCGCCGGCGTCGTGGCACTGCATTCGACTCGCCAGCCGCTGAACTTCCGAAAGGACCACGATGGCCACTGCTGATCCGGTGCGTTTCAGCCGCCGGACCCTGCTCGGCGCTGCCGCCGCTGTCGGCGCCGGGCTCACCTTCTCCGGTTGCGGCGGCAGTCACGGCCCGGGTCAGGAACCCGCGGAGGGCACGCAGGGCAAGGGCGGTGCCGAGGGCTACAGCGGCCCGGCCGTCACGTTGCAGTACTGGAACGGCCTCACCGGCGGCGACGGCCCGGTGATGAAGAAGCTGGTCGCGAAGTTCATGAAGGCCCACCCGAAGATCAAGGTCACCACCACGTCGATCGCCTGGGCCGACCTGTTCCAGAAGTTGCCGGCCTCGGTGCAGAGCGGCCGGGCCCCCGACATCTGCCTGATGCACACCGGCGACATCGCCACGAACGCCGCTCGCCGGGTGGTCCAGCCGATCGACGACGTGGTGAAGGGCGCCAAGCTCACTGCCGACGACTACGCCGAGCTGGTGTGGAAGGCGACGTACTACAAGGACCAGCAGTACGCCATACCGCTCGACATCCACCCGGCCGGCCTCTACTACAACAAGAAGGTCTTGGCCCAGGTCGGCGCCGACCCCGAGAAGCCGCCGACCACCAAGGACGAGTTCATGGCGGTGCTGGACAAGTGCAGGTCCAAGAACGTCAAGGGCTACTGGGTGAGCGCCCTGAGCATCGGCGGCCTGGTCGCACAGTCGATGATCTTCCAGAACGGCGGCTACATGATCAGCGACGACGGCACCAAGACCGGCTTCGCCGACAAGCCGGCGATCGACTCGATCACCTACTTCAAGAGCCTGATCGACGACGGCTACTCGCCGAAGAACGCCGCCGCCGACGGCGACTGGGTCTCGTTCAGCAACAACAAGGCCGCCTTCATGATCGTCGGGCCGTGGATGGTCACTCCGTGCAAGGAGGCGAAGGGCCTGGACTGGGGCTGCGCACCGATCCCGGTGTTCGGTTCGGAGCAGCAGACGTGGGCGGGATCGCACTGCTTCACGCTGCCGCGGCAGACCAACCAGGACAAGAACAAGGCCACCGCTGCGCGCGTCTTCGTCAACTGGATGAGCCAGAACTCCGTCGGCTGGGCCGAGGCCGGGATGGTGCCGGCCCGCAAGTCGGTGCGCGAGTCGTCGGAGTTCGCGCAGTACACCGACGTGAAGCAGTTCGAGAAGATGATCGACTGGGCGCACTTCCCGCCCAACGTGCCGGGCGCCGGCGACACCGATCCCGAGTGGAGCAAGGCGGTCAGCCTGGCCGTGACCGGAAAGAAGCCGGTCGCGCAGGCGTTGCAGGACGCGGCCCAGAAGGGCGACCAGATCCTGACCGCCAACAAGAAGAAGTACAGCGGATGAGCAATCGCCGCGATCGGGAGCCGCGACCATGAGCCGGACCGCGTTGCGGCACCACCGTCCACTGACGCCGTACCTCTTCGTCGCGCCGTACGTCGTGCTGCTGTTGACGTTCGTGGTGGGCCCGGCGGTCTTCGGTTTCTGGATGAGCCTGCACAACTGGGACTTCATGTTGCCCGGCAAGCCCTGGGTGGGGCTGCAGAACTACCGCGACCTGCTCGACGCCGGCTCGGTGATCTTCCATCCGTTCTGGAACGGCATGAAGAACACCTTCCTGTTCGTGCTGATGAGCGTGCCGTTCCTGGTGGCGATCCCGCTGGGGTTGTCGCTGCTGCTCAACCAGAAGTTCGCCGGCCGCACCTTCTTCCGTGCGGTCGTCTTCACGCCGTTCGTGCTCGGGGTCGCGGTGGTCGGCCTGCTCTTCGGCTACCTCTTCGACCCCGAGGTCGGGCTGATCAACGGCATCCTGAGCGGGATCGGGCTGCCGAAGGTCTCCTGGCTGACCACCCAGCCGCAGGCCTGGATCACGATCCTGGTCACCACGATCTGGTGGACGATCGGCTTCAACGCGGTGATCTTCCTGGCCGGGTTGCAGGGTCTGCCCGGAGAGCTGTACGAGGCGGCGGAGCTGGACGGCGCCGGGCGATGGGCGCGGTTTCGTCACGTGACCGTACCGGGCCTGCGCAACATCTTCCTGTTCGTGGTGACGACGACGATCCTCGCCAGCGCGAACCTGTTCGGGCAGCCGTACATCCTGACCAGAGGTGGTCCGGGTGACAGCACCACGACGGCCATCATGGCGATGACCAACGAGGGCCTGCGTGGCTTCCGGATGGGCACCGCCGCGGCGATGAGCTACGTGCTGGCACTGGCCCTGACGATCATCTCCATCGCCAACTTCCTGATCATGCGGGAGCGCAGACCGTCATGACGACGACCAAGTTGATCACCAGCGGTCCGTCCGGAGTCGACTCCTCCACCGCACTCCGCCGGCGGACTCATCAGACGGGCTACTCCCGAACCAGGGTGGGGCCGCTGACCTACGTCGCGATGACGGTGATCTCGCTGATCTTCGTCCTGCCGTTGCTGTGGATGCTGCTCACCACGTTCAAGACCGAGTCCGATGCCCGCTCGATCCCGATCCGGGTTCTGCCCACCGAGTGGACCCTGCGGGCGTACAAGGTGATCTTCGACGACGCCGCGAACCCCGTCTACACGTGGTTGCTCAACTCGCTGGCGGTCTCGGTGCTGCACATGCTGCTCACCGTGGCAGTGGCGTCGGCCGCGGCCTACGCACTGGCCCGGATGAGCTTCGCCGGGCGGAACCTGCTCTTCGGCATCCTCATCGCCACGCTCTTCGTGCCCGGCTTCATCTTCTTCATGCCGAACTACCTCACCATGAGCAAGCTCGGCTGGCTGGACAGCTACTGGGCGCTGGTGGTGCCGGGCGCGGCCGGCGCGTTCGGCGTCTTCTTCCTGCGCCAGTTCTTCCTGTCGATCCCCCGCGAACTGGAGGAGAGCGCCCTGATCGACGGTGCGAACTCGTGGACGATCTTCACCCGGATCGTGCTGCCGCTGTCGAAACCGGGGCTGGTGACGCTTGCGGTGCTGAGCTTCCTCGGCGCCTGGAACGACTTCGTGTGGCCGGTGTTCGTGCTCTTCAGCCCGAACAAGATGACGCTGGCGCCCGGCCTGGCCACCCTCCAGGGTGCCTACACCACCGACTATCCCGTGGTGATGGCCGGGGCGAGCGTGGCCGCCATCCCGGTGTTGATCCTGTACGTGGTGGTGCAGCGCTACGTGATCGAGGGCGTCGCCAACAGCGGCCTGAAGGGGTGAGCGACAGCTCCCGGTCGAGGTCTCGATCCTCGACCGGCTCCGTACCGGACCCGACTGGCTGCCGCCGCTGTGTGTGGTGGTGATCGGAGACCGGGACGAGGTAGTCGGTCACGCGGTCTGCAGTCGGGGGTACCTCGACGCGGCGTTTCAGGTACGCACGTTGACCGCGTACGACCCCACACTCCGCGGCACGTTCACCTTCGCCGAGGCCTTCCGCACTGCGTGACCTACGGACGGTCAGGAGACGCGGAGGCCCGAAGCTATGACGCGCGAGATCGCACGGCGCATGCTGGCCGCGGACTGGTAGCGGCGGTCCGGATCCTTCTGCAGGGCGCGCAGCACGATCGCGTCGTACTCCGGCGGAAGGCCGGGAGTGAGAACGGAAGGTGAGAGCGGTTCCTCGTGCATGTGGCGGCAGGCGACCTCGTACGGC